>NZ_CP019388.1:327500-655000 GCF_001971725.1 Winogradskyella sp. J14-2 | reverse complement strand
CTAATCGTTGTTGTATGGTGTTTAGGCTCTCGTACAAGTTGTTAAAACAAATGTCTTTCCATTCGCAAAAGCTACTTTCAATTTCAGCATTCATCCGTGTAGCATTAGTATAACTAACTATGCCATAAGCAGCTAAGTTTGGTAGTTTTTGTCTGGCTTTTTTTAGATCTAATATTGAAATAGAATATGAGTTTATTCTATTGGCAATAATCCCAAACGGTCTAAAATTACCATAATGCTTTTTTATAGATTTAAGTGTAGGGTTTACGGCATTTAAATCAATATGCGCACCTTCGTTAAACTCAATGACTGCAATGTCTTTAAAAAAATGAGTAACCCCAAAATCTGTTGAATTTTGGTCTATGATTTCTGACGCAAACTCTGTGTGTTCAATTCCCATGATCTTTAAATTTTAATTATAGCTAAACTTTAAATTATGACATCATAAAGCTATAATTAGACACATGTTTTAAAGGTTGGTCACATAAATAAATGAAAAACAGAATATTATATGTTTTAGACAGGAGATTAGGCCTTAATAAACACAGCTTATTCAATACAAGAAAGTGTATTTTCAACCCAATCAATAGCTCCACCGAGATCTCTAAAAGATTTTCTGTTGAACTTAAAAAAGCGTTCTTCAATTTCAAAGACCCTCTCGGTTATTGAGTTATGTGCCACAACAGCATAAGCTTTTACGTTAGGAAACGTTTTATTAAATCTATCAGCATCAGAAAGATTTATAGAATAAGAATTAACCCTATTGGCAATAAAGCCAAAAGGTCTGTTTTCAAATTGTGATTTAATGATAGTTGCTACTTCACTAAAGTTTTTAAAATTTATGTCTACACCTTCGTTAAATATCGCAATTATATACTTTTCATTATATTGTAGCTTACCTATATTTACTTCTTTAAATGTATAATCTTCATTATCAATCATAAGGGACGTAATCATTACATTGTAAAAAATTAAGCCGCAAATATAGTATGCATGCATAGTAAATTCAAACAAAATTTAGTCTTTAAGCATTATTATTAATTCCTTATTTTTGTTCTCAAATTTTTGAAAGATATGAGCCATATAGATTGGAAAGTTGCCAAATCTTATGAAGATATTACCTATCACAAATGCAATGGAGCGGCAAGAATAGCCTTTAATCGTCCAGATGTACGAAATGCCTTTCGTCCAAAGACAACTTCAGAACTTTATGATGCATTTTATGATGCAAACGAAGATGTAAATATTGGTGTCGTTTTACTAAGTGCAGAAGGCCCATCATCAAAAGATGGTATTTGGAGTTTTTGCTCTGGTGGAGACCAAAAAGCAAGAGGTCACCAAGGCTATGTTGGCGAAGATGGTTATCATAGGTTGAATATTTTAGAAGTTCAGCGCCTTATACGTTTTATGCCTAAGGCTGTTATAGCGGTGGTACCTGGTTGGGCAGTAGGTGGAGGACATAGTTTGCACGTAGTATGCGATCTTACACTTGCCAGCAAGGAGCATGCAATATTTAAGCAAACCGATGCTGATGTTACAAGTTTTGATGGTGGCTATGGTTCAGCCTATTTAGCCAAAATGGTAGGACAAAAAAAGGCGAGAGAAATATTCTTTTTAGGCAGAAACTACTCTGCCCAAGAGGCTTTTGAGATGGGTATGGTAAATGCTGTTGTGCCACACAATGATTTAGAGACTACTGCCTATGAATGGGCTCAAGAAATATTAGCAAAATCGCCAACATCAATAAAAATGCTAAAATTTGCTATGAACTTAACTGATGATGGTATGGTTGGTCAACAAGTTTTTGCCGGAGAAGCTACTAGATTGGCTTACATGACGGACGAGGCCAAGGAAGGTCGTGATGCATTCTTAGAAAAAAGAAAGCCTAACTTTCCAAAAAAGTGGATTCCATAAAAATAAGGGTAATGAAAAAAATGAAACCGTGGCTTTCTGCCATGAGACTGAGAACTTTACCGCTTTCTGTTTCTGGAATCATCTTAGGAACCTGCTTTGCTATATACAACGGTCGTTTTAGTTGGTGGGTCTTAGTATTAGCTATTTTAACAACCATAAGTCTTCAGGTTCTATCTAATTTAGCCAATGATTATGGTGATGGTGTAAAAGGTACTGATAACGAGGATAGAGTTGGCCCACAAAGGGCTATACAAAGTGGTATTATTACACCAGACGAAATGTTAGAGGCCATAAAATTTAATATAATAGTAGTTATCATCCTCACGTTATCGCTAATTATGGCTGCTTTTGGACCAGCAAATTTCTTGTTCTTATTGCTTTTTATGTTTTTGGGTGGACTATCAGTTTATGCCGCTTTAAACTATACAATGGGCGATTCTCCTTACGGTTACAAGGCCTTGGGCGATATTTTTGTATTTATTTTTTTTGGTCTAATAAGTACCATAGGTAGTTATTTACTCTATGTACATACCATAGACCACGTGGTTGTTCTACCTGCAATAGCTCTCGGTTTACTCAGTGTAGGTGTTTTAAATCTAAATAATATGAGAGATTTAGAAGCAGATGCTAAAGTTGGTAAAATCACAATTGCCGTAAAGTTAGGTATTAAGAGGGCTAAACAGTATCATTATGTTCTTATAACGGGTGCAATGTTAACTGCTGTGGTTTTTTCAATTTTATACTATGTAGAAGAATCTTACAACTTTTTGTATCTCGCTGCTTTTATTCCCCTCGTAATTCATTTAAAAAAGATTAAAGCAGCAAAAGCGCCCAACGAATTTGACATTCAGTTAAAAGTTTTGGCAATGTCTACATTTCTTTTTGCCCTGTTATTAGGTGTTGGATATATTTTGTATTAATTTTAATATAACATTACATTTAAATCCATCTAAAAATGAAAATTACATTTTACGGTCATGCATGTTTAGGTCTACAAATAAAAGATATTCACATTTTGGTAGATCCATTTATATCTGGTAACGAAAAAGCATCAAATATTGATATTAACAGCATTAAAGCAGATTATATTTTAATAACGCACGCGCACCAAGATCATATTTTAGATGTGGAAAGCATTGCAAAACGAACAGATGCAACTATTGTCTCTAACTACGAAATAGTAGTACATTATCAAAATTTAGGGTTCAAAGGTCACCCGATGAATCATGGTGGCTCATGGAATTTTGATTTTGGTAAGGTAAAGTATGTTAATGCAGTCCATACATCTTCATTTCCAGATGGTAAATATGGTGGACAACCTGGTGGATTTATAATACAAACAGACAAAAAAACTTTGTATATAGCGGGAGATACAGCACTACATTATGATATGAAAATTATAGGGCAAAATTATGATTTAGATCTTGCCGTTTTACCAATTGGCGATAACTTTACAATGGGTGTTGAGGATGCAATTATTGCCACCAGATTTTTAAAGTGCGATAGAGTTTTAGGGTATCATTACGACACATTTGGTTTTATTGAAATAGATAAAGTAAAAGCCAAAGCCAAATTTGACTCTAAATTGAAAACACTTAAGTTGTTAGATATAGGCGCTAGTATGGATGTTTAGTTACTCTATTTCTAACTTATAACCAATACCGTGTGCATTTGTGAGCTTTATTTTGGGGTCGTCTTGTAGTTTTTTTCTAAGTTTAGATATGTAGGTATCTAAACTTCTACCCACTACCACACCGTTATCTTCCCATATACGCTTAGTGAGTTCCTCTCTAGAAACAATTTCATTAGGTTTTTCAGAAAGTATTTCAAGGATTTCGCATTCTTTTTTAGAAAGGCTTATTTCGGTAGCTTGTTTTATTAATTTATGTTGTTCAGGATAAAATATAAAACTTCCAAGTTGTATGCGATCATTCTCATCTTTTTGAGGTTTTAAAGACGCTTTTCTTCTTAATATTAAGAATGCAGTTAACCCAATTAAAACTATAGGTATGGATAAGAGCCAAAAATTAAAACCTGCCTCATCTTGCTGAAATTTGATATAAAGAAAGTAGCAAGACTTTGGTAAAACTCTGCCACTACAAGGCACTAGATCCGTGTCTTTTTTGTTTTTCATTTGGTAGCTATAAGCAATATCCACAGCATTACATTTCAACACTTCAATAATGTAATTAGAAGGTAAATCTGCTTTTTTAAAACGTTTTTCAATAATATCTACCAGACGACCAGGATCAATGGACAAATGGTTTTCAAATTTTAGTTTATACGTTTTTGAGTTGATTTCTTCAATGGGTAAAACCAAAGAAGTGAAGTCTTTTTCATCCAATAGCAATTCATGACCAACAGCTCTAATGGCCACTTTTACTTTATCTGGATTAATTTCTCGTACATTTTGAGCACACGAAAAGAGTGAAACAATGATGAGATAAAAAAGGCCAAAGGAATAATAATTTTTCATAAGCAATGTAAAGAACAGCATTTTAATAACTTTTTACAAGGCTTCACATTTCTTTTACACTTTTTTGACACTTTCTAAGTGCTGTAAAAGTAGTTTTGGATAAAATCATAGAAATGAAAAAAGTACGCTTTATCTTTTTATTATCCTTTCTTTTTGGCTGCCAAAATCACCAAAGTGATGCGCAACCCAATACGCATTCAGTTAAAACCAAAAACTCAATAAGCCAAGTTTTAAAAGCTAATGGGCATAAAACGATTAAAGAAAGAATAGCGTTGTACAACCAATTAAAACGCAAAGAACCTAATACATATAATTTTGAAAACAAGGATGAAATTACAATGTATGGCTATGGTTTGCTATGGGAAAATAATCCTAGAGAAGCTTTAGAGATTTTTAAGTTGATCGTAGAGCAATTTCCTAATTGGTATAATGCTTATGATAGTTTGGGTGAAGCCTATTTTAATCTCAACAAAATGGATTTGGCCTTAAAAAATTATAAAAAATCCTTAGCGATGAATCCAGACAATTTTAATGCAGAGGATATGATAGAGCGCATTAAATTTCCTAATAAAAAACCCTTAACACCTGCCGAAAAATTCACAAAAACCTATAATGTTAAAGCTTACAAAGCTGATTTAGATGAGCTGGCCAACAAATTATTAGAAGTTCATCCTAATGCATTAAAGTTTATTTCTAAAGAAGATTTCTTAAAAACGGTAGAAGCTAAGAAAGCATCTATAAACCAAAACACCACTTATGCCGAGTTCTCTTGGTATTGCCGTGAGATTATTTCAAATATTAACTGTTCTCATACTTCCAATAATTTTTCGGTAGATTGGGATGCATTGCCCATACCTTTATTATTTCCTTTAGATGTAAGATGGCTCAATGACAGGTTGTATGTAATAGAAGCTGGTACCAATAATAATAAGGTTTCTATAAAAGATGAAATCGTTAAGATTAATGGCTTGCCTGTTGCGGCTATTATTACTGAGATCTATAAACATATTCCATCTCAAGGCCACATAGAATCCTATAAACGCCATCAGTTTAATTATTGGGCAATAGCGATGATTTCGTATGCACTTAATTTTCCTAAAACCTACACAATTCAAATAAAAGGACAGCAAGCACCAATTGTATTGAAACCATTAGATGCTTATCCAAGTTTTAAAGCGTCTTTTACAAAATCTTGCGCAGACAATTTGTGTCTCGATTTTAAGGATGCTGAAACAGCAGTCTTAACCATTTCGAGTTTTAACTATTACCCTTGGAATAATCTTAATGAATTTGAAAATTTTATAAACCAAAGCTTTAAGAAGATTAATGAAAAAAATATAAAAAACCTCATTGTAGATCTCAGATTTAACGGTGGTGGCTCACCCCAATCTAGCATTTATCTTTTAAGGCATATAATGGATAAACCATTTTCCTATTTCTTAAATTCAGATAATGAAAAAGAAAACATAATATACAGACCAATAAAGAATACTTATAAAGGAAAGCTTTACTTTTTAATAGACGGTAACGGTAATTCTACGACGGGTCATTTTATGGCTATGGTAAAATACCACAATTTAGGCACCATCCTTGGCGAGGAGTTAGGCTCTAACCACTTCTGTACGGCCGGCCAAACGGTACTGAGATTAAAAAACACAAGGTTCGAATATTATGTAGCTAACGCAACTTCTCAGTTACCTCTTACAGGGCTTGATCCATCTAGAGGTATACTTCCAGATTATGAAGTAGTACAACCTATAGATGACTACCTAAACAACCATGATTCTGTTAAGGAATTTACTTTTAAACTCATTAAAAATCAATAAAATACATCAATTATGAAACGAACAATTATTCTATTAGCTTTTATCTTAGCATGTGCTTTAAACAGCTGTAAAAACACATCAGAGCCAGATAATGATAATTTACTTCTGGCAAATGAAGAGAAGCCAGAGGTTGTTGAAGCCAATCTAAATGAAAATACAGAAATTAATCTAGAAACCAGTATTGTAAACTGGAAAGGGTCAATGCTGTTTAGCTTTGGCAATCATTATGGAACGGTAAAATTTAAAGAAGGCTCTGTGGAATTTAAAAACAATGAAATTACAAGCGGAAATTTTGTAGTAGACATGAATACCATTGTAAACACAGATGGAGAATACAGTGAGGATTTAATAAACCACTTAAAAAATGAAGACTTTTTTGAAGTAGATAATTATCCTGTATCAAAATTAGAATTTATAAATTTTGAAAAAGTTGAAGACAATAGGTTTAAAATTGAAGCCAATCTCACTATTAAAGATATTACCAATGTTATAACATTATACAATGTTGAGGTTTTACCTAATGAAAAAAAGATTTATACCAAATTTAAAATTGACAGAACTGATTTTGGTATAAACTACAGCTCAAAAGGAGTTGCAAAAATTAAGGATTATGCTATTTCAGACGCCATAGAATTTGAAGTAGAGTTATTTTTAAACCACTAACATATGAGAAGAGACTTCGTTTTAATATCTGCGGTTTTTTGTTTTTCGTTTAGTCTTTCGCAAACTGATAAAAGTGAAAACCTCTTAATAGTAGATAGTTTGTGGACAAAGGAAGTGTTTAAATTTCCCATTCATTTTGCCCCTAAAATAGACTATAACGGATTTGAAGAAGCGTATTTTCCCAACGATTGGTCTAACCAAGACAGTTTAGAGTATTGGTCTTATGCGTTCGCTTGGAGCATAAATGGCAATACCGTAATTAATGAAACTACTTTAGAACGCGATTTAAAATTATATTTTGATGGATTAATGAATGTTGTTAATAAAGACAAAACTATTGAAATTCCAGAAACCTTTGCAGTATTCTTACCAACAAGTAAAAATAATTTTAGAGGAAAAATAAGGTTGTATAACGCATTTCATACAAAAGAAATTATGATACTCAATGTTTTGGTAAGCACATTTAGTTGTACAGAGCAAGATAGAACTATAGTATTATTTAGGTTTTCTCCAAGTAGTTTTGAAGATAAAATCTGGAGTACCTTAAAGCGAATAAAATATAATACCAGTGCTTGTGCATCAGACATTAGTGATAATTAATATAGTGTCTTAGTAGGCTTTACATCTTAATTTTCACTATAACTTCGAAAAAAAAATTAAATAAATACCTTTGGTTTTGCCAATGCAACAGCAATATATGCGCGAGCAGTTTAAAATAAAAGTGTTTTTTAAATGTTATTATTTCTTTTTAGAATTCAACCATTCTTGCCTCAGATCATTACTTAGTTTTCCTGTGCCATCATGTTTCCAGCCAGGTGGCTTTATAAGATAATTAAAACGATTTTTTAAGGATTTATGTCCGGTAAATATGTCTTTTAACAATTGCCACCATTCAATGAAGGCTATCTTTACGGGATTGTAAGTTTTTATATTGGTTACCAAACCGTATGTTACTTTTTCATCCTCCAATTCGGGTTGAAAAGTTCCAAAGAGTTTATCCCAGATAATCAGAATACCAGCATGATTTCGGTCTAGATAAATAGGGTTACTTCCATGATGAACTCTGTGATGCGAAGGGGTGTTAAATATAGCTTCAAACCAACGAGGCATTTTGCTAATGGCTTCAGTATGAATCCAAAATTGATACAACAAACTAACGGACATTTGTAATAATATCATGGCAGGATGAAACCCTAAAAGTGGTAACCATAGCCAAAAAACAAAACTATAAAACCCACCTGACCATGTTTGCCTCAAAGCTGTACTTAAATTGTAGTGTTGAGAAGAATGATGAACCACATGCGATGCCCAAAATAAACGACATTGGTGTGAAATTCTATGAAACCAATAATAAGCTAAATCATCAGCGAAAAACAACAAAACAAAAGACCACCAAGTAGGCGGAATAGTAAATAATCTTAAATTATTATATACCCAAAATAAAGCTAGCCATACCAAGCCTTTACTAGCAAATCCTAAAAACACATTTCCTAAACCCATTGCAATAGAAGCAAAGGCATCTTTGGGTTCATAACCTTTGGTTTCACTGAATTTTTCCCTTGTTGTTACATATAACTCTAGCAGCATAGAAAATACAAAAACAGGTATTGCAAAGTGAATAATGTTAGGGAATTCTGGCATTATTTAAAAGGATTTTTTTTGAAAAACATTAACTTATAGCTAATAGAAGATGCTTATTTTTATAGTTTCAATTTATGAATAAAATTTATGAAATTAAAGCTATTGTTTTTTCTTTTGCTAATTACAAACATGGAAGTATTTTCTCAAGTTGAAGAATCTAAAACTGGTGCGTGGTATATGTATTTTTTTAGTCATCAGTTTAAAGATAGTCAATGGGGATTTCAAGGGGATTTTCAGTATAGAGATTGGCAAGGGTTAAACGATATGGAGCAGTTGTTACTGCGCTCTGGTGTAACTTTTTCTCCAAAAGATGCAGGTGTAAAATTTACATTAGGGTACGGAAATGTAACCACTGGTGAATATGGAGATAGTAATAATACATTCTCAGAAAACCGAATTTATCAAGAAGCACTAATTTCCCAAAAATTAGGAGGAAGATTTTACCTTACCCATAGATTTAGGTACGAGCAACGTTTTGTAGAGCATCAAGATTTTAGAACACGTTATCGTTATAATATATTTCTAAATATTCCAATACAAGGAAAAGAATTGGCTCCTAAAATTTTTTATGTAGCTTTTTACAATGAATTGTTCATTAATGGCCAACAAGATATTGGCGATGGTAGATCAGTAGAACTCTTTGACAGAAACCGAACTTATTTGGGCTTAGGGTATGTTTTAAATCCAAAAATTAGATTTCAGTTAGGTTGGATGAATCAAAAAACAGATGCTTGGGGAAAAGGACAATGGCAGATTAGTATGCATCACAACTTATAAAAGAATAGATAATATGCAAGCAACATACCATAAGTATACGCTTAATTTTAAACGACCAAGTGGTACCTCTAGAGGTGTTATGACTACTAAGGAAACATGGTTTATTATTGTTAAAAGTGAAAACAAAACCGGAGTAGGTGAGTGTGGTATTTTAAGAGGACTTTCTGTTGATGATAGACCAGATTATGAAGAAAAATTGAAATGGGTATGTAAGAACATCAATTTGGGTTTAGAAACTTTGGTCAGTGAGCTTGTTGAACTTCCAAGTATTCAGTTTGGTATTGAGATGGCTTTTAAGTCTTTAGAAAGCGAAGCTCAATTCAATTTGTTTCCGTCGCAATTTACTCAAGGACAAGATACAATACCAATTAATGGCTTGGTTTGGATGGGAGACGAAGACTTTATGCGCCAACAAGTTAAAGAAAAAATTGAAGCTGGTTTTAATTGTATTAAACTAAAAATTGGTGCTATTAATTTTCAGACCGAGTTAGACATTTTAAAATCCATAAGAAAAGAGTTTTCAATTTCAGACATAGAATTGCGAGTCGATGCCAACGGAGCGTTTCAGCCAAAAGAGGCTTTAGAAAAGTTAAAACGTCTTTCAGAATATCAATTGCATTCTATAGAGCAACCCATAAAACCAAAGCAATACGAAGATATGGCAAAATTATGCGAAGTTACACCTTTGCCTATAGCTTTAGATGAAGAGTTGATTGGTGTTTTTTTAGAAGAAAAAAAACTAGATATACTTCAAACTATAAAGCCACAATATATTATTCTTAAACCAAGTTTAATTGGTGGTTACAGCGGAAGTTTACAATGGATTAGAAATGCAGAAGACTTAAATATAAAATGGTGGATTACAAGTGCATTAGAAAGTAATGTGGGATTAAATGCTATTGCACAATGGACCTATACATTAAATAACACCATGCCTCAAGGTCTTGGCACAGGAAGCTTATTTACTAACAATTTTGCTTCGCCATTAACGGTAAAAAATGGTACTTTGCAATACGATATTAATAAAGATTGGAAATTTAAATTAAACGAATGAATTATATACAACAAGCTTACAAAGGACAAAGAGAATTATGGATGTTTATCTTAACTACTATACTAGTAGCTGGTATTTTTATAGGTAATTTTATTGCCTACTTATATACAGATCCTGCAGATTTAGAGGCCGCTTACCAAATGATGAAAAGCATACCATCTAGCCTTAATTTAGCAATAAATCTTATTCCATTTGCATTTTTACTAGGCTTACTTTTTATTTTGGTAAAGTACGTTCATCAGCGCAGTATTTTATCGTTAACTACAGCACGACCTAAGGTAGATTATGGTAGGGTATTCTTTGCTTTTATGATGATTGCAACCTTTACAATTGTTTCATTTATTATAAGTTACAACATAGATTCATCCGAAATTATATATCAGTTCGATTTTAGAAAATTTTCAATTTTGTTTGTTGTAAGTATTATTCTATTTCCGTTTCAGATTGGATTAGAAGAGTATCTGTTTAGAGGGTATTTAATGCAGCATATTGGAATTATAGCCAAGAATAAGTGGTTTCCGTTAATTCTAACATCTGTTTTATTTGGTATTGCACATAGCGCTAATCCTGAGGTAGCTAATATTGGTTTCTGGAAAATGATGATATTCTACATCGGCACAGGTCTGCTTTTAGGCATTATGACCTTAATGGATGATGGTTTAGAACTCGCTCTAGGGTTTCACTTAGGTAACAACTTGTTGGCATCGCTTTTAGTTACGGCAGATTGGACAGCCTTACAGACAGACGCCATCTTTAAAAGTACTGCAGAACCATCGATGAGTATTATTGGCGAAATCTTAATACCAGTATTGGTTGTATATCCAATTATGTTATTAATTTTATCGAAACGATATGGTTGGAAAAACTGGCAAGAACGCCTGTTCGGAAAAGTTTTAGAGCCACCAAAGGAAGATTATAAAATTATTGGAGAATAAGTTATGACACCAAATTACGATAAAGTTCATAATCGTTTTAAGCTAAACGGATTACATTATGATCACGAAGCGTTAAAAGAGGTAGCTTACAGTTTTATAAAAGAGGGAGCGCCATACGAAAAAGCTACAGGAAACTTCTTAATAGACTGGCTCAATGATAAAGATTTCATAGAAGTAAAAACTTCGGGATCTACAGGCATACCAAAGCTTATAAAATTAAAAAAACAAGCTATGGTAAATTCTGCTATTGCTACAGGCGATTTCTTTGGTCTAGAACCAGGTAATACAGCTATAGACTGTTTGCCAAGTCACTATATAGCAGGTAAAATGATGCTAGTTAGAGCTATGATTTTAGGTCTAGAGTTAGATCATGTAGAACCAAGTGCACATCCAATGTTTGATTATGAAAAACATTATAATTTTTGTGCTATGATTCCCTTACAGTTAAAACATACCTTAAAATACACAAACAATATTGAAACACTAATTATTGGTGGCTCTAAAGTTACGCGTCCTTTAATAGAACGTATTAAAACGTGTAATTCAAAGTTTTTTGAAACTTATGGCATGACTGAGACAGTAACACATGTTGCGGTGAGGCAACTTCCGTCTAAAGCGTCTAAAGGCGAGAAATACTTTAGTGCAATTCCTAATGTAACGTTCTCTCAAGATGAGAGGCAGTGTTTGGTAATTAATGCCTCTAATTTAGTTGAAGAATCATTAGTGACTAATGATATTGTAGATTTAAAATCTGAAACTAGTTTTCAGTTATTGGGCCGTTTTGATAATGTTATCAACTCTGGTGGAGTTAAATTATTCCCAGAACAGATAGAAGATAAGTTACAGCCTGCTATTGATGAGCGTTTTATTGTTGCAGGGGAAGAAGATGAAACTTTAGGTGAACGTTTAGTTTTAATAGTAGAAAACCCAAGAGATTCTGCTGATAGTATAGCCAACAGAATACGTTTTATTAAAGGCTTAACTAAGTTTGAAGTCCCTAAACATATATATACAACTGACAAATTTGTAGAAACTGTTAATGGAAAAATACAACGCGCCAAAACTATAGAGTCTGTTTTAGGATAGGTCTTCTCATTTAACTATTTACACCCAAGATTAAAACAAAAACCCAATGCAAACGCATTGGGTTTTTAGTTTAAGGTTATTTGAGTTTAAAAATTAATTTCCTGCAGAAAGATTTTTCATTTCTTCTTCAATCATTTCGTAGAATTCATCAATTTTTGGAAGAACGATTATTCGGGTTCTTCTATTTTTAGCTCTGTTTTCAGCAGTATCATTTTCTACTAACGGTACGTGATAACTACGACCAGCCGCAATTAATTTTTGTGGATTTACATCTAAGCTTTCTAATACACGTACTACAGATGTTGCACGTTTTACACTAAGATCCCAGTTATCTAATAGTGGAGGTTTATTGTAAGGTACGTTATCGGTATGCGATTCTACCATAGCTTCAAAATTTGGCTTGCTCTTAATAACTTTAGCAACTTTACCTAAAATTTCTTTGGCTCTGTCAGTTACATTGTAGCTACCGCTTTTAAATAATAATTTATCAGCAATAGAGATAAAAACAACACCTTTCTCTACATTAATTTCAATGTCTGGATCGTTAATACCAACCTCTTTCTTTAAGCTGGTAACTATTGCTAGTGTCACACTATCCTTTTTAGTTAAGGCATCTTGTAAGCGAGAAATCTTTAAATCTTTTTCTTTTAAGCTTTCTAAAGATTTCTCAAGGTTTTCAGCGCCTTTTTGAGTTAAGGTTGTTAGGTTCCCTTTAGTATCTATTAAATCTTGGTTAGCTTTACGTAAATCTGCCAACTGGTCTTTCATGGTTTCCACTCTGGCGTTTGCAGCAGCAGCATCAGATAGACATTTATTTAATTTTACAGTAGCACTGTTAAGTAAATCTTGTGTTTCTTGTTGTTTTGCCTCAAGCGCTGCATATTCTTTCTTCGATACGCAAGATGCAAGCAACACCATTGAGCAAACACTTAATAACATTAGTTTTTTCATAATTTTCACTATAGTTTAAATTGTTAATTTTAACATATCAAAATTATACAAAAGAAAATAGGCTTGTACACAGATTAACAAAAATTTTAACAGTTTTATAAACAGTTAAAACGTTTGTTTTCTCTTTACAAAATAAGACCAAACAATTGAAGAGGTTTGGTAATAATTAGGACGTTTTTTGAGTGTTTTACGTTTCTTTAAAACATTACTCAAATTGAGATAAAAAGAACCATGAGCTTTTAAGATAGCAATGAAGTGAGCAGGTTTTAATCGCAGTAAAAACATAACACCTGCAACACCATCTAAAAGCATTCTCATTATAGCCTTAGAAAACACATTACTGTTAGTGTTTTTAACTAGCGTTATAAGACTGTTTCTAAAGTTGAGGTATGTCTTTTTAGGGTTGGAATTATTTAAGGTTGCGCCACCAACATGATACACTGTGGATGTACCAACATATTTTGTTTTAAAATTACTATTGAATGCGCGCCAGCACAAATCTATTTCTTCCATGTGTGCAAAATAGCTTTCGTCAAAACCGTTTAAAGTTTTAAAAACTTCGTTCTTTATAAAAAAACAAGCGCCAGAAGCCCAAAAAATATCTGTGATATCATTGTATTGTCCTTTATCTTCCTCGATGCTGTTAAATATGCGACCTCTACAAAACGGATAACCATATTTGTCTATGAAGCCACCTGCAGCACCAGCATATTCAAATTTAGACTTGTTTTTGTAGTCTAATATTTTTGGTTGAAGGATGTCTGGTTTTACTTCAGAATTGAAAGCTGTTAGAATTCCATTGAGCCAATTCTCAGTAACTTCGATATCGCTATTTAGAAGGCAGAGTAGTGGTTCAGAAACATGTTTTAAAGCGTCGTTATAACCTTTGGCATAACCGCTATTTTCAGAATTTTGAATAATACTAACCTCTGGAAAAGACGTTTTTAAAAATTCAACAGAATTATCGGTAGAGGCATTATCTGCAACATAAATTTTAGCATCTTCAGAATATTTCAAAACCGAAGGTAAAAATTGCTCTAGTAGCGCTTTTCCATTCCAGTTTAAAATAACAATTGCTATATCCTTGTCGCTGTACATTTATGCCTTTTTATAGTTAGGAATATCTCTTAAAAACTGATAACGCTCCGCTTCAGTATCCATTTGGCAATAATAATGATTTATGCCATTTGTTACCATGAGGAATTCGGCATTTAACGCTAAATTATAACGTGCAATTTGGTCAAAAGTATTTTGATTTATGGTAATGTCGTGCGATTTGCATTCAACAATAAGAAGAATACTACCATCGGGATTAAAAATTACAATATCGTAGCGTTTCTTTAAGCCATTAATGTTTAACTCCTTTTCAACATTAATCAAAGATTTAGGGTATTTCTTTTCGTTGATGAGATAATGTACACAATGCTGCCTTACCCATTCTTCTGGTTGAAGAATGATAAATTTTTTCCGAATGACATCAAAAATAGAAATTTTATTTTCTGTACTTTTGAATCGGTATTCAAACTGTGGAAAGTTGAGTTTTTGCACTTCACAAAATTAAAATTATAATAGCAATCACACAAACAAAATAAGAGATTGGACGAGGTAAAAGCATTAGTAGCAGACATAAAAAAAGGACAAATTAAACCCATCTATTTTTTAATGGGTGAGGAGGCATACTACATTGATAAGATTTCAGATTTTATTGAAGATAATCTTTTGGATGAAGCCGAAAAAGGGTTTAACCAAATGGTGCTTTATGGAAGAGATGTTACTATAGACGATATCGTAAGTAATGCCAAGCGTTATCCTATGATGGCAGAGCGTCAAGTAGTTATTGTTAAAGAAGCGCAAGACCTTAGTCGTACCATAGAAAAGCTAGCATCGTATGCCGAAAACCCACAACCAACAACGGTTTTGGTTATTAATTATAAGTATAAAAAAATTGATAAACGCAAAGCGTTATACAAGGCAATAAACAAAAACGGTAGTGTAGTTTTTGAAAGCAAAAAACTCTATGATAATCAGGTTCCGGATTGGATAAGACGTGTTCTAAAAGGACAAGGTTATGATATTTCGCCAAAAGCAGCGCAAATGCTGGTTGAGTTTTTAGGAACCGATTTAAGTAAAGTAAATAATGAGCTCAATAAGCTAAAAATTGTTTTACCAAAAGGCACACAGATTACACCAGAGCATATTGAAGAAAATATAGGAATAAGTAAAGATTATAATAATTTTGAACTTCGGAAAGCTGTGGGTGCCAGAGATATTGTTAAAGCACAGCGTATTGCAAAGTATTTTGGTGATAATCCTAAGGACAATCCTATGGTGGTAACTGTAGGGCTGTTGTTTAATTTCTTTTCACAGTTGTTACATCTTCACGGCATGACAGACAAAAATCCAAGAAGTGTAGCTTCGGCATTAAGGGTTAATCCTTATTTTGTTAATGAGTACCTTACAGCAGCTCGCAATTACCCAATGAAAAAAGTAAGTGCAGTGGTTGCTTTACTTAGGGAATTTGACGTTAAAGGCAAAGGTGTTGGTGCCAATGCAGTACCACAAGGCGACTTACTTAAAGAGTTATTGGTAAGAATAATGGGTTAATTACTCTATTAGCAAACGGCTTCTTATTGTATTTTTTTCAAAAGCAGCTTCAATAGTTATAAGATATATTCCAGAAGTTAAATCTGAAACATCAATGTTTTTTTTGTTTGATGTTTTTACCAATTGACCAGTTATATTATAAATTTTAGTTTGAAGACTATCCTCGCTCAATGTAATTTGTGTTCTAGCCGGATTTGGATAAAATGAAATTGGTGTTAATTCAGTTTCATCTAAAGAAAGGGTAGAGGTATTAAAACTATACAAAGCTGATTGAAGTGCACCAGTTTCTTCAGCTGTTATGAAATACTCGTTTGCGTTAAGAGGATATATACCTTCAATCTGAAACGAATAATTTTCTGGTACAGCAATAGATGTTTTTGTAACTGTTCCGTTAGAAAATAGCCCAGAGTTAAATCCGCTTAATTCAATTAAAAATGCGCCATTACCATCAAATCCAGTCATAATAATTTCGTTACTTGTTGCGTTGAATGTTGCACCAGATACCAAACCGCCAGCTGTAATACTATCAACCATAGAAATGCTATGTGAGCCAGGTGTTTTAGGTAATTGGTAAATGTTGGTGTTGCCATCTAGCCAATTTCTGGTAAATACATAAAGACTGTTATTATAATGTATTAAACTTTCTGCATCAAAATTGGTAGCAAACGGACTTGTTGTAAAATCTGTTTGGTCTGCATAGCTAAAGTTAATGACATCTGCAGTAATAGACGTGTTATTCAAATAATCTGAAATAGCAATTCTGTATACCTTCAAATCAGCTCTGTCCCCTTGGTAATTACCAAAATCGCCAATATAAATGTAGGTACCATCTTGCGTAAGATCTTCCCAATCAACATTCGTAGCATTGGTAATGGTTACTGTTCGGGTTACATTTCCTGTAGAAATATCTATATCAAAAAGTTGATTGGTATTTGCACTGTCGTTATGCGTAATCAATATATTGTTAATGTACAATAATCCTGAGGTTTCATTGACGGTTGCGTCTAATGAAGTTTCTAAAGTAAACTGTTGCGCATTGATACCTAAAAAAGATAAAGCCAAAAGCAGAATAAAACAGCGCGAACGTCTCATATTTGATATTTAAAATTTAAATGTACATAACTAAAAGTTTTGTGTGCAAAAAAACATATGATTCACCTTTATTTGGGTTAAAACTATAGTTTCCTGTAATAATGCAACAATTCTTCATCAGAAGTAGGCAATGTTCCGATGCCTTTTAGTGTAAAGCCTAAACGCTCTAGCAGTTTTCTTGAGGATAGATTTTCTTCTAAAGTATAGGCACTTAGTTCTGCCAGACTATAATTGTCTTTAATTATTTCTACAAGTTTTGATGCTGCTTCGAACGCGTAATCTTTTCCTTCGTTAGATGGTAAAAACGCAAAGCCAATATCTGGTATTTCTATACCTTCTCTATGGTAAACTCCGCAAGTACCGAGTTTTACGTTATCAGATTTTCTAATAATAACATTGTTGCCATAACCGTGAGTAGCTATTTGCGGTAATGCTTTTTCTGTAATATAAGCTTCTGCAGCTTCAATGCTTTTTACATTTCTGTCGCCAATAAATTTTACCCATTTTGGAGTATTCATTAATTCTAAAATAAATGGTGCGTCTTCTAGAGTTATTGGTCTAACACGAAGTCTTTGTGTTTCGAATGAATTTTTCACAATAAGATTAATACTAAATACATTATTATTCTATTGGCTTGGAAAATCTTATTTTTACTTCCTTAATAAAGTTTTTTCAATATACAGAATTTATACATGAAGTTATTCTCTAAAGAACAAATATACGAAGGCGATAAACTCACAACCGAACGTCAAAATATTTCCTCTACTGATCTTATGGAGCGCGCAGGAACCCAGATTTTTAATTGGATTCATATGCGTATGCAAGGCGCACAAGTACCAATTCACGTGTTTTGTGGTATTGGCAATAATGGTGGCGACGGATTGGTGTTAGCAAGACATTTATTAACTCATGGATATAATGTGGTCACATATATAGTAAACTGTAGTGATAAGCGTTCTAAAGATTTTTTAATTAATTACGACAGAATTAAAACAGTCACCAAAGACTGGCCAGTAATGCTAAGTTGTGGTGCTGATTTTTCTGATATTGCTATAGAAGAGAGAGATATTATCGTAGATGCTGTGTTTGGTATAGGTCTTAACAGACCACCGAACAAATGGGTGCAAGAATTGTTTCAGAACTGGAGAGCATCTAAAGCATTTACCTTGTCTGTAGATATACCTTCGGGTTTATATACTGACAAAGCCGTAGAAGACGAAAATGCTGTAGTCCATGCTAATTACACGATTAGTTTTCAGTCACCAAAGTTAGTTTTCTTCTTGCCAGAAACCTCAAAATTTACTGTACAATGGGAAGTTTTAGATATAGGTATAGACCGCGATTATTTAATGCAAACGCAAACCGAAGCTGAATTGATTTCAAAACATGAAGTTTTACCCTTATACAAACCAAGAGAAAAGTTTTCGCACAAAGGAGATTTTGGGCATGCCTTAATAGTAGGTGGTAGTTACGGTAAAATAGGTGCAGTTAATTTGGCAAGTAGGGCAGCATTAAGTGCAGGAGCAGGTTTAGTTACTGCGTATATTCCTAAATGTGGATACCATAGTATGCAAGCTTCTTTTCCGGAGGCCATGGTAATTACTGATAAAGATGAAGAGCAAATCACTAATATTTCTTTTGATATAGAACCTAGTGGCGTTGGTATTGGTGTGGGATTAGGAACGGCTGATAAAACAATCAAAGCTTTAGAGCTGTTTTTGAATGCTAATAAAACATCGCTTGTTATAGATGCAGATGGACTAAATATCTTGTCTAAAAATAAAGAACTACTAAAGGTATTACCAGAACAAACAGTTTTAACACCGCACCCAAAAGAACTTGAACGATTAGTAGGTGAGTGGACAGATGATTTTGATAAGCTTAGTAAAACGAAAGAATTTTCAAAAGCATATAAAGTCATCGTCGTTATAAAAGGCGCAAATACAATAACAGTTTTTGGCGACAAGCTTTATATAAATACAACAGGTAATCCAGGCATGGCAACAGCAGGAACTGGTGATGTTTTAACAGGAATAATAACGGGTTTAATTGCTCAGGGTTATGAGCCTTTGGCAGCAACTATTTTTGGAGTGTATTTACACGGAAAATCTGCCGATATTTCTTTAGAAGATTATGGATATCAGAGTTTAATAGCGAGCCATATTATTGAAACTTTAGGCGAAGCTTACATAGATTTATTTAAACAACCAGAACAAGAACAGCAGCAACAAGAACAACAAGAAGCGCAATAGGTAATTATGAATAACTATCATATTATTTCGTCTGATGCACTAGACATTGTGACGATATACAACATTTTTAAGGATAACAAAAAGTTAAAACTTTCAGAAGACTCTATAACAAAAATTAAGGCCTGTAAATCTTATTTAGATAACAAATTGGCCAACAACAAAAAACCGATGTATGGAATCAATACAGGTTTTGGCTCGTTATACAATGTTAAGATTTCAGATAAGGACTTAACCAAGTTGCAAGAAAATTTGGTAATGTCTCATGCTTGCGGAACAGGCGATCGTGTTCCAGAGTCTATAGTTAAAGTAATGTTATTGTTAAAAATACAATCCTTAAGCTATGGTCATAGTGGTGTGCAGCTAAAAACTGTTGAGCGATTAATAGACTTTTTTAATAATGATATTTTTCCATTTGTATTTACACAGGGCTCTTTAGGAGCTTCTGGTGATTTAGCACCTTTGGCACATCTGGCATTACCACTTTTAGGAAAAGGAAGTGTTGTCCATGGAGGTGAGAATTATGAAGCTTCAGAATTGTTAGAAAAATTTAATTGGCAACCGATAAAATTGGAAGCTAAAGAAGGCTTGGCTTTATTGAATGGAACGCAGTTTATGAGTGCTTATGGTGTGTATTTGCTCTTAATGTCTCATAAAACCTCTTATTTGGCAGATATAATCTCAGCAATATCTTTAGATGCGTTTGATGGTAGATTAGATCCTTTTCATGATTTGGTACACGATGTAAGACCACATCCAGGTCAGCGTAAAGTAGCCAAACGTTTTAACGAGCTTCTAAAAGGCAGTGAATTAATTAATAGAGAGAAAGAACACGTTCAAGATCCATACTCGTTTAGATGTATTCCGCAAGTTCATGGTGCAACAAAAGATACTTTAGATTTTGTGGAAAAAGTAATTTTGACTGAAATTAATGCGGTAACCGATAATCCAAATATTTTTTCAGATGAAGATTTAATTATTTCGGGAGGAAATTTTCACGGGCAACCTTTGGCTTTAGCTCTAGATTATTTAAAAATAGCTATGGCAGAAATAGGCAATATTTCTGAACGTAGAATATTTCAATTGGTATCGGGTTTACGAGGTTTACCAGCATTTTTAGTAGACAATCCAGGATTAAATTCAGGCTTTATGATTCCGCAATATACAGCGGCAAGTATTGTAAGTGCTAATAAGCAATTAGCATCACCGGCAAGTATAGATAGTATAGTGTCTAGTAATGGGCAAGAGGACCATGTAAGTATGGGAGCCAATGCAGCAACTCAAGCTTATAATCTTATTAGAAATGTAGAGCGTGTTATTGCTATAGAGTTGATGAATGCTTCGCAAGCATTAGAGTTTAGAAGACCCATGAAAACGTCTCCATTACTCGAGTCTTTTTTAGAGCATTATAGAAAAGTAGTGCCTTTTATAAAAGAAGACGAAGTATTACATGACGATATAGAAGCCTCTATTCAATTTTTAAAGGATGTAGATATTGAGGTAGAAGAACTGTTTTTAAATAATTATGATGTTGAAAAACATTAAAGATTATTACAATTAACCCTTAGCAATTAGTTCTTTTGCCCAATTAACAGCATCATTAATGTTGGCAAAGATTTCAAAAGGTTTTCCAAAAAACATCTTTTCAATTTGTGCATTAATTTTTGCCTGATATTTGTTAGACACTACGGCGAACCCTTTTAAATATTCAACTTTAGTAGCTCTAGGGTATACATTGGGGTCAACAGAATATGAATTTTCTCTATGTGTAATGTATACAAATGGTTTGCTATAATGATCTTCTATGACCTTAATTAAGACTTCATTATGGTCATGATCTAAGTGTACACCTTCGTTAATTTTTGCTATAACGTATTCATCGTAAAAAGAAAGTGTACAAAATCTTAATTTTACAACAATTTCTTGCATGCTTCATACATTTCCCTTTAATATAAAAAAACTCCCCAAATTTTGGGGAGTTTTACTTTAAAATATTGAAAAACGATTAAGATTCGGTAGGTTTACTAGAGCTCTTAACTTTAATTTTTAGCTCATCTTTTTTGGTATCTAAATCCATTGTTATTGTATCACCTTCTTGTATTTTAGAATTAATGATTTCTTCAGCCAATGCGTCTTCAACATACTTTTGAATTGCTCTGTTCAATGGTCTTGCACCATATTGTTTATCAAAACCTTTGTCAGCAATATAGTCCTTTGCTTTATCAGTAAGCACTAAATTATAGCCTATCTCTTTAATACGTTTTACAAGCTTAATAAGCTCTATATCAATGATTTTATTAATGTCTTCTTTTTCTAGAGCATTAAATACAATAACATCGTCAATTCTGTTTAAAAACTCGGGCGCAAAGGCTTTTTTAAGAGCGTTTTCTATAACACCTTTAGCATATTCTGACTCTTGGGCTTCTCTGGCAGAAGTACCAAAACCAACACCAGTACCAAAATCTTTAAGCTTACGGGCACCTATATTAGATGTCATAATAATTATGGTATTTCTAAAATCGATTTTGCGACCAAGGCTGTCAGTCAAATAACCATCATCTAAAACTTGTAAAAGCATATTGAAAACATCTGGATGTGCTTTTTCAATTTCATCCAAGAGGACAACAGCGTAAGGCTTGCGTCTAATCTTTTCTGTAAGCTGACCGCCTTCTTCGTAACCAACATATCCAGGAGGTGCACCAATAAGTCTAGATACAGCAAATTTTTCCATATATTCACTCATATCTATGCGTACAAGAGCATCATTACTGTCAAATAATTCGCTGGCTAAAACTTTGGCTAGTTGAGTTTTACCAACACCAGTCTGCCCTAAAAAGATAAAAGAACCGATAGGTTTATTTGGATCTTTAAGACCAGCCCTGTTGCGCTGAATTGCTTTTACTATCTTAGCAACAGCGGTATCTTGCCCAATGACACGTCCTTTGATGAGTTCGGGGAGTTTTGCTAATTTATTTAGTTCAGTTTGCGCTATCTTATTTACAGGTATACCTGTCATCATAGAAATAACGTCGGCAACATTGTCTTCTGTTACTATTTCTCTATGTTGTTTAGTTTCTTCTTCCCATTTTTCTTGAGCGGTTGCTAACTCTTTTTCAAGTCGTTTTTCGTCATCTCTTAGTTTAGCAGCTTCTTCGTACTTTTGCTTCTTAACAACACTGTTTTTAGTTTCCTTGACCTCTTCAAGTTGTTTTTCTAATTCAATAATTTGTTTTGGAACATCAATATTTGTTATGTGCACTCTAGAACCTGCTTCATCCAAAGCATCGATAGCCTTATCTGGTAAGAAACGCTCTGTCATGTATCTATTTGTTAACTTTACACAAGCCTCAATAGCTTCAGGAGTATAGTCTACATTATGATGCTCTTCGTATTTGCCTTTAATATTATTGAGTATTTCTATGGTTTCTTCTACCGAGGTAGGTTCCACAATTACTTTTTGAAAACGACGTTCTAGAGCACCATCTTTTTCAATATATTGTCTGTACTCATCTAAGGTGGTTGCACCTATGCATTGAATTTCGCCTCTTGCTAGAGCAGGTTTAAACATATTAGAAGCATCTAAACTTCCTGTAGCTCCACCTGCACCTACAATAGTATGAATCTCATCAATAAACAGAATAATATCATCGTTTTTTTCAAGTTCATTCATTACGGCTTTCATACGCTCTTCAAATTGTCCTCTGTACTTTGTGCCAGCGACTAAACTTGCAAGGTCTAATGTAACAACACGTTTATTAAATAGTGTTCTGGATACTTTACGCTTAACAATTCGTAGTGCTAATCCTTCGGCAATGGCAGATTTACCAACACCAGGTTCACCAATTAAAAGCGGATTATTTTTTTTACGTCTGCTTAATATTTGTGACACACGTTGTATTTCTTTTTCACGACCTACTACAGGGTCTAATTTCCCTTCTTCTGCAAGGATGGTTAGGTCTCTACCAAAGTTATCTAAAACAGGGGTTTTAGATTTTTTATTTGTTTTGTTAGATTGACTTCCGCCAAAAGGGGTTTGTTTGGCATCGTCTTCTTCATTAATATCGTCATCAGAGTATGATTCTGCTTTTGGTTCATCTAGGTAATCATCTTCACTTGTAATCATAGATTTAAATTCGTCTTTTACATTATCATAATCAACTTTAAGTTTATTTAATAACTTAGTAGTTGGGTCATTTTCATTTCTTAGTATACACAATAATAAATGTGCTGTGTTTATTGAGGTGCTTTGAAACAACTTTGCTTCTAAAAATGTTGTTTTTAAGGCACGTTCAGCTTGCCTTGTGAGGTGCAAGTTTTTCTTTTCGTTAGAGGTTGCCGCAATATTAGGGTTAGCCGGACTTAAGATTTCGACTTTACGTCTCAGGTGGTTTAGGTCAACATCTAAGGCGCTCAAAATATCAATAGCTTTTCCGTTACCATCCCTAAGAAGGCCTAGCATTAAGTGCTCCGTACCAATAAAATCGTGTCCTAACCGCAAAGCTTCTTCTTTGCTAAACGCTATAACATCTTTAACTCTTGGGGAAAAATTATCATCCATAGTAAATTCCTTTCTGCATTAAAAATAGTAAAAACATATTATGTATAAGGCAAAAACCATACCTTAAATAAAATGGTTTAACGAATAGACTAAAAAAGCATTTTAAATCAAAGCAAATTTTACGATACTTATTAACGAAAAAGATATCAAAAATTGTTAATAAAAACTGCTAAAAATAGCTTTCAAAAACACTTCAAACACTGCTAAAATGCTTATATTAGCACGTTTTGAAAACTTATAAAAAATCTAATAATTTTATATATGGCAGAAGGAGAAAAACTCATTCCGATTAACATTGAAGATGAAATGAAATCAGCCTACATTGATTATTCAATGTCGGTCATTGTGTCACGTGCGTTACCAGATGTAAGAGATGGCTTAAAACCTGTTCATAGACGTGTACTTTACGGTATGCACGAGCTAGGTGTTAGAGCAAACACAGCCCACAAAAAATCAGCAAGAATTGTAGGTGAGGTATTGGGTAAATACCATCCACATGGCGATACTTCGGTTTACGATACAATGGTACGTATGGCTCAGGAATGGAGTTTGCGATACATGCTAATAGATGGTCAAGGTAACTTTGGGTCTGTAGATGGTGATAGTCCGGCAGCAATGCGTTACACTGAGGCCAGAATGCAGAAAATATCTGAAGAAATGTTGGCAGATATAGATAAGGAAACAGTTGACCATAAACTAAATTTTGATGATACCTTAGAAGAACCAACAGTGTTGCCTACACGTATACCTGGTTTATTAGTTAATGGTGCTTCTGGTATAGCCGTTGGTATGGCAACCAATATGCCACCTCACAACCTAACCGAAGTTGTAAATGGTACTATTGCTTATATAGATAACACAGATATTGACGTTGATGAATTGATGCAGCATATTAAAGCACCAGATTTTCCTACTGGTGGGACTATCTATGGTTATGATGGAGTAAAGGAAGCATTTCACACTGGTCGTGGTAGAATAGTAATGCGAGGTAAAGCCAACATCGAGGAAGTAAACGGTAGAGAATGCATCATTGTTAATGAGATACCATATCAAGTCAACAAGGCAGACATGATTAAGAAAACTGCCGATTTAATTAATGATAAAAAACTAGAAGGTATTTCTACCATAAGAGATGAGTCTGACAGGAAGGGAATGCGTATCGTTTACGTTTTAAAACGCGATGCTATTCCAAATATAGTACTTAACAAGTTATACAAGTACACAGCGTTACAGTCTTCTTTTAGTGTAAATAATATTGCCTTAGTAAAAGGTCGCCCTCAACTTTTAAATCTTAAGGATTTAATTCACTATTTCGTAGAACACAGACACGAGGTAGTAGTAAGGCGCACAAGATACGAATTGCGTAAAGCAGAAGAGCGAGCCCACATTTTAGAAGGGTTAATTATAGCTTCAGATAATATCGATGAAGTTATTGCACTTATAAGAGCATCTGCAAATGCTGAAGAAGCTAGAGAAAAATTGATAGCTCGTTTTGAGCTTACCGAAATACAAGCTAAGGCTATCGTAGAAATGCGATTACGTCAGTTAACGGGTCTAGAACAAGACAAGTTAAGAGCAGAGTATGAAGAGTTAATGAAAACCATAGAAGACCTTAAAGATATCCTAGATAAAAAAGAGCGTCGAATGGATATTATTAAGCAAGAACTAGAAGTTATAAGAGATAAGTATGGTGACGAGCGTCGATCTATAATAGAATATGCTGGAGGGGATTTGAGTATTGAAGATATGATTCCAGATGAAAAAGTTGTAATTACCATATCTCATGCCGGATACATTAAACGTACCTCACTTACTGAATACAAAACACAACATAGAGGCGGTGTAGGTCAGAAAGCTTCAACGACGCGTAATGAAGATTTTTTAGAGCATCTATTTGTTGGCACTAATCATCAGTATATGCTGTTCTTCACCCAAAAAGGGAAGTGTTTCTGGATGCGTGTTTATGAAATACCAGAGGGCTCTAAAACTTCAAAAGGTAGAGCAATTCAAAACCTCATCAATATAGAACAAGACGATAAAGTAATGGCGTTTATCTGTACTCAAGATCTTAAAGATGAAGAATATATAAACAGTCATTATGTCATAATGGCTACGAAAAAAGGTCAGGTTAAGAAAACATCCTTAGAACAATACTCTAGACCACGTACCAATGGTATTAACGCTATTACCATTAAAGAAGATGATGAATTGCTAGAAGCTAAGCTAACCACAGGCGAAAGTCAGGTAATGCTAGCGCTAAGGTCTGGTAAAGCCATTCGTTTTGAAGAAGCAAAAACAAGACCAATGGGCCGTAATGCATCAGGTGTTAGAGGTATCACTTTAGCAAATGATAACGATGAGGTAATAGGTATGATCGCTGTAGATGATTTTGAAAGCAATATCTTAGTAGTCTCAGAAAACGGATATGGCAAACGCTCTAGCTTAGACGATTATAGAATTACCAACAGAGGCGGAAAGGGTGTGAAAACCATTTCTATCACAGAAAAAACAGGTAATTTAGTAGCCATAAAAAATGTTTCAGACGAGGATGATTTAATGATTATTAATAAATCTGGAATTGCAATTCGTATGGAAGTTGCCGATTTACGCGTAATGGGAAGAGCTACACAAGGTGTAAAACTCATTAATTTAAAGGGCAACGACTCCATAGCGGCAGTAGCAAAAGTTATGAAGGATGATGAAGACGAAACTGCTGGTGAATTAGAGATAGAAAACCCAGAAGACCAAACAACAAACGAAGATGGCACGGCTATTGATACTAATGAAACCGAAAACTAAAAATTAACAACATAAACTATTTATAACAAATGAAAAAATTAATGACATTAGTGCTGATTTTTACTGTTACTACTATGTCTTTTGCCCAAAAGGATGAGGTAAAGGCTATAGAGAAAGCACTAAAAAATTCAAATTTTGCTGATGCCAAATCTGCTGTAGCAGCAGCAGAAGGATTGATGAGTAACATGGATGACAAGATGAAAGCTAAGTTTTTATTCCTAAAGGCGCAGGCACTTTATGCAAATGGAGCTGCATCAGATAGCGATATAGATAAAGCAATATCTACTTTAGGCGAACTAAAAAGCCATGAATCCTCTATTGGAAAGTTGCGTTACACAGAAGATGCCAATGAAATGAAGACCGAAATTTATAATTCTTTTCTAAAAAAAGCCAACGAAGCCTTTAACAGTAAAGATTTAGGAGTAGCGTCAAAAGCATATGCCAATATTTATAAAATATCTCCAAAAGATACTGTTTACCTATACAATGCGGCTTTATTAGCAGCTCAGAATAACGATTACAACACATCTTTAGAATATTTTATTGAGCTAAAAAATTTAGGGTTTACAGGTATAAAAATGAATTATGTAGCTACAAACAAAGAGACTGGTGGCGAAGAATTTTTCCCTGAAAAATCCAATAGAGACTTCGCTGTAAAGACATTGAAAACTCATATTAAGCCAGAGGACAGATTAGAAGAATCTAAACGCGCTAATATTGTAAAGAATATAGCGTTCATCTATGTATCTCAAGGAAATAACGAAAAAGCACTTGGTGCAATTAAAGATGCCAGAGACGAGTTTCCTGAGGATAATAACTTAATTTTAACTGAAGCTACAATTCAGATTAAGGTTGGAAATAACGAAAAAGCTTTTGAGCTATTTAGAGAGGCATTGAAAAAAGAACCAGACAATCCAGACCTTAACTACAACGTTGGTATTACCGCTATGGAAGTTGAGCAGTATGATGTTGCAAAATCTGCATTTGAACAAACCCTTAAACTTAAACCAGATTATGCTAACGCAGCATTAAATCTTTCATTTTTAGAGGTTAATAAGGGTAATGCTATGAATGACGAAATGAATACTTTAGGGAATTCTGCTGCAGACAATAAACGTTACGATGAACTTAAATCACAAAAAAATGATTTGTTTAAAGCAGGTGCAGAGATTTTAGAGAAATTTGTAGCAAATAATCCCAACCTAAACAATGCTGATATATATAACCAACTGGCAAATATCTATAGCGCATTGGGTGAAATGGATAAGTACAAAACTTATAAAGAGATGGCTAAATCTAACGGATCAGATAATTAAGTCAATTCTTATTAATACATTACAAAACGCGACTTTTAATTTTAAGAGTCGCGTTTTTTTTAAATGATTTTTTTGATGACACGTAGTCTGTGTGTATGCGTGTTTTTGTCAATATTATAAATACCACTGTGGTCTAAACGATCAATTCTAACTTTACCATGAGCATGTATAATATAGTTATCTTTCATAATAATTCCTACATGAATAATATCTCCTTCGGCATTATCAAAAAAGGCTAAATCTCCCGGTTCACTTTCTTCTATAAAACTCAATGCAGTTCCTTGTGTCGATTGTTGTGATGCATCTCGCAGTAAATGATACCCATTGAGTTTATAGACCATCTGGGTAAAGCCAGAACAATCGATGCCAAATGGAGATTTTCCTCCCCACAGATACGGCGCATTGAGATACAAGAAAGCGGTCTCTATAATATTAGTTTTTTTGCTTTTACCAGAAATTTTATTGCCTTCAAACTTTTGATTTAATAGACTCAGGCAGTTTAGGTCAGAGCCTAATGGAATAGGATATAAACTATTTGATGTGTCTGAGACATATTGTATTAAATCTTTTGATAGAAAAACATCAGAATTATCCAATTGGTTGTATTGCTCTTCTTCTATTTCAACATATTGCTTATTATCAATCCAACCCTCATATTTATCATATGCAAAACGAATACGACTCCATTTTTTACGCTGTTCTAGCACTTTAAAAAAGTCACCATACAATGCCTGAGTTACCATTTCACTAGTATCAGTAGGCTCTAATCGAATAGGTACAATACCTAGATTGCAAACTCCGTATTGCATAGAAGAAATTTAAGAACGTTCTAATACCATAGCCGAAGCACCACCACCACCATTACAAATAGCAGCTGCACCAATTTTTGCATCGTTTTGTTGTAAGACATTTAATAATGTTACTAAGATTCGGGCGCCAGAACAGCCAAGTGGATGGCCTAAAGAAACTGCACCACCATTTACGTTAACTTTATCGTCAGATAACCCTAAAATTTTCATATTAGCTAAGCCAACAACAGAAAACGCTTCATTAAATTCAAAGAAATCTACATCACTTAATTCTACATTGGCTTTTGCTAATGCTTTTGGTAATGCTTTTGCAGGAGCAGTAGTAAACCACTCTGGTTCTTGGGCTGCGTCTGCATAACTTTTTATAGTCGCAAGCGGTTTTAAACCTAATTCTTCAGCTTTATCTTTACTCATAAGTACTAAAGCCGCTGCACCATCATTAATAGTTGAAGCATTAGCAGCCGTTACTGTACCATCTTTAGTAAAGGCAGGACGCAAGGCTGGAATTTTTTCCATTTTCACGTTAGTATATTCTTCATCTTTATCAACAACTATAGCATCACCTCGACGTTGAGGAACTTCAACAGGAATAACTTCATCATTAAACTTACCAGCATCCCAAGCAGCTTTAGAGCGCTCATAAGACTGTATTGCAAATTTATCTTGGTCCTCTCTGCTAAAGCTGTACTCTACAGCACAAGCGTCAGCACAAACACCCATAGCATTGTTATCGTATGCATCAACTAATCCATCTTTTTGCATGCCATCTACTAAAGTGGCAGGACCAAACTTTGTAGCACTACGAGCATGATAATAGTGTGGTATAGCACTCATATTTTCCATTCCCCCAGCAACTATAACATCAGCATCGCCAAGACTAATGGCTTGGGCAGCTTGCATTACAGCTTTCATACCAGAAGAACACACTTTATTTATCGTTGTACAAGGAACGGTATTTGGAATACCAGCAAAAATAGCCGCTTGTCTTGCTGGTGCTTGTCCTGTACCAGCTTGCACTACATTACCCATTAGTACTTCATCTACCATTTCTGGTTTTAGATTTATCTTTTCTAATGCTCCTTTAATAGCTGCAGCTCCGAGTTTAGGGGCTGGTACACTAGATAAATTTCCTAAAAAACTTCCTATAGGTGTTCTAACGGCAGATACAATTACTACGTCCTTGTTCATTATTATTTTGTTTATAGTTAATTCCTGCGAAATTAATGATTTTTTAAGATATTTAGGAATGTATTAAAGATTATAGATGTTTTAAATTTAATTGATAAAAATTCATTTTTTTGTTATTAAGAACTGCCTTGTGTCATTAATTTTTGATTGATTTAAATGAATTTACAAACAAAAATTTAATGTATTTTTGATTTTATATGAAGGAACTTCTGAATAAATGGTATAAAAATCATGCATTAGTATACAAAATACTACTGTTTTTATTGACTACCTTGTTTATAGTTTATTTATTTCCTAAGACAGGTAAGTTTAAATATTCCTTTGAAAAAGGTAAACCTTGGCAGTCAGAAAATTTATATGCTCCTTTTAATTTTGCGATTCAAAAAACTCAAGAAGAAATTAATGAAGAACAGCTGGAAATTGAAAATAACGCTTCCGTTTATTTCGATATTGATCTAGAAATTCCTGAGACCGTAAAGCTGAATTATCTAACAAAATTTAATGAAGTTTTTAGTGACTCTACAGCGTCTAAAAAGGATTTATTCAAGAAAGGTGCCAACATAATTGAGACTTTGTATGAAAAAGGAATTTTAGATACTGACTATCCGTATGCAAATGACAAACCTGTTGTTTTAGTAGCTTCTAATACGGTTGAAAAGCGTTTAGAGTACAAAGGACTAATTGAAATAAATCAACTTCGAGATCGATTAGAGAGTTATTTAGCTAATTCAACTTCTTCTGAGAATAAAAATAGGATGATATCTCTATTTTTTGATATTATTAAACCTAATGTAACTTTAAATGAAACCCTAACAAAGACAACCTTAGAAGAAGCACTGTCCAAAATTTCATTAACTCGTGGTAGCGTAGATAAAGATCAGTTGATTATTTCTAAAGGGCAAGTAGTTGAAGATGAGGAATACAATATTTTAAAGTCACTAAAGTCTGAATATGAATCTCAGGTTTGGAATACTGCTAATTACAATTGGGTTCTCGTAGCCTATACATTATTAGTCGCATTAGCACTTTTAATGTTGCTACTGTTTTTACAGAAATACAGATTTGAAGTGTTTCAGAACAATACCAAAGTAACCTTTATATTTTTTAACATTGCGTTGATGATATTGCTAACTACTTTGGTAATTAACTATAATTCACAGTACATCTATGTAGTCCCTCTGTGTATTTTGCCTTTAGTTTTAAAAGCCTTTTTTGATGCCAGATTAGGATTGTTTGCTCATGTACTGACTGTACTTCTTTTAGGCTTTATTGTACCCAACAGTTACGAATACATGTTTCTTCAAATTATAGCCGGAATCGTAACGATATTAACAGTTTCAGAATTATATAAACGTGCTAACCTTTTTATATCAGTAGGCCAGATAACATTAATATACATAATCGCTTATTTCGCCTTTTTTGTAATCCACGAAGGACAAATAACTACTTTAAAGTGGGATACATTCGGACTATTTATTCTGTGTGGTTTAGCAACACTTTTCGTTCAGCCACTTATCTATATTTATGAGAAGATTTTTGGTCTAGTTTCGGACGTGTCGCTTTTAGAGTTATCAGACACCAATACAAAGCTTTTAAAAAAATTATCTAACAAAGCACCAGGGACATTTCATCATTCATTAAATGTTGCCAATTTGGCCGAAGCCTCAGCAAATGAGATTGGTGCAAATGCTATGTTGGTTAGGGTAGGAGCATTGTATCACGATATAGGCAAAATGAAGAATCCTACCTATTTTACAGAAAATCAAAGTAATGGTATTAATCCTCACGATGAATTGTCGAGTAGAGAAAGCGCTATGATTATCGTAGATCACGTATTACATGGTATTGAAATAGCAAAAAAATACAATTTACCAGATCGTGTTATTGACTTTATTAGAACCCATCACGGTACAAGTGTTGTATATTATTTTTACATGAAAGAGAAGGCAGAAAATGATACTTTAGATATTGAAGATTTTTCTTACTCTGGGCCAAAACCGTTTAGTAAAGAAACTGCTATTTTAATGATGTGCGATAGTGTTGAAGCCGCATCAAAAAGTTTAAAGGAGCCAACAACAACTAAGATTAATGATTTTGTTGAAAACATCATTAACAAGCAAATGGAAAGCGGTCAATTCTTAAACGCCAATATTACCTTTAAAGAAATACAAGCTATAAAAAAGGTAATAAAACACAAACTTGCCAATATCTATCACTTAAGGATAGAGTACCCAGAATAAAAAAAGTCGGGATGACTGGATTTGAACCAGCGACCCCTAGCACCCCATGCTAGTACGCTACCAGGCTGCGCTACATCCCGCACTTTTGCAAACAAAAAAGCCACTTCGGCTAAGAAATGGCTCTTTGTGATCGCGACAGGATTCGAACCTGTGACCGTCTGCTTAGAAGGCAGATGCTCTATCCAGCTGAGCTACGCGACCATTAAGTCGGGGTGGCAGGATTCGAACCTGCGACCTCCGCGTCCCAAACGCGGCGCGATAACCGGGCTACGCTACACCCCGAAAACGATTATCTTTTGCGGAGAGACCGGGATTCGAACCCGGGCAACACTTACGCGTTGACAGATTAGCAATCTGCTCCATTACCACTCTGGCACCTCTCCAATTAATTAAATTAAGAACATTCCTTAAAAATGCGGATGCAAATGTAACTTATCATATTAATTATCGCAACAATTTTTTTGAGTTTTTTAATTCAAATCGTCTAATACTTTGAAAGCGTATAGAATATATTTACTTTTATGGTTACATGTCTAAATATTATAAAGATAGAGCCTTTACTAATTATGTCCATACAAATTTGGCCATACCTCTAATTTATAATCCGTTAAATTGGTCCGAAGTACAGCTAAGAAAGGATTATTTAAAATATATAGATATGATGGACGGTATAGATTATGTGTTTAGAAACGGTAACTCCATTATGAGTGTCCAAGAACGCTTTAGAGAAAAACGATATAAAGATTTCACAGATTTTACAATTAGATACCGAAGAGACTCAAATAAAATAAGCGATAGGCATGAGTCAGAATATTACAAAATGAAAGCGCACTATTTCACTTATGGAATAATTGATAGTGCTAAAGACGAGACAGAAAAAGCTTCATCATTTATTAAGTATGCTATTATCGATTTAAAAAAAGTGTACCAAAAGTTAGATGAAAAGAAAATATATATTTCAGACAACGGCAGAAACAAATGTAAAATAATTGACGGCAATCGTATAGAATGTCCTGTAAAGTATAATTCAGATGGCTCATCATCTTTTTTTCCAATAGATATTTCGTATTTAGTAAAATTATGGGGAACAGATATGCTTATAGCTCAAGATGGTTTTCTGTAAAACTAAATTTAACGAAATTTTACTATAAAAACTCTAACTTTTTCAATAGCTTCGTTAGGCTATGCTAGCCGAAAAACGACTCATTAAATTTACCAAAAAAGGAATATATTGCCCTCAAGGAAAATTTTATCTAGACCCTTGGTATCCTGTTGATTATGCTGTTATTTCTCATGGTCATGCAGATCATGCGCGATGGGGAATGAAGAATTATCTATGTACGGATAATTCTAAAGCTATATTAAAACATCGGTTAGGGGCTGATATTAATGTTAAAAGTATTCCTTATAACAAGCATATAGACATAAATGGTGTAAAAGTTAGTTTTCATCCGGCTGGTCATGTCATAGGCTCTGCCCAAATCAGGTTAGAATACAAAGGTTATATTGTTGTTTTTACTGGAGATTATAAAACCCAACCAGACTTTATTACTACACCATATGAACCTATAAAATGTAATACTCTAATTACAGAAAGTACTTTTGGTTTGCCCATTTACAATTGGAAAAAAGAAACGATTTTACAAAAAGAACTATGGAATTGGGTAAAAACTAATCAGTCTAACAATAGAACTTCTGTGTTTTTGGGTTATTCTTTAGGTAAAGCACAGCGATTATTGTCTCTTTTAGATGGATGCGATGATATATATGCACATCGCTCTATATATAATATCAATCAAGCCATATCAACTTCTGGAATTAAACTACCTGAAGCTAAATTATGGTCAGCAGAATTAAATAAGAAAATACTTCAAAACAAAATTGTTATCGCGCCGCCTGCATTATTGGGTTCTCGTATGTTAAAGCGGCTGCCAAACCCTGCCACCGCCATTTGTTCTGGTTGGATGCAAATAAGAGGCAATAGACGTTGGCAAGCCGTTGATGCCGGTTTTGCAGTAAGCGATCATGCAGATTGGAATGGTTTAATTGCAGCTGTAAAAGCCTCAGAAGCAGAGCAAGTTTATGTTACTCATGGTTCTCAGGCTGTGTTTTCAAAATATTTAAATGAAATAGGTATTAAAGCAAATGAACTTAAAACCGAATACGGCGATGAGGCCTTGGCAAAAGCCGAAAAAGATAATATCGAAACTTAAAATAAAATGAAAGATAATTGATGAGATTAGCTTAAAGAAATTTTAATGCTAATTGTATTTAATTTAAACAATACAAATTTTAAAGCAAAAGAAAAAAGACTCCCACTATTATTACAATAAGATGAAGTTGTTTTCAGAATTAATAAGTGCCATAGAAATTACAAATAAAACTAATGCTAAGATTGAAGCATTAGTCCAATATTTTAAAACAGCACCAGACAAAGACAAACTTTGGCTAATCGCTTTATTTACAGGAAAAAGACCGTCGAGACCAGTAAAAACATCACTGATGAAAGCATGGTGCATCGAGATTGTAGATTTACCAGAATGGTTGTTTTTAGAAAGCTATAGTACGGTAGGAGATCTAGGCGAAACCATGGCATTATTACTTCCACAACCGAGCTATAAATTAGACTTATCCTTACATGAATGGATGACTGAGTTAAAAGCATTAAAACCAAAACCTGAAGTAGAGAAAAAAAATTTTGTACTAAACGCTTGGTCTGGACTAGACAAGCAAGAACGTCTCATTTTTAATAAATTAATAGGTGGGAGTTTTAGAATTGGCGTTTCAAAAAAAACCTTAGTAAACGCATTGGCTAAGCTCACCAATATAGATCCTAATAAATTGATGCATAGTATAATAGGTAATTGGGAGGTGGATTCAATTTCATTTGAAGACTTAATACGCGGAAGTCATATAAATTACGATAATTCTAAACCATACCCTTTTTGTTTAGCGTACGCCCTAGAGAAAGATTTGGCAGAACTTGGAGACTCTAAAGAATGGACGGTTGAGCAAAAATGGGATGGTATACGAGGGCAGATCGTAAAGCGAAACAATGAAATTTACATTTGGTCTCGAGGCGAAGAATTGGTGACAAAACAGTTTCCAGAACTTGTAGAAGCGATGCAAAATTTTAAAGAAGATATTGTTTTAGACGGCGAAATACTAGCCATGAAGGACAATGATGTTTTACTTTTTAACGATCTGCAAAAACGACTTAACCGTAAAAATGTTACCAAAAAACTATTAAAAGAGGTGCCAATAGGTTTTTTTGCATACGATCTATTGGAGTTTGAAGGAGTAGATATTAGAGAAAAACCATTTATAGAAAGAAGAAGACAACTAGAATTCATTTTTAATTCTGTTGCTTTGCCAGAACATATTAAATTATCCTTTTTAGTTAAATTTAATAAATGGGAAGAATTACACCAAATCAGAAATAATTCCAGGACCTTAAATAGCGAAGGATTAATGTTAAAGCAAAAACATTCCCCATACCATACAGGTAGAAAAAAAGGAGATTGGTGGAAATGGAAAGTAGATCCACTAACTATAGATGCTGTTATGATATATGCTCAAAAGGGCAGTGGTCGCCGTAGTTCAAAATATACAGATTATACCTTTGCCGTTAAAAAAGATGATGCTCTAGTTACAGTAGCAAAAGCATATTCTGGATTAACAGATAAGGAAATCACCGAAATCTCGCAGTGGGTTAACAAAAATGCAATAGAAAAATTTGGACCTGTAAGAACAGTAAAACCAGAATTAGTTTTTGAAATAGCTTTTGAAGGCATTGCGCTAAGTAATCGCCATAAATCAGGTGTTGCCTTAAGATTCCCACGAATTGCCAGATGGAGAAAAGATAAGCCTGTGGATGACATCGATACCATTGAATCGGTGAAAGCGCTAATAAATACGAATTAACTTGAAGATGGTGTTGAATTGATGTATATTTACATCAAAAGAATAATTATGGGAAGGCAAAGTATATCATTTACAAAACCGAATGACGAATGGTTAAAAGCCCAGGTTGAAAGCGAAGAATATTCAAGTAAAAGTGAATTGGTCAATGACCTTATTCGTCAAGCGCGACAGCAACAAGCTCGAATAGATTGGATAGCTGAAAAGCTGAAAAAAGCTGAAAAAAGCGGTTTCACTAATAAAAGTAAAGCCGATATTTTAGCTGAGTCCAAAGAGCGTTACAATGGCTAATTATAAATTAAGCGAGCAAGCCAAAGAAGATTTAATTCGCATTCATCATTATGGCATTAAAAAGTTTGGTGTAACCCAAGCAGATGAATATTTCGATGCTTTTTTTGAGTATTTCGAATTAATTGCAAAGAATCCATTTTCATTTGAGTCTGTAGACTATATCCGAAAAGGCTACAGACGTTGCGTTTGTGGTGTAGACAGCATATTTTTCAGGATTAAAAATCATCAGGTTGAAATCATGGCAATTATTGGAAGGCAGGATTTGGAAAATATTTTGTAATGAACCCTGGCAGGTCGAGCGCAGTCGAGACCTATTTGAAAAATAAAATCATTTACCTCTCGTTTTGCTTCGCAAAGTACTTTTATCAAAATGTATTTTGCTTACAAGTAATGCCGAGGTGAAATTAAAGAAACAAAAAAGTAATTTGAATTTCAAAGAAAGCGAAGGCCTACGCATAATAAATAACTGGATGGCAGAAAAAGGTCATGCACCTTTTCCCTTTCAATTACAGACTTGGCAACGCTATGCCAACGGTTATTCTGGTATGGTGGTCGCACCAACTGGTTTTGGAAAAACCTTTTCTGTTTTTTTAGGGGTAGTAATTGATTATTTGAATCATCCAGATAAGTATCCAAAAGGCTTAAAATTACTTTGGATTAGTCCATTACGCTCTTTGGCTAAGGACTTAGCTAAGGCCATGACAGAAGCTGTGGATGATATTGGTTTAGACTGGTCTGTACAGGTAAGAAATGGTGATACTCCAACTGCAGTAAGACGTAAGCAAGAACGTTTAATGCCAGACGTACTATTGACGACACCAGAAACGATGCACCTTTTGTTTTCGCAAAAAAAGAATGCGAGATGGTTTAAAAATGTAAAGTGCGTAGCTATTGACGAGTGGCACGAACTTATTGGAAACAAACGTGGTGTATTAACAGAACTAGCAATATCTCAATTGAGACATTATTCACCAAAACTGCGTATTTGGGGAATTACGGCAACCGTAGGAAATCTTAATGAAGCCAAAAATGTACTCTTACCTTATACCAACTTAAAAGTTACACAAGTAACAGCAAGGCAAAAAAAGAAGTTAGACATTATATCTGTACTACCAGATGAAATTGAAGTATTGCCTTGGGCAGGTCACCTAGGAGCCAAAATGGTCAATAAAATTTTGCCAATTATTAATTCTAATACCACAACTTTAATATTTACCAACACAAGAGGGCAAGCAGAATTATGGTATCAGCTATTGCTAAATGCACAACCAGATTTAGCAGGCCTTTTAGCCATACATCACGGATCTATAGATAAAAAACTACGTAATTGGATAGAAGATAATATCGCTTCTGGTTATTTAAAGGCTGTGGTTTGTACGTCGTCTTTGGATTTAGGTGTAGACTTTAAGCCTGTAGATTGTGTTATTCAAATTGGCTCGGTTAAAGGCGTAGCCAGATTTATGCAACGTGCTGGTAGAAGTGGGCATTCGCCATTTGAGAGGTCTAAAATATATTTTGTACCCACACACTCATTAGAGCTTGTTGAAGTTTCAGCGTTGAAAGAAGCCGTGAAAGATAAACAGGTAGAAACACGAGATCCTATGGTATTAACATTCGATGTGTTAGTACAATTTATGGTAACGCTGGCTGTTGGAGAGGGGTTTAACTCAAAAGACTTATTGCAACGTATTCAAAACATACATGCTTTTCAATATATCACAAAAGACGACTGGCATTGGTGCATAAACTTTATTACTAAAGGTGGAAAAACATTAACTTCTTATGAAGAATTCCATAAAGTTATTTTAGATGAAGACGGCAATTACAGGGTTAAAAGCCGAAGAATAAGTATGCTGCATCGTATGAATATTGGTGCTATTGTAAGTGAAGTGAATATGATGGTAAAGTTTATCTCCGGAGGCTATATTGGCATGATTGAAGAATTTTTTATTTCAAAATTAAAACCTGGCGATAGCTTCATTTTAGCAGGTCGTGTTTTAGAGCTGGTGCAGATTAAAGACATGACCGTTTTGGTTAGAAAAAGCAAGGCGAAAAAAGCAGTGTCGCCGAGTTGGTTGGGTGGTCGTTTGCCTTTAACATCTCACTTAAGTCATTATTTACGTTTAAAATTGTCTGATGCCCTGCAACCAGGACGATTAGAAAAAGAGTTACGGTTTTTAAACCCCTTGGTAAGTCGTCAGCATCAACATTCGCACATACCTAAATCTGATGAGTTTTTGGTAGAGTTAATAGACACTAAAGATGGTTATCATTTATTCATGTATCCTTTTGAAGGACGTTTAGTACACGAAGTATTTTCTGCATTAATAGCTTATCGCATTAGCCAGTTAAAGCAGATGACCTTTACAATTGCTATGAACGATTATGGTTTTGAGCTACTTAGCGATCAACCAATTCCTTTAGATGCCAATAATATAGAGGATTTATTGAGCAAAGAAAACTTGATGGATGATGTTGTTGCAAGCATAAACGCTTCAGAAATGGCATCACGCAAGTTTAGAGATATTGCTGTTATAGCAGGATTGGTAGTACAATCGCAACCAGGAACACGGAAAAACAATAAGAGTTTACAGTCGTCATCTGGTTTAATATTTAGAGTACTAGAGGATTACGAACCAGATAATTTATTATTAAGACAGGCCTATACTGAGGTGTTTAATCACCAACTAGAAGAAGCTAGGTTGCAAGAGGCTTTTGAGCGAATTTCAAAAAGTAAAATAATTATAAAACGTGCTAAATCATTTACACCTTTAAGTTTTCCCTTAAAAGTAGATAGCTTAAGAGGTACAATGAGTAATGAGAATTTAGACAAACGTATACAACGAATAAAAGAACAAACTTTTAAAATCGATTAATTGACAATAGCAATCCAAAATATCGAAATAAAAAATGTGGACTTAATCTTAACTAACCAACGGGCGATCTTCTGGAAGGCACAAGGAGCTTTAATTTTGTCCGACATCCACATTGGTAAAACTGCACATTTTCGAAAGCACGGCATTGCAGTGCCAGATGATATACTTCACAATGATTTAAACCGATTAAAACAATTAATACAGCATTTTAATGCAAAAAAAATAATTGTAGTCGGAGACTTGTTTCATGCCGAAAGAAATACTGATGTAGAAATCTTTAAAATATGGTTAAGGCAGTTCTTAGATTTGGAGTGGATCCTTGTACAAGGTAACCACGATAGACAGTCCGGTCATTTAATGGAAGAATTAAATATAAAAGTTACATCTAGTCTTACTTTAGATATGTTTACTTTTATACATGATAACTTAGGGCAAAATTCTGTAGGGTTTATAATATCTGGGCATACGCATCCTGGTGTATTACTAAAAGGCAAAGGCCGACAACGCTTAAAGTTGCCATGCTATCAAGTTACCCCTTGGGAACTGGTCTTACCAGCCTTTAGTCGCTTTACAGGCCTTAATACTAAAGCCTTACCAAAGGGTGCTGTTTGCTATGCGTTTACAGACACATCAATATTTAAATTTTAAGAATAAGTGTATTTCATCGAATAAATTACGCTTTTTGTCGATAAATCAAAAATCTTTTCTATGTTTGTAGTCCCAAATTGACTGTTAAGGCTCAATGCTTTAGCAGCGAAACTATTAACCAATGAAAAACCTACTTAAAAGTACACTTTTAGCGTGTACAGCTTTGCTGCTATTTACATGTACTGCAGACCCAAGCGAAAATGATCTTTCCGACGATTTAACATCTAATCAGCTTAATGATCCTTGTGTAGCACAAAATCCTATTACAAGGGTTATAAACAATGGCACTGTTGCTGTTGACTTTAAAGTTATTGATACCGATGGTGTGGTGTTAGTTGATATTCCGAATATACCAGCTAATACAACAACATCATGGGCTAGTTTTCAGGAGGGAGACGTGTTATTTTCAATAGATAGTAATGCAACCTTAGTTAGTGACGATAAGATTATACTAACGATGGAGTCTTGTATGGCTTACGAGATTGAGATTAACAACAATAATGAGATTATATCTTATTTACCTACTTTTCTTTAGAACATAAGATTATAATTTTAGTACCATTTTTATCTGTAGTAAAGAACAGATATGCGGTGCCACCATCTTTTATTTTTAATTTTTTTCTAATATCACCTACAGAAAGTGGAAAATTACGTGTGGTAACATTAGCCTTTTTTATACCTAGTTTAGCAAATTCCTTTTTGTTGAAAGGGATGACTTTTTCTACCTTAAATCGTCTTCCAGGAAACGTTATCAATTCATTAGAGGTATATAAATGAGAATGTTTGTGTAGTTTATTTACTTTAAGCGTATGAGCAACAATGTTGAACGCTCCGGCTTTTAATATTGCAGAATTGGGCTCGTATAAATAGGTGAGCGGTTCAGAATGGGTAGCTAGTGCCGTAGACTCATCATTATAGATAAACTGAAAAATCTCATTTTTATCCGTTTTAAGATTGACGGTTTTAATCTCTAGTTTGCCATTAAAATTCCGTTCTAAAATCCAAAGAAGTTCTTTAACTTCGTTATTTACAGCAACGATATGAAGTTGTTTTACATATTTTAAATCTTTTTTTGTGGCAGATATATCTAATAAAGGAGATGTTTTTACCATCACATTTTTGGCATATTTAAAAAACAACCCTTGAAAGGTTTTGACATTGGGTGTGCAATCTGAAAGTAAAAAAACTTTGTTTTTAGTATGGTCTCGTCGAGATGGATCTATGTAAATCCAGTCAAAAGGTTTGTCAATAGATTTTAAAGTGTCAATTCCGTTTTCATTAAGACAATCAATATTTTTTGATTGAAGAACCTTATAATTATGTTTTACAATTTCAGAAAGTTCTGAGTTTATTTCACAGTACATCACTGTTTCAACCTTTTTTGAAAAATAGTAGGCATCAACGCCAAAGCCACCTGTAAGATCTATTAAAGATTTACCAGAAACTAAAGTTGCTTTATAACTAGCTGTAAATTCAGAGGATGTTTGCTCAATATTAAGTTTATTTGGGTAATAAATATTTTTAGAGCCAAACCATGTTGGAAGTTTCTTTTTGCATCGTTTTTTAGCTTCAATTTGTTCTATTACAAGCTTTTGGCTTATATCTTTTAAAGGTATTCCTTTGAGTAGCAGGTCTGAAGTGTTAGCGTCTAAATTAGAGTTTATATAATCTTGTACTATAGTATGTAGTATAACTAAATTCAAACCAGTGCCTAAAGGCCTTTTGTAAGTTTCTCTACGAATTTATGGCCAGACAAAAACTCTTTTAGAATAACTTTAATAGCGGTGTAAGCCGGTACAGCTACGATCATTCCTATAATACCAAACAAAATACCAGCAATTATAATGATTAAGAATATTTCTAAAGGATGCGATTTTACACTTTTAGAGAAAATAAACGGTTGACTAAAAAAATTATCTACGAGCTGTGCAACAATAAAGCCAATCATTACATACATAGTTTTTGGTAAAATGACCTCGCTAAAACTCTCACCAAGATTACTCGACATGCTAAGTATTAACATTAAAAAACCACCAACTAGCGGACCTACATAAGGAACCAAATTTAAAAGTGCACAGAGAAAAGCAATAACAACAGCATTTTCTATATTAAAAACGAGCAATACAACGGTATATATAACAAATAGAATTATAATCTGAAAAATTAAGCCTACAAAGTATCTCGATAATAAATCTTTAATCTTTGTCCAAGAACGCAGAGAGCGTTTTTCGTTACCTTCTGGTATAAAAATCATCATACCGTCTTCTAAAAGTTTACTGTCTTTTAAAAAGAAGAATGATATAAATAATACAGAAAACAAGCCTACACTAAAGCTACCCAATCCACTGACTAAACTATTAAAGAAGTTAGGGATTAAAGAAAAATCGAGCTTAGATAAGATATTAGACTCTTTAATTGATTCTTGTACATCGATATTATTAAATTCAAAATAAGTAACAATTTGCTGATATAGATTATTAAGATTTTTTTCTAATTGATCAAAATCTAAAAGTGCAAGATTTTTACCTTGGTCGGTAATTAAAGGAATAAACATACCTATTAATCCGCCCAACAATCCAATAAATAACAACATGGTTGCTACAACAGCAAAAGTATTTTTAAACTTTAATTTTCTCCTAAGAAATAGTACAATAGGTCTGCCCACTAAAGATATTACAGCAGCAATGGCTATGTAAACTATTACAGATTGTATTTTGTACAGAAAGAACAAAACCAAGGCGATTCCCAAAAGAATACCTAAAGCCCTTAATATACCGTTTGCTATAATTTTAGAGTTCTGATTCATATCTCAAAGATGTTGAAATAAATTAAGCAAGACAAAAGTATATCAATTTTATGATTCATAATCATCAAAAATTAAATATAAAAATACATGTATAAATGAAATGGTTACAGATATGAGACTAAATTTTGTAATTTCTTAAAGGCGAAATTTAAGAGTTGAGTTGTTTGGTAAACTCATAAAGTGCAATGCTAGTAGATTGAGCAACATTCATACTACTATTATTTCCGTACATGTTAATATGAATAATAGCATCGCACTGTTTTAAAATAAATTCTGAAACTCCAAAGTTTTCATCACCAAGGATTAGAACTATTGGTTTGTTAGCTTCAAGTTTAAAGGTGCTTAGCTCTGTGCTACTTTCGGTGATTTCTAAAGCGATGATTTGATATGTTTCTTTTAGCTTTAGAATAATATCATCAATCTTTTCCTCAATTTTATAATTTACATACTTTTCGGTAGAACGGGATGTTTTGGTCATACGTCTCCCAATAGGAATATTATTTCCACAAAAAATAAGTTCTTCAATATTAAACGCATCTGCAATACGAAATAAGCTTCCAATATTTGGTGCATTGGTTATATTGTCGCACACAAGAATTATAGGATGTTTTTGTTTTTTGAAGTTTGATGTGTAGTGGGTGAGCTGCAAGAATTAGTAATTAGTCGTTAGTAAATAGTAATTAGTTAATTCTCAAAAGCATATTTCAAAATATTTGCTCCCATTTTTAGAGCTTTTTCACGTACCTCCTCCGGATCATTGTGCACTTCAGGGTCTTCCCAGCCATCACCCAAATCGCTTTCAAAGGTAAAGAGTAAAACTAATCTATCTTCATGAAAAATACCGAAAGCTTGTGGTGCATTACCATCATGCTCATGGATTTTTGGTAAACCATTAGAAAACTCAAAAGCAGTACTAAATATTTTGTGATCTTTTGGTATTTCTTTCAAAGCGCTATTAGGAAAAACCTTTTTTAGTTCTTTGGTAATGTATGGCTCCATACCATAGTTATCATCAATATGTAGAAAACCACCAGAGATGAGATATTTTCTTAAGTTTTCTGCATCATCTTCACTAAAGAACACATTGCCATGACCTGTCATGTGTAAAAACGGATACTGAAAAATGTCTGTGCTACCAACTTCTACAGTTTGTATGTTTTCATTGATATTAGTGTCAATATTATCGTTACAAAACTTTACTAAATTAGGAAGCGCTGTAGGATTGCTATACCAATCGCCACCGCCTTTATACTTTAATACAGCAACATCTTGAGCAAAAAGTGAAAACGCAAAGAGTGAAAGGAATAGAACTATTAATTTTTTCATGTTATTCATTTACAAAAGCCACTGAATGACATGCCGCAATAGCAGCAGTTTCAGTACGCAAACGTGTGTTACCCAAAGTTACAGCAATAAAATCAGCAGCCAAAGCCATTTCGATTTCTTTAACGCTAAAATCACCTTCAGGTCCAATAAGTATCAAAGTATCATCGTTATTCTTTAACTGAGACTTTAAAGATTTTTTATCGGTTTCTTCACAATGTGCTATAAACTTTGTTGCGGAAAAAGAAGTGTCTACAAAATCTTTATAAAAAACCGGTTCATTTAGCTTTGGTAAATGGCATTGCAGAGATTGTTTCATAGCAGACTGTAGGATTTTTTCAAAACGCTCTAGTTTTACCACTTTACGCTCGCTGTTTTCACATATAATTGGTGTAATTTCTTCAATGCCAATTTCTGTAGCTTTCTCTAAGAACCACTCGTATCTGTCGTTCATTTTAGTTGGCGCAACAGCAAGATGCAAGTTAAAAGGACGTTTTGGTTGTAGGTTTTGAGATAAAACTTTTACCGCACAATGCTTAGCATCTGATAAGGTGAGTTCTGCAGTAAATAACCAACCTTTGCCGTTGGTTATATGCAATTGGTCACCAACTTTTTTACGAAGCACTTTTACGATGTGTCTGCTTTCGTCTTTGTTAAAATTAAACGTTGCATCTCCTTCTGAGATATTTGGATTGTAGAATAATTGCATTAATCTATGGCTTCTGAGTATTGCAAAACCGTAATTTCTTCAATGGTTTTAGAGTTGTGCGTTTTTAGAACAACATAATACCAGTTTCTATCTTCAATGTCTAAAGTGAAAATTTCATTAGTATCGTGGTCTTTTACTGCGTCTTCAAATATTTGATGCATTTGTCCTTCAGGAAACCACCCTAAGTCACCACCTCTTTTGGCATTTAAATCCATAGAGTGTAATTGTGCTAACTTATCAAATTTATAACCTTGTTGGTATTGAGAGACAATTTTGTCGCGCTTTTCATTAATCTCTTCTAAGCTCATTTTACTTCCATCAAAAAAGATATAGCTCGCTCTATAATGCAAGGTTTTTTCTTTTTCAATTACTTTATAATAGGTCTTTTTATATTCGCCTTGCACAACTTTTTTTCCACCTTTAGAGAGTTTGAAAAGATCATCTGCCAAGCGTGTTTTGTGCTTTTCCTTATTGAACGTGAAGACTTTACTTTTATTAGATTTTTTATGTGTTTTAGCAAAGGTTTTAGCATCTTCAATAGAACTAATAGAATCGAGTTCGGTTTCTAAAGCGTCTTGTGAAAAACTTAAAAAAGGAATACTGAGAAATAGAAGAAATAGCTGTTTCATTGTGTAATTGATTTCGTTTGATTTAGGGTATTTACAAAACAACTAAATTTTAAAATGTATTTAAAGCTCTACACTATCTGTTATCAACAGATGTTTTAACAATTTATATCTTCAACCTAGCAGAAGCCATAACATCAAAATCTGAAAAGTCTTTTTCCAAATATTTTAAATACCCAACAATAGCAATCATAGCAGCATTGTCTGTTGTATATTCAAACTTAGGGATGTAAGTTGCCCAACCATGTTTTTTTTCAGCATCTTTAAGAGCTTTTCTAATGCCAGAATTTGCAGAAACTCCACCACCAATAGCAATGTGTTTTATGCCTGTTTGTTTTACAGCAAGTTTCAGTTTATCCATCAAAATACCAATAATAGTATATTGAATAGAAGCACAGATGTCGTTTAAGTGCTCTTCAACAAAATTTGGGTTGGCTTTAGTTTCGCGTTGTACAAAGTAAAGAATAGCTGTTTTTAAGCCAGAGAAACTAAAATTAAGTCCATCTACTTTTGGTTTGGTAAATTTATAAGCTTTAGGGTTTCCTAATTGTGCACGCTTGTCTATTTCTGAACCAGCAGGATAGCCTAGTCCTAAAATTTTACCACTTTTATCGTAGGCCTCACCAACAGCATCATCAATTGTTTCGCCAAGGACTTCCATTTCAAAATACTTAGTAACTTTTACTATTTGTGTATGACCACCAGAGATGGTCATCGCCAAAAATGGAAAAGGTGGTTTATGGTGTCCTTCTTCTTCAATAAAATGCGCTAAAATATGCGCTTGCATGTGGTTAACATCAATGAGAGGGATATTTAAACCAAAAGCCAGAGACTTTGCAAAAGAGGTGCCAACGAGCAAAGAGCCCATTAAACCTGGTCCGCGTGTAAAGGCAATAGCACTTAACTGTTCTTTAGAAATACCAGCGTGCTCAATGGCCTGATTCACTACCGGAACAATGTTTTGCTGGTGTGCTCTAGAGGCTAATTCTGGCACAACTCCACCATATTCGGCATGTATTTTTTGGTCAGCCACAACATTGCTTAAAATGGTATCGTTACATAGTACCGCAGCAGATGTATCATCACAAGAAGATTCAATGCCTAGGATATAAATATTTTCTTTTTTCATTAACTAAAAAGGGCACAATAATTGTTAATTTTACCAAATATAGTCTAAGACTCCACTTGCCAACGTATTGTTAGTGCAAATGTAGTGAAGATTTCATCAACAAGTAATTAATACGCTGTATCAAAAGAATATTCAAAATAATAGGTAAAATAGCAGGTATCATTCTGCTCTTGTTTCTTATTGTATTTTTAATTTTGGGTATTCCTGCTGTACAAACCAAATTAGGAAAATACGCTACAAAAAAATTAAATGAAGAATTTAAAACCAATATTAATATTGGTAAAATTGGTCTTCAGCTCAATGGTGATATAGAGTTAAAAGAAATTTTGATTAGAGATTACAAAAAAGACACACTTGTTAGCATCGGTGAGTTAAATAGTTCTATTATTAGTTTTAAAAACCTGTATGACAGCAAATTTAATTTAGGAGATATAGACATTCAGGATTTAGTGTTTAATCTAAAAACTTACAAAGGAGAAGAAGACACAAATCTCGATGTTTTTGTAGATAAGTTTGAAGACGATAACCCTAGGCAAGGTCCGAGTGAATTTTTGTTTTCATCAAGCGATTTATCTATAGAAAATGGTTTGTTTAGATTAACAGACGAAAATCTTGAGGCACCAAGAGTTTTTGAGCTAACACAACTTAATGCCAATACAACCAATTTTTTAATTAACGGCCCAGAGGTTAGCTCTCGTATAAACAAATTTAGTTTTAAGGATAGTAGAGGTATAATGGTAGAGAACTTAAAAGCTAATTTTGAATACACCTTAGACCATATGAATTTTGCTGGCTTGAGTATTGAAACCGAAAAGTCTGAATTAAAAGGAGATCTAAGGTTTGATTACAAACGAGAGGACCTAAAAGATTTTACAAACAAAGTTAATGTTACAGCCAGTTTTAGAGATTCTGAAATATCATTAACAGAATTGAATGTGTTTTTTGATGAGTTTGGTGTTGATCAACGGGCAGATTTTAATGCAGATTTAACAGGAACATTAAACAACCTAGAAGCCAAAAACCTTAACGTTAGCACTACCAGAAACACGCGGATTATTGGCGATATTACTTTTAACAACCTCTTTTCTAACGAAGACGATTCGTTTGCTCTAGACGGTAAATTTAAAAATTTAGCATCTAATTATAACGATTTAACAGCGCTTTTGCCGAGAATTTTGGGCAACGCCATACCGACCGTTCTTTCAAAAGTTGGTAATTTTAAAGTTACAGGCACATCGCAAATTACCACTAAACGCATCAATGCAAATATTGCAATAGATACGGATTTAGGATTTATAAAATCTGATTTAGAGCTTACGGAGATTGACGATATTGATAGAGCGAGTTACATTGGTAATATTGTTTTTGACGCGTTTGATATAGGAAAGCTCATTAACGACCCTAATGCCAAACTTGTATCAGCAAATCTCGATGTAGATGGTAAAGGTTTTACGCTAGATAATTTGCGTTCAGACATAAAAGGCGATGTTTTTAGCTTAGAATATAACAACTACGCTTATAATGGCATTACGGTTTTGGGAAATCTTGGTAACAAAATCTTTAACGGAAAGCTAGTGGTAGACGATCCTAACCTTCAATTAAATTTTAATGGGTTAGTAGACTTTGTAGAAGAAAAAAAGAAGTTCGACTTTGATGCCAATGTTGGCTACGCTAATCTTAAGGTGCTCAATTTCGTAAATAGAGATAGTATATCAGAATTTAGAGGACTTGTAAACATGACGGCAACAGGATCTACTTTTGATGATATTTCCGGTGAGATAAATATTAAAAATACAAGCTACAAAAACCAAGATAGTAGATACAGGTTTGAAGATTTTGCTATCGTATCGTCCTTTGAAGGAGATGAGCGTAACATCGTTGTAAATTCCCCAGACATCATTACCGGAAGTATTAAAGGTAAATTTAAAACTGACGACATTTTAAAACTGGTTGAGAACTCAATTGGTAGCATATACACCAATTACGTGCCTTTTAAAATTAACAAAGGGCAGTATCTAGACTTTAAATTTAATATCTATTCTAAAATTGCAGCTGTCTTTTTTAAGGATTTATATCTAGGTAAAAACACCTTTATTGAGGGAAGAATAGAAACTGATGCAAAAGGATTTGAACTTACTTTTAATTCACCAGAAATTAAGTTTAAAGATTATTTTGCAAATAATATTAACCTTAGTGTAGATAACAGTAACCCACTTTACAATACCTTTATTGAAATAGATTCGCTCAGTGCTGGTGTTTATAATGCCTCAGATTTCACATTGATAAATGTTACCAAACGCGATACACTTTTAGTAAAAACCGAATTTAAAGGTGGTAAAAATAATAATGATGAATTTAATCTAAATCTTTTTTACACCATAGACGACGCTAATAAGTCTGTTGTTGGTTTTAGAAAGTCTGATATCATATTTAAAGGTTACGAGTGGTTTATCAATTCTGAAAAAAACAATTTCAATAAAATAAGGTTTGATAGAACACTATCTGCTTTTGATATTTTTCCTATTACCATAAACCAAGGTAACGAGATTATAGAAGTTTCAGGAATTATTAGTGATAGTATTAATAAAAATCTGAGGGTAGACTTTAAAGATGTAGAACTGGTTAAAATTACACCAAGAATAGATAGTTTAGATCTGGCAGGTGTGGTAAACGGAAAACTAGACCTCGTGCAGCAAGACGGCACATACCTCCCTAAATCTAATTTAGAAATAAACAATCTTTTTGTAAATGATTATGACTTAGGAAACCTAACAGCAGATGTAGAAGGAAATAACTCCATTACCAATTATAAAGTTGACATAGCTTTAGTTAATGATAACCTTACCTCATTTTTAGCGAAAGGTACTATAGACGTAGCAGAAAGGAGACCTACTATAGATTTAGACGTAAGCTTTGAAGAATTTTTAATAGACCCATTAAACCCTCTTGGTGAAGGTGTTATTAGTAACATTAGAGGTTTGGTTTCTGGTGAAGCCAGAGTAACGGGAAGCCTTAACAAACCGAGAATTGACGGAGAACTATTGCTAGATAGAGCAGGTCTGTCTATTCCATATCTCAATGTAGATTATGGTTTCGATTTCGACTCAAAGGTATCCTTGCGCAACCAACGATTTATCTTTAACAATGTAGCAATGACAGACTCAAAGTATTTTTCTCAAGGGTATTTAAATGGTTACATAGAACATAATAATTTTTCTGATTGGGAATTAGGTCTAGATTTAAGCACAGACCGTTTGTTGGTGCTAAATACAGAAGAGTCCGAAGACGAACTATACTACGGTACGGCTTTTGTCTCTGGAGAAGCTAAAATCAGTGGACCAACAGACCAGTTAATTATAGATGTAGAAGGGAGTACAGCCTCAGGAACAGTTTTTAATATTCCGTTAAATGATTCTGAGAGTTTTGGAGATAACTCGTTTATTCATTTTTTAAGTCCAGAAGAAAAACAAGCCAGGCTTAATGGCGAAGTTACCGAAGCAATCGAAGTAAAAGGGTTAGAACTTAATTTTGATTTAGATGTTAATACCAACGCCACTATAGAAATAGTTATAGACAAAGAAGCAGGTAGCACTATAAAAGGAAAAGGGAAGGGATACTTAGGGTTTTTTATTAATACTAACGGAACTTTTAATATGTGGGGAGATTTTACAGTTTATGAAGGAGTGTATAATTTTAAATATAGTGGATTGGTTGAAAAAAAGTTTGAGGTAGAACAAGGCGGAACCATCGTTTGGGAAGGAGATCCCATGGGTGCCGAAATTAACCTTAAAGCCATTTATAAAACTACAGCAAACCCATCAGTACTTTTAGATAACCCTATAACTCAAAGAATTCCTGTTGAGGTAGATATTTATTTAACAGGAGATTTAGAGCAACCGCAACCAGATTTCGATTTACGCTTTCCAAATGTATCCTCAACCGTTAAATCAGAACTAGATTATAGATTATCATCAAAAGATGAAAGAAATAATCAAGCACTAACACTATTGGGAACTGGCGGTTTTTCAAACGGAATAAGAGGTATTAATTTTACGGGTACCATTTCAGAGCGTCTGTCAGGCATTGTAAATAACATACTTGGTGGTGGTAATGAAAATTTAAATGTAGGTATAGACGTAGAATTAGGCGAAAATACACCAGATCTACAGACAGACAATAGGTTTGGATTAACGCTTCAAACAAAAATATCAGAAAAGGTCTTGGTTAATGGTAAGGTTGGCGTACCGTTTGGCAGTGCACAACAAACCACCATAACTGGCGATGTTCAAATAGATTGGTTGCTCAATGAGGATGGAACACTCCGTGCTAAAGTATTTAATAGAGAAAATACAATTAGAAACTTTGGTGAAGAAATTGGATATACTCAAGGTATCGGTATGTCTTACAGTGTAGAGTTCGACACTTTTAAAGAATTACTAGATATTATATTTTCTGGCAAAAACCGAAAAGACAAAAAGAATACTCCCAATAAAGACAGCGAAAAAAAAGACCAAAATGACTTCATGCCAGACTACATGACGATGAAGAAAACGAAGACCAAATCGAAGTCCTAACCTCACTTTTTTATATTTTATTAAAATACTTATTAACGAAAACGTTTGAATTGATTTTCGTAACATTTTTTTATGACAATAGTCACATTATTCCGTCTATTGTTTATTAATTTTACTGTATTCAATAAGATATATATGCTACATACTATAAAAAAAGTTGCCGTTTTAACATCTGGTGGAGATTCTCCAGGGATGAATGCTGCCATTAGATCCGTAGTTAGAACTTGTGTGTTTCATGGCCTAGAATGTTATGGCGTTTATAGAGGTTACCAAGGAATGATAGAGGGTGACTTTGAGAAAATGGATGCTCGTAGTGTAAAGGGCATTATTAATAAAGGTGGAACCATGCTAAAGTCCGCACGTTCTGAAGAGTTTAGAACTAAAGAAGGCAGGCAAAAAGCTTATGATGCTCTAAGAAAGGCTGAAATAGATGCTTTTGTGGTTATTGGTGGCGATGGTAGCTTTACTGGAGCCATGGTTTTTAACCAAGAATTTGGTTTCCCTGTAATGGGAATTCCAGGCACTATTGATAATGATATTTTTGGTACAACGCATACTTTAGGATACGATACAGCTTTAAATACAGTTGTTGAAGCTATCGATAAAATTAGAGATACAGCCAGTTCTCATAACAGATTGTTTTTTGTTGAGGTTATGGGAAGAGATGTCGGTCATATAGCGCTCAATGTTGGTGTTGGAGCAGGTGCAGAAGAAATTTTAATCCCAGAAGAAGATCTAGGTCTAGATCGATTATTAGAATCTTTACGACGAAGCAAACAATCGGGTAAGTCTTCGAGTGTAGTGGTTGTTGCAGAAGGTGATAAAATAGGTAAAAATGTTTTTGAGCTTAAAGATTATGTAGATGAGCATATGTCAGAATATGAAGTGCGTGTATCCGTTTTAGGACATATGCAACGTGGAGGAAGTCCATCGTGTTTTGACCGTGTTTTAGCAAGCAGAATGGGCGTAAAAGCTGTAGAAAGTCTTATCACAGGGAAAAGTAATTATATGGTTGGTCTAAAAAATGATATCATGGACTTAACACCATTTGACCAAGCAGTAAAAGGAAAATCAAAAATTAACATGGAACTCCTTCGAGTTTCAGATATAATGACAATTTAAAAACAAGGAAAAATGTCAAACTTAAAATTAGGAATAAACGGATTCGGTAGAATAGGAAGAATAGTATTTAGAGCAACAGTAAAGCGTCCAGACGTTGATGTCGTTGCAATTAATGATTTATTAGATGTAGAGCATTTAGCATATTTATTAAAATACGATTCTGTACATGGCCGTTTTGATGGTACCGTAGAAGTAAAAGATGGTCATTTAGTAGTGGATGGCAAAACCGTTAGGGTTACTGCAGAACGCGACCCAAAAAACTTAAAATGGGATGAGGTAGGCACAGATGTAGTTGCAGAGTGTACAGGTATTTTTACAACTTTAGAAACAGCACAATACCATATTGATGCTGGTGCCAAAAAAGTAGTGATTTCTGCACCCAGTAAAGATGCACCAATGTTTGTAATGGGTGTTAATGATAATGAGTTGAATGCAGACCATAAGATTGTTTCAAATGCGTCTTGTACTACCAACTGTTTGGCTCCACTTGCTAAAGTTGTAGACGATAATTTTGGAATAGAGGAAGCTTTAATGACTACAGTCCACGCCACTACAGCGACGCAGTTAACAGTAGATGGACCTTCAAAGAAAGACTTTAGAGGAGGTCGTAGTGCATTACTAAATATTATACCTGCATCAACAGGTGCCGCAAAAGCTGTCGGAAAAGTAATTCCAAAACTAGATGGAAAATTAACAGGTATGGCGTTTAGAGTGCCAACTGCAGACGTCTCTGTTGTAGATTTAACTGTAAAAACCAAAAAAGAAACATCTTTAGAAGAAATAAAAGCAGCCTTTAAAAAAGCCTCAGAAGGAGCTATGAAAGGCGTACTAGGCTATACAGAAGAATTAGTGGTTTCTCAAGACTTTGTTAGCGATGAACGCACAAGTATTTTTGATGCAGAAGCTGCAATTGAGCTAAACTCCACATTTTTTAAATTAGTATCTTGGTACGATAATGAGTTTGGGTACTCTAATAAATTAGTAGACTTAGCACAAAAGGTAAATAGCCTTTAGTTTTATAACATAAATTCTAGATTCCGTAGGATTATGTTTATGCATAGGCTACGGAATTTTTGTATATAAATATCACCATGATTTTAATAACAGATGGAGGTTCTACTAAATGCGATTGGATTGCTATAGATAATAGCGGTAAGCAAGCTGCAGACAAAATAAGAACCAAAGGTTTAAATCCTGCAATCGTTGCAGAAAAGAAATTAAAAAAGACAATTAGCGGAAGTGAAGAACTTATGGCAATCGCCGATAAAGTTACGCATGTTTACTTTTATGGAGCCGGTTGCGGTACTGAAAAACCTAGACTTCTATTAAAGGAAATTCTAGAATTATACTTTCCTAATGCTTTAGTAGAAGTAAAAGAAGATACTTATGCCGCTGTAAGGGCTTGTATAAATACTAATAGTGAAGCTGCAGTGGTTTGTATTTTGGGCACTGGGTCTAACTGTAGTTATTACGATGGCAAAAACCTACATCAGCGTGTTTCTAGTCTTGGTTTCATTTTAATGGATGATGCTAGCGGAAATTATTTTGGCAAACAATTAATAAGAGATTATTACTTTAATAAGATGCCAGATACCATTAGGGTAGCATTTGCTCACAAGCATAATCTCGATGCTGATTTCATAAAATATAATTTATACAAACAAACAAATCCTAGCGCTTATCTGGCAGATCATGCAGAGTTTATATTCATCAATAAAGATTCAAAATATATTAAAAATTTAATTATTAAGGGTATTCGTTTATTTGCTGAGAATATGATCCTTCAATATAAAGAAGAATTAAGCAAAGGCATTCCGGTTCATTTTGCAGGATCTATAGCTTTTTTCGGAAAAGATGAAATTAAACAAGTTGCAGAAGAACTTGGGTTTAATGTTGGTAATTTTGTAAGAAGACCAATTGAAGGTTTGGTAGATTATCACGTTAAAAATATTTAAATGGAGATAGCAATAATTGCTCATGATGGAAAAAAAGCCGAAATGGTACAATTTTTAAATGAGCATAAAGCGATTTTACATCAAAAAAAAATAAACCTGGTTTCTACAGGCACAACTGGAGAAAAGGTTAAAAAAGCTGGGTTTGAAGTCCATGCACTTTTATCTGGGCCTCTAGGAGGTGATGCTCAAATTGCAGCTAGGGTTGCAGAAGGTAAATGCCACATGGTATTGTTTTTTAGAGATCCTTTAGATAAGCACCCACATGAACCAGATATTCTTATGCTAATGCGTTTGTGCGATGTCCATGATGTACCCTTGGCCACAAACCCAGCAACTGCAGAGTTATTAATAAAGGCTGTTTAACTTTTAGTTGTTCATTTTGTGTTAATAAATCTAAAGATGTCTATTGTAAAACTTATATTTTGGTTATATCTTTGTAATATCTTTAAAATAAACAAAACGCAATTATGTTTGAATTTGACCAATATTTAGGATTTTTAGCTTTTTTAACCATTTTAACAATAGGATTTTGGTTAATGATTTTCCTTTTAACATTTGTAATTCCTTACTGGGTATTTGGTTCAGCAATTGAGCGTTTAAAAGAAATTAGAGAAGAAAAGAAGGCTGAAAGAGAGAGTTTAACTCACTAATCAGTTAATTATATAAATAAAAAAAGAGCGCTAATGGCGCTCTTTTTTATTTATAATATTTTATGAATTCCTTAAACCTGCAACACACCTAAATTAAAAGGTTTCTCAATAGGAGCGTGGTTAGCGGCTTCTATGCCCATGCTAATCCAAGTCCTAGTATCTAAAGGGTCTATAATAGCATCTGTCCATAATCTTGCGGCAGCGTAATATGGTGATACTTGGTTATCGTATCTCGATTTTATTTTGTTAAACAGTTCTTCTTCTTTTTCCTTTGTTATGGTTTCTCCTTTCTTTTTTAAAGATGCGGTTTCGATTTGAAGTAAAACTTTAGCAGCAGATTTACCGCTCATCACAGCCAACTCTGCACTAGGCCAAGCCACAATAAGTCTTGGGTCGTAGGCCTTTCCGCACATGGCGTAGTTGCCTGCTCCATAACTATTGCCAATGACAATGGTAAATTTTGGTACGACAGAATTACTAACAGCATTTACCATTTTTGCACCGTCTTTAATAATGCCACCATGTTCAGATTTACTGCCAACCATAAAGCCAGTAACATCTTGTAAAAAGACAAGTGGAATTTTCTTCTGATTGCAATTGGCAATAAAACGAGTTGCCTTATCTGCAGAATCGTTGTATATAACACCTCCAAACTGCATTTCGCTTGGTTTTGTTTTTGCTCCTTTAGTCTTTACAATTTGTCTTTGGTTGGCAACAATACCAACTGCCCAACCATCTATGCGAGCATAACCTGTAATTATGGTTTGACCATAACCTGCTTTATATTCTTCAAATTCTGAATTATCAACCAAGCGTTTAATAATCTCGTTCATATCATATTGATCTGATCTGCTTTTAGGTAGTATGCCATAGATATCATCTGGGTTTTCAGCAGGTTTGGCAGGTTTGGCTCTATTAAAACCGGCTTTATCAAAATCACCTATTTTATCTACAATATTTTTTATGGTGTCTAGAGCATCTTTATCATCTTTAGCTTTATAATCTGTAACACCAGATATTTCGCAGTGTGTCGTAGCGCCTCCTAAAGTTTCGTTGTCTATTGTTTCACCAATGGCTGCTTTCACCAAGTAGCTTCCGGCTAAGAAAATACTTCCAGTTTTATCAACAATAAGTGCTTCATCACTCATGATAGGTAGATAAGCTCCACCAGCTACACAGCTTCCCATAACGGCAGCTATCTGAGTAATTCCCATACTACTCATTACAGCATTATTTCTAAAAATGCGACCAAAATGTTCTTTGTCTGGGAATATTTCATCTTGCATAGGTAAGAATACACCAGCACTATCTACAAGATATATAATAGGTAGTTTGTTTTCTATAGCAATTTCTTGCGCTCTAAGATTCTTTTTTCCCGTAATAGGAAACCAAGCACCTGCTTTAACAGTTGCATCATTCGCTACAACTATACATTGTTTTCCTTTTACATAACCAATTTTTACAACTACTCCACCAGATGGGCAACCACCATATTCGGGATACATATCTTCACCAGCAAATGCACCGATTTCTATAGACTTGGATTTCGGATCTAATAAATAATCTATACGTTCTCTAGCTGTCATTTTTCCTTTGCTATGGTGTTTGGTAATACTTTTTTCACCACCACCGAGCTTCACTTTTGCTAGACGTTTTTTTAAATCTGAAAGTAGAAGTTTGTTGTGATCCTCGTTTTTATTAAATTTTATATCCATTTATAGAAATATGTAGTTGTACTTAGTTTAGGTATTCTAATTTTTTATGTTACGAATTTACAAAACAATAATGTTTTATATTATAATTTAAGTTTTCTTAAAGAAAGGTTAATTAAATTTCCTTGGAAATATTTTCCTTGGAAAATAAAATAATTATTTTTAAATTTGTACCATAAAAACAAATAAAATGAAAAAAATATTAGCCTTTGCAGGAAGTAACAGCAGCACATCTATAAATAAGCGGTTGGTAACGTACGCGTCTAGTTTAGTTGAAGACGTACAAGTAAACATTTTAGACCTTAATGATTATGAAATGCCAATTTATAGTTCTGATAGAGAAAGCATATCTGGTCATCCTCAAAAAGCCATTGACTTTGTTGAGCAAATAAAGAATTCAGATGGGATTATAATTTCATTAGCCGAATATAATGGTGCATACTCTGGCGCATTCAAAAATATTTTTGATTGGGCATCGCGAGTAGAACCAAAAACTTTTTTTGGAAAACCTATGTTATTAATGGCAACCTCTCCAGGCCAAAGAGGCGGACTTTCAGTTTTGGGTATGGCATCTGATCGTTTTCCTAGACATGACGCTAATATTGTTGGGAAATTTTCTTTACCTAGCTTTCATAATAACTTTTCGGATGGAAAAATTATTAATGACGAAATGAATAACGAACTACTAGAAGAAGTGGAACAATTTAAAAAAAGTATATAGGTTGTGACAATTCAGCATAAAGATAATGGTAAAAAAGGTGAGTTCTACCTTGAGATTAATAGCAATAAAATGGCGAGTATGACTTATAGTTACGCTGGTGATGATAAAATAATTATTGACCATACAGAAGTTGATCCGTCATTGAAGGGTCAAGGTGTAGGTTATAAATTGGTTGAAGCCTCGGTTGTCTTTGCCAGAGAGCAAGGTCTTAAGATTATGCCGTTATGTCCATTTGCTAATGCAGTATTTAAGAAGAAGACCGAATACAAAGACGTTTTATATTAAAATAAAATACTGTTTAAAACTAAGCGACAATAAACATGGGAGATATAGCAAAAGATGTCAATTCAAAATTCAAGGATAATAAAACCAAAGCCTTAATAAATATTTTATATACAGCCAATTGGATTACGGCAAAACAAAATACATTTTTTGCAGAATTTGGAATTTCTCCTCAACAATACAACATTCTTAGAATTCTACGAGGAGCAAATAAACCGTTGTCTATGCAAATTGTAAAGGGTAGAATGATAGAACGTGCGCCCAATGCTACCAGACTTACCGATAAGTTATGTGCTAAGGAGTTGATAGAACGTATACCTTCAAAGAATGATAGACGTGTAGTAAATATTCAAATTACTAAAAAAGGTTTAGAACTACTAAAAGAAATTTCGGATGATTTTAATGAAGATTGGATGGGAGCTATTAAGGAAGATGAAGCCGCTCAATTGAGTGATTTACTAGATAAATTAAGATAATTAAATTAAGAAAGGAAAGGAAAAATGAAAACAATAATTCACAAAGCAGAAGATAGAGGATTTGCCAATCACGGATGGTTACAAGCTAATCATTCCTTTAGTTTTGCAAGTTGGTACAATCCCGAAAAAGTTCATTTTGGGGCCTTAAGAGTTTTAAATGATGATATTATTGCACCAAAAATGGGTTTTGGTACGCATCCACATGATAATATGGAAATTATAACTATTCCATTAAAAGGCGTGTTGAAGCATCGCGATAATATGAGCGATGAATGGATACCAGTACTTCCAGAGGAAGTTCAGGTAATGTCTGCAGGTACTGGTGTGCAGCATTCAGAAATTAATGGTTCTGTTGATGAATATTTAAGCTTGTTTCAAATTTGGATTATTCCAAATGAGCGAAGTGTAAAACCTCGATATGATCAAAAAACATTTAATAAAGAGGATAGAAAAGGAAAGCTGCAAACTTTAGTAACTTCTTTTAACGATGATGACGAGAAGAGTTTAAAAATCCATCAAGATGCAACGTTATCTCGTATTGATCTAAATGAAGGAGACACATTTACTTATAACTTAAAAAATGAAAATCATGGAGTCTATGTTATGAATATAAGTGGAGGTATTTCAATTTCAGATATTACTTTAAATACTAGAGATGCTTTGGGTATTTCCGAAACTTCAAATTTTCAAATTAATGCAACTGAAAACACAGAATTATTATTCATTGAAGTGCCAATGATTAGCTTATAAAGTATTTAAGTTATTGAAGAAGCACCACAATTTGTGGTGTTTTTTTATTTTAAAATAACGATATTTGTTTTAACTAACTATCTAAAATTTAGAATAAGATTATGGCGATGAATAAAAACACGGTTTTGGCTTGGGCCACAACTATTATGATTATTGTTGGATTAGGTTTAATTGCACTGGGAGCTTTTAAATATCAGGAAGTTGCTGGCTATGGCTTTGCCTCTGTAGGTGTAGGTTTCTTTGCAATTGCTTGGGTGTTTAATGCATTAAAAGGAAGAGTATAATTATGAGCGACGATAAACAAATCATCTTCTCAATGTCTGGTGTTACAAAGACCTTTCAGTCTGCTAATACACCAGTTTTAAAAAATATATATCTAAGTTTTTTCTATGGTGCCAAAATAGGTATCCTAGGGCTTAACGGTTCTGGTAAATCAACATTGTTAAAAATTATTGCAGGTGTAGATAAAAATTACCAGGGAGATGTGGTTTTTAAACCAGGTTATACCGTTGGTTATCTTGAACAAGAGCCACAACTAGACGACGAAAAAACCGTTATGGAAGTGGTTAAGGAAGGAGCGGCAGAAGTGGTAGCAATCCTTGATGAGTATAACAGTATCAATGATCAGTTTGGTTTAGAAGAGGTTTACAGTAATCCTGATAAAATGGAAAAACTCATGAACCGTCAGGCTGAGTTACAAGATCAAATCGATGCTACAAATGCCTGGGAACTAGATACCAAATTAGAAATAGCAATGGATGCTTTACGTACTCCAGACGGAAACAAAAAAATAGGTGTACTATCTGGTGGTGAGCGTCGTAGAGTTGCGCTTTGCCGTCTACTTTTACAAGAACCAGATGTATTACTCTTAGATGAGCCTACCAACCACCTAGATGCCGAATCTGTACATTGGTTAGAGCATCACTTGTCGCAATATAAAGGTACTGTTATTGCTGTAACACACGATAGGTATTTCTTAGACAACGTTGCTGGTTGGATTTTAGAACTCGATAGAGGTGAAGGTATCCCTTGGAAAGGGAATTACTCCTCTTGGTTAGATCAAAAATCTAAACGACTAGCTCAAGAGAGCAAATCGGCCTCTAAGCGCCAAAAAACTTTGGAGCGAGAATTAGAGTGGGTGCGTCAAGGAGCTAAAGGACGCCAAATAAAACAAAAAGCGCGTCTTAAGAATTACGATAAACTCTTAAGTCAAGATCAAAAACAGCTTGATGAAAAGCTAGAAATCTACATACCAAACGGTCCACGTCTAGGTACAAATGTCATTGAAGCTGTTGGAGTAAGTAAAGCATATGATGATAAATTACTTTATGAAGATTTAAACTTCAATTTACCTCAAGCAGGTATTGTTGGTGTAATAGGACCCAATGGTGCTGGTAAAACCACCATCTTTAGGATGATTATGGGAGAAGAAACACCAGATAAAGGTGAATTTAAGGTAGGTGATACTGCTAAAATAGCTTACGTAGACCAAAGCCATTCTAATATAGATCCTGAAAAAACAATCTGGCAAAACTTTAGTGATGAGCAAGAATTAGTGATGATGGGAGGACGCCAAGTTAATTCTAGAGCATATTTAAGTCGTTTTAATTTCTCAGGAAGTGAGCAAAATAAAAAAGTTAAGTTGCTTTCTGGTGGAGAAAGAAACCGTCTTCACTTAGCAATGACATTAAAAGAGGAAGGTAATGTTTTACTTTTAGATGAGCCAACTAACGACCTTGATGTTAATACATTACGAGCGCTAGAGGAAGGTTTAGAAAACTTTGCTGGTTGTGCAGTAGTTATTAGTCACGATAGATGGTTCTTAGACCGTATTTGTACGCATATTTTAGCTTTTGAAGGAGATTCTCAAGTTTACTTCTTTGAGGGCGGATTTAGCGATTATGAAGAGAATAAGAAAAAGCGACTTGGTGGTGATTTAATGCCAAAACGAATTAAATACAAAAAGCTAGTAAGGTAGTGCTCTGCTAATAAATTATTAATAAAAAAAAGCCAGCATTTGCTGGCTTTTTGTTTATCTGTGTCTTAGTGGTTTTAATTATCACCATAAAGATGTCCACTGGTAAAGTCTTTATAAGATTCATCATCTATATCCTTAAATGCGTTGGTCTCCATCAATTTCCTGTTTTCTGCTTTTAACTTATACATCTTAATTATTGCTATTATTATAAAAACAATAAATATAGAGGCAACAGCAATAAGAATCATTGTGAGCTGCGTCGTGGTAACTAATAAAGACTTGGAAATCAGTTTGCTAAGCATGAGTTAATATGGTTTAGATTTGGGTTCTATGGTGCTAATATAGAAAAAAAAACTTCTACAAATACCTAATATTAAATATTTTACGCCTTTATTATTAACAAATATATCGTTAAAACAACATAAATACTCGACTAACTACAGTGTTTTCGGGTGAAATTAAGTATTTTGTAAGTTGTTAACAAGTGAAAAATTTAACATTTTAATTTCACTAATACCAATCCAAAAGCTTTACTTCGATAGAATTATTTGCTTTATTCACGATTTCTTTAAATAAATTTATATCACTTAGTTCTGAGGTTCCTCTGTAATGATAAGGGTAAACAACCCTAGGCTCAAAGTCTATAACGGCACTGGCAGCACTTTCAACTGGCATAGTATAAGGAAGGTTCATGCAGACAAAGGCTTTGTCTATATTTTTTAAGCTGCGCATTTCTGGAATATCTTCTGTATCACCAGAAATATAAATACGTTCATCATTAATAGTTAATACATAGCCGTTTCCTCTGCCTTTAGGATGAAACTTTAAGGCCTCCTCTCTTAGATTATACATAGGTATGGCTTTAATATTAATAGCATTATGTTTTAATGTTTTATCATTTCTTAAGGTAATAACATTAGCACCTATTGTACTTGGTATTTTATCAGTAACTGCCTTTGGGGCAATAATTTTTATATTTTTTAGTTGCAAAGCTTCTAACGTCGCCGTACTTAAGTGGTCTCCATGAATATCTGTAATTAATACTAAAGTTGGCGTTTTCTGATTTTTAAAAGCTTCAGATCCACCCGTAGGATCTATATAAATGACCTCTTCTTCCGTTTCTAAAATCAATGTTCCATGAGATATAGGTATAACTTTTACGTTTTCTTCTGTACTGGTGTTAATTGCTGTTTCTTGTGTGAGCTTTGAGGTTTGATCTTTACAATTTGTAAATGTATACACTAGCGCTAAGGCAATTATAGTTTTAAAAAGTTTCATAAGAGTTGTTTTTTTATAAAGATATTCAACAAATGGCGCTAAGTAAAATTTTGTAACATTTTTATAATATTTACTACCTATAATTTGATGGTAAAGTTTTTATAGTCTTAAAAATTTACCGAAATTGTTATCCTAAAATTTGTTCAACTTAATAACACCTTACCATATGTCTGATGATTTTGATTTATTAGAAACCAATTCACAACAAAAACCAGAAAAAGTAGATGTAAACTGGGGAAAAGCCATAGACCAGATGAAATCTAAACTGGCGCAAGAGGATGATCCCGAAAGTCGTCAGAAAATATTAAACGCCACATTAGATAATGTTGTGGATATGGCAGAGAAGGACAGAAGTACACTTCTGGATGCTATTAAGGATTTAACAGATTATCAGGATGAAGTTGGTATTATGTTCGAAGGCTTTTCGGCCTTAAATGCTGCCGAACAAAAAATCATTGATGACGCTGTAAAGCGATTAGAGCGTGCAAAGGTTGAGCTTGAAGAGGCAAAGGCAAAACCAGACACGTGGTGGAATAACCTTTGGGGACGCAAAAGCAAAATTAAAGATGCTGAGCAAGAGCTTCAAAATGCTCAAAAACAACGCGATGGTGCAGACAATAAAGCTAAAGCAATGTTTCAGCAACGTATAGAAACTGCAGATGTGCAGACATTGTTAAATGAATTATCATTTAAGAGTCAAGCGGCTATAAAACGATTAAAAGACAGAGAACTCGAAATTAAAGAGGTTGAAGAGAGCTTAAAATCTGCAATTGTAGAAGCAAGTAACAACCATACCAAAGCTCTAGAAAAGAAAAAAGAAGTAGAAACGCAGCTCGAAGAACAATATGCTCTACTCAAACAAGCCAGACAAGCGTTAGAAGAAGTGGCCGACAAACAGTCACCTGAATATTCAGAAGCTCTTGAAAAAGTAACCCAACTCGAACAAAAAGTAGAAGAATTAGAAGGTCTAAAAAATGCCTATACTACGTTAGCAGCGTCAAAAGACAGTTTTGTGCACAAGCATAACTTAACTATTAAAGTATTAACATCTTTACGCAGTAATCTACAAACGCATCGCGCGAAATTAAAATCAGATACTGATGAGCGTTTAAAGTATTACGATGGTTACGTAGTAGCATTAAAAGCACGTACAGACCAAGAGTTCGCAGCGATTTTAGAGCACTTAGGTGTTAAAACCGATGAGCATATTGGAGAAACTTTAGCAGCAATGCATACAGCAAGTGCTAAAGCACGTCAGGAAATGATGGATAATATTCCAGTGCACGAAAAAGTGATGCAAGGTATTTATGGTAGTTACGCTGAGGCACTAAAAGACATTAGATCTAAAGATGCTGAAATTCAGAAAAACTTTGCCGACCGTTATGGTATTGATATGAAAGAAATTTTTGATGAATACTACAGCGCAGATCCTAATGCACCTTCAGGTGATGGAGAGCCAGCTGGAGAACCAAAGCCAGAAGCTAATGAAGATGATTTATTAGGATAGGTTTTGAAGAAGTTCTTAACAATTAAATCTCTAAAAATATTTCTAGCTTACTCTTTGGTTTTTAGTATTGTTATTTATTTTGTTCATGGAAACAATGACTATTTAGGTTCCATTTTATTTGGATTTATTTTAGGCATTGCATTATTCGCCATTCATGCATCATTTAACGAAACTAAAGAAGATTCAAATAGATGATAGTTACACCATTAGATTCCGCAGTATTAGATTCTAAAGAGCAGTATGTGTTTTATCACAAAATGATAGATTTTACACTCAAAGAACTAATTACAGCTGTACAAGCTAAGCAAATACTTAAGCAACAAGAAATATTGCTGTTTAAGCAGTACACGGATTTACTGTTGTATTCTATTGAAGCCATGCGTGTAAAATACATGTATGACGATGAAGAAAATATGAAGGTAGATCTTACAGATTCTAGTTTTCCAAATTATTTAGAATTCAGATATCTCTTTAACGATCTAGAATTGCGTGAAGAGTTTTTAACCAAACTCACAGATATTGATATCCTAAAAGATGAATTTCTAGACACGTTAATGCGAAAGAAACAACCTATTTCTAAACGTAAATTGTTTCAGGCAGCATCTATTGTGTATTATACATCTGCTAAGAAAGAGTATATCTTCAATCGTTTTGTGCAAGGTAAGATTATTGCTGCACCGCAAGGCTCACCAGCAGAACATTTAGTAAGCTGGAGTTTTTATGATGTAACGCACAACAGACCGTTTATTTGCTACATGTATTTTAATTACGATGGGAGAGATGTTAATGCATACAAAGATGAGATTTATTCTGTTTTAAAGAATACATCAGATCGCGAGATGAATTTAGATACCATGGCTTATGCCATAGATAAGCGCTTGCCAAAGGTATTACCAAAACTCATAAAACGTATCGATTTAGGGCCAATTCATAACGTGTTTGCAAAAGATGAAAACGAAATAACACATGCCATTTTAGATGGTATTGCTAAGAAAAATATACCCTTAGAATCATTTGTAGTTTCATTTAAAGTAGATGAACTTGTCTCTAAAAGTGAATTTAAGGAAGGTAGTTTTTTTAGCAAGCAAACCTTTCAGAAATGGGCAAGTCCGTTTAGACAGCGTTATGTTTTTGCACCACATCGCATCATACAATTACTATATAACAAAACACCAGAAATAATGAATAAGTTGGCAATTCCGCCAGTTCAGGTTTCTGATTTAAAAATTAAAAAATAAATAAGTAAATAGTCTACAGTCTGCAGTCTGCAGTAGGCAGTAGGAATAAATGAAGATAAAAGATGTCTTTTAAAACTTTACTAGCATATCAAAAAGGATTTGATTTGGCAATGGAAATTTTCCATTCAGCTAAGAGTTCTCCAAAAATTGAAATGTTTGGATTAACCTCTCAAATAATTAGGTCTAGTAGGTCTGTATGCTCTAATATTTCTGAAGGTTATCGTAAACGTCAATATGAAAAGCATTTTAAAAGTAAAATGTCTGATGCTAATAGTGAAAATTCCGAAACTCAATTATGGCTGGAATTTGCTTTGGCTTGCGCTTACATTGAAAAGAATAAGTATAACGAGCTAATGAACAAAAGTCAAGAAGTTGGAAAACTGATTAATTATATGATGAACAATCCTAGTAAATTTGGATTATAAAAACTAAAAAATAAGTCACGATGTCTAAAACTGCCTACTGAAGACTGCCTACTGAAGACTGCCTACTGAAAATTGCCTACTGAAAACTATAACCATGCAACACAACTCAACTTTTCCTATAAAACAAAATGAACTCAATATGCTTCGAGACGAAGCAACGTCTTACCTAAAGTCTATTCAGTGGGAGCAAAGTCAGCGCGCCAAAAATAGAGATAATGATGGTAAGGACGAATCCATTTTGTTGTATCTATCACGAGCTAATAATGGCAGTAATGTATCTGTAACCTCAGTTTCTAAAACTATTTTAGCTTTAAAAAAGAAATTATTACCAGAGTCGGTTGCAATTCCGTTGTTTCTTAATCAAACATTATATGCGGTTCAAGAAGGCATTACACTTGGTATTTGGATTAAAGATAGTTACTATGATGCCTCGGGATTATCGACGTTAAGTGAAAACAAATCGGCTTTAGATAACTCCGGAAAGCGTGAGTACGAAAGCAAAATGCTTACAGCAACAGCCTTTATGCTATTTGCTACTGCCTATAAAATTCTACACGATTTAAAACCACATGCATCCGACGATTTATCGGTAATGAAACAGAAGTTTGCAGGCATCCCAGAAGTGTCGTTTTTATCGCCTTTAAAAGGAATTTCGTGTCAATTATTCTACTATGATAAGTACTTAGGACATCCGGACATTATCAAAACCGACAAAGATGTTATTGATTTTACGGTGGTTTATTTTGAAGCCCTTATTGATGAAATTCAACTCAGAAAAAGCACATTAGAATATACTGATACGATTGAAGACCGTTCGTATAAGCTAGAAAACTCAGACTTTGTAATTGATGGCTGGAACAATGTTTTTGCAGGAACAGCAGTAAGTGTAGAGTTTAATAAAATTCAGTTTGAACAAATTGTAGGCAACAAAGATGCTAAGCACTTTGCCAGAAGATTAACAGAACGATTATTAAGCTACGATTTTGAAGCAAAAAATAATCCATTTCAAGAGCTTGGTGGTTTTATGCCAGTATTTATGGGTTATGGAATACCAGGCACTGGAAAAAGTATGCTTATCGCAGCAATAGCAACACGATTAAAAGAGCATAGCGAAAACTTAAATATTCCATTTTTATTCCATCCCATGCCAGATACGTTGATTTCAACATTTCAAGGTGGTTCTGCAGAGAAAATGGTGGAGTGGATGAAACCTTTGCAAGACCCAACACGTCTCATTTTTGCACCAATAGATGATGCAGAGAATAACCTACAAGAGCGTACAACGCAAGGTGTGTCCGCTGGTGTTAAGGAAGTGATTGGTGTGTTTCTAAGATATACCGAAGGTGCTTATGCGGTCAACTATGGTAACAGTTCTATAGGCTTATTTACCAACTTACCAGAAATGCTGGACAAGGCTGTGATTTCGCGTGTGCAAGGGCGTTTTAAAATTGATGGAGCTCGTAATGAAAAGGACTTTGTAGATCAGGATTATCTCTGGTGGAAAAAGCTCGAAGATACCATGCCAGATTTTATAAACATGAGCAATCCTAACGATTATAACTATCTCGATGCACAAAAAGTAGCGAAGAATTTAGGCGACATCTTAGAAAAAATAGATAAGCCAACCGAAGAGCGTGTATTGGATACGTTCGATAAAGTGTCGAGCAAATACAAGGACAATGAGCATATGTTCTATGCGCATTTATATACAGAAATACAGAAGATATTTCCATTCTTTTCATCGCGTGATGTGCGCAATATTCAAAAGGCAGTGTCGTTACGTTTAACGGATTTCGATTTAGAAGAGGATTGGTTCAATAATCCAGAAGTGTATTTCAAAAAAGATTACGACACCAAGTTTGGTATGCTTCAAGAACTCATGCGAGCCAATATGAAAGGTCTCGATTTTAGCGACATTAGGCGACAAGAAGTGGTACGTTATTTAGATAATGTAGCAACGATTGCAGATACCGACTTTAAACGTAAAGTTGATGCCAGAATCAATCAGTTAAACATCGAAACGGAAGCTAGAGAGCGTTTTGGAAAACAAGAATAATTTTTGAAAAAAGCTTGGTACATATTTAAAGAATACTATTTGTTTTCATTTGTCTTTTTACTGATTTTAATTTCTATTATTTCAATTTCAGCTAAGACAGAGGAAGAGTTTCTATCCATAAAATATATAAGCTTATTCTTCGTATTAGGAGTTTTATTTTTTTCAACTAAAGATTATATTATTGAGGAGTATTATAAACCTTTTTGGATAAAGAAAAAGATTAACTCTAGTCCTTTTAGTAACTTTAGAAGAAAAGGGTTTATTATGGAAGATAGTGAACTGGTAGGTAACATTAGAGGTTATATAATCTGTGTTGGTATAGAGTGGAGTAAATTTGATAAGAGGCCTAATTTTTACTTTAGAGTTTTGTTTAACCCAATGTCTTATGGTAGATTGATTAGAAAAGATGAATATGAAGTATTTAATAACTCTTTGAAGAGAGAAAAAGCTACATTTTTCATTGATTCCATATACAAATTATATGAGAAAAAAAGATTTTCAAAGCATAAGTATAATTATATGCGAGATGATATTTTGAAAGCTATTGATTTTTCAAAATCAAGAAAATTATTGCCTATTTCTATGAGTGAATGGAAGGAATATAGCCTTAAGGTGTCAAAACAAGAAGAAACTTTTGTTTATGACTAAAAAACGCATCAAAAACATCAACCGAACCATTCTTTCAGATAAGTTTTTTACCTTATCTCAGGTAAAATTCAATTATCAGTTAAAAGACGGAAATTGGGTTGAAAACAAATGGGAAGTTTTAGAACGTGGTAATGCAGTAGCAGCCTTGCTGTACAATACGGAAAAGCAAACCGTTATTTTGGTTAAGCAATTTCGTTTACCAGCTTATATGAATGGTGTAGAAGGTGGTTTTTTATTAGAAGTACCAGCAGGAATGTTAGAAGATGATGATTCTTCCGCAGCAGAAGCCATAAGAAGAGAGTTGCTTGAAGAAACAGGGTATAACATCCCAAAACTAACAGAGATTTATAGTGCGTTTGCCACACCAGGATGTAGTACAGAACGATTTTCGTGTTTTGTTGGTGAATATAGTGATAAAATGAAAACCAATGACGGAGGAGGTTTAGATACCGAAAATGAAGACATAGAAATTTTAGAAATACCATTTACAAAAGCCATTGCGATGATGGTAAATGGAGATATAATCGATGCAAAAACGATTATGTTATTGCAACATGTGCAGATAAAAAAACTATTACAATAATAATCGATTAAAAGTCCTTTTCTCTGGAAAGGATTTAGGATAGGCTTTTATGAACAAACTAAAACAAGCAAACCTATACAGAAGCGAACTTATACCAGTAAGTGGTAAACTGGTAGAGCGCTATAATAAATGTTTAAAAACACTTGGTTTTAAAGAAACCAAACTCACTTCCTTTTCTATAGATGGTGTTGGCTGGAGTCCAGAAGTAGCAGAAGAAAAGAACGATGTACATTACCTAAATCATGGTGATGCCAATCCGCATGGTATCATTATTTCACCTTTACAAAAAGGAAAACCAGTGTATTTGCCGTTTCATTCTTTTGATAGAGATATGATGCAACATATCTTTAGAACACATGGAAGCAAAATAAACGATATCACCAGAGATTCAGCGATTTGCATCGATTTTGATCAGGATATAGATGTGTTTTATGAGCCTTTAGACATTTTAAAATACGACGATGTAAGTATTAGTTTTAGACTTATAGATAACCTAGAAGAACGACAAAAAGAACAACTTCGACTGGTAGACAAGTTTAGAACAGGTAATAACTTTATTGATGAAGACATTCATAACGCATTACTAGAATCTGCAAAAACTTACGGAGATCTACGAAGTAGAGATTTAAACCTTCATGCGTTACATTATACCACAGGTTCATTTTATACACGTGCCTTTGGTGGTGTGTACTTGTTGCGAGATTTTATTCAAACCATTTTGGTTTTCGAAAATGAGGATTCCTATAAAGAAGCTATTAAAGATACCATTCACGATGTGTTGATTTATCATATCAGTCAGCCAGAATTGGTCGACAAACTGAAAAGTCATATCATTATTGAGTGTGATTTAGAATACATGGTAAAAACACCTAATTACGATCGTATTAAAAAGTTTGAATTATTCAGTAAACTTAAAGACACTGAACATGCAATAAAAGAGATTTTAGATAGTAAAGCACTTTTTAAAAGCTACTTAAATAAGATCGATATAGCAGCTCGAAAACAAGTGATGGGAGTTGAGTTGTATTTAGAAAAATTAGAACGCAGCAACGCTTATAAAATTGAAGATATGGTAGATGAGTCTATGTATTTTGCATTGCATCAACCACATTCGTCATTGTCGGCAGAGCACCGTGATTTAATACATAAATTATTAGTAAATATTTCACCAAAAGATATTCTGTTTTTGTACTGGTACGATAAAGAGCAGTTTTACAAAAATTATGAGACTTGGGATGCATCCTTTCAGGACTGGGTGATTGAGACGATTAGTAACAATATATAGATGGAAGTTGGAAGCTTGAAGCAGGAAGTACGGAGTTAAAAGCTTGAAGTAACAATTTTACATATAAATAGACTAATAGCATGAAGTTTAAATTTGAAAGCTTATTAATTTGACAAAAGGCAATGGACTTAGGTGATAATATGGATAAGCTAACAGAGTTGTTTCCTGAAAAAGAAATTTATAATTTATCATCTCAAATACGAAGAGCTTCAGATTCAGTAGCACTAAATATTACTGAAGGTTCAATATTGCAATCTGGTGCTGAATTCAGAAAGTTTTTAGGATATTCAATTCGTTCAATTGCAGAAGTCGTAACTTGTTTGCATAAAGCCAAACGAAGAAGTTATATTAGTCAAGAAGTTTTTGACGGTTTTTATAAAGATTGTTTTGATTTAATGAATATGACGATTGCTTTTAGAAATAAAGTGAAATAATATAATAATATAGCATAAAGATAGAGCTTCAATCTTCTAACTTCGTGCTCAAACTAAATTATAACATGGGACTAGGAATAGACATCATCATTTTCGTTTCAGCCATTTTATTTGGCATTTTTCTGTATTGGAGAGAGTCTAATGGAAATGGTGCGTACCGTTTCATTAATAAAGTAATGAACAGCAAAGAGTTACAAATGAGTGCAGATAATCCAAAAGGATTTATTTATAAGCAACCGTTTATTCCAAGATTACTATTTGTAGTTATTACGATGTTAGTGGTAGGATTGATATTACAGTTTTTAACACCAATCGAAATCTTTTCAAATTACTTTGCTTTATCTGGTTTTGCTACCTTCGCAACAGGAACTTTAATAGGTACATACCTCGCTAATTTTGTAATTAAAACCACAGAAGTGGTAGAAGAAAAAAGTGATTCTTTAAGTGATTTTGTAGACGATGCCATGGAAAAGGGTAAAGATCTTATCGAAGATTTAAAAAACAAAGACAATAAAGTAGTAGAAGAAGCCAAAAAAGAAATTGCAAAAGATCCAGAACCAGAGGCAGAACAAAAATCTGCACGTGACCGATTGAAGGATAAGGGTCTTATGTAACAGTATTCCTGCAAAAGCAGGAATCTCATAAAAAGAATAAAGTAGAATAAATAAAAAAGAGATTCCTGCTTTCGCAGGAATGGGAAAATCATGATAAAAAACTATTGGAATAAAGGCGCAAAGCAAAAGCGAATTACTGTATTTTTAGGATTATTGCTCTTAATTTTATTGTTCTTTTTTAGAGACGATTACCAACCTGTATTATTATTTTTTAGAAAATACATTTTTGTAGTTCTATTAAGCATTTTCATTTTAATTTTTGGTTTAAGAAAGTTTAGAAAAACCCCAAATATTGGTGGCCGATTAGGAATTTTAGGCATTTTAATTGTGTTTTTTGGGTTGCTGTATTTTTTGGGTTGGAATCAAGGCCTTTACGATTACATGAAGACATACAATGTATTCAACAGTCTTAATAAGGTTGAAATTGATGAATTACCATTGACACAAAACGAACGCATTCAACCATTACGAAACATATTCTCAATGGCTAACGAAAGTGTTGGCGAAACTAAGGACGTATCATTACCACACTTGGTAAGAATTGGTACAGAGAATAAATGGACTATGGCCATTCAGCCTAGTAAAAAGTACATTATGCAACGCATTAGCGATAATACGGAAGAGGTTTTTTCTGTAAGCAGCACAACACCATTTCCAAGATTTTCAAACGAAAATAGAATCGATGTTACCTTTTCAATAGGAGAATCTTTAAAGTTTAGTAGAAATACTTACAATGCGGTTGTACAGCGTTTTAACCCTTGGATGTTGTTTAATTACGAGCCTAGCGACACGTTTTACATGAAAAACGATAAAGGAGCTTGGGTGCAAGTGGTCAGTTTAATAAAGTGGAAAGGCTTCTTTTTCCCATATCCAACCTTTGGTGGTGTAATGATTATTGAAAGTGGTGAACACGATTTTAATGACTATATAGAGCGAATTACAATTGGTAAAGGCACATTTGTGAGTCCAGATAAAATTAAGAATTACAAGTTTTTACAAAAACAGAATACCTTAGCCGAAAGTGTATCGCAATTACAAGCAGAATCTTTAAAGTTTTTAGGAGGCTTTAGCGATCCATTACCTTGGAATATGGAAACTGCGGTAAAAATTCCATTGATGCCAAAAGATCAGAATCAGCAACCTTATGTAACAGATTTTGATTTTGCAGGAAGTAACTCAGATGCTTACAGTGGCTTATACCATTGGTTTGGTTTAGAACCAGTAGGTGAGGAGCGTACCAGTTTAAGCTATAGTGTGTTTGTGCCAGCAGATGGTACAGACAAATTGTATTATTACGACCATGCCACTAAAAAGCAAGGGTATGCAGGCGTTTCTGCAATGCCATTAAAGGTAAAAGAATCGCGTAAAGAATACGATTGGAATGCGAGTACACCAGTTGAGTTTAGACCTTATATAAAAGATATTGCTGGTAGAAAACGCATGTTCTTTTTAGGAACAATTTCATCGATAAGTGCTACAAATTCGCAACAATTTGATGGTTCTGCAACACCAGATTTAGTTTTAATTGATAGCGAATATCGCGATGTGATTTGGATAGATGTAAAACATCCAAGTACCTGGGACGAAACCGTATATAATCAGTTAAACGAAGCCTGGAGATCTAGCGAAGGTATTGGCTATTATTATAAAGAACAACCAAAAGATGAAGATGTAATGCAAATGCAGATAGACTCACTAAAAACCATTCCACAGGTTAATGAAAACTCAGAAATGATTGATGCCTTGCAACGTCAAATAGATTCTTTGAAGGCTATTGGAAATGATTAATTCATTAAATAGAAAATTAATAGTTTGATAAAGGAAATTGTAGAGATATTAAAAGAGTTCAGGAAAGTCCCTTTTACGTATTTAGCATTATACTTTGTATCATTGGTCTTATTATATAATTATGCGTACTTTAAAGCTTTCAACGTAGATATAACAACTTTTGTCTCTATTTCTGACTTATATGTTCTGCTTATAGATTTAATTCCAAGTCTTATTTATTTTTTTGTATTTCTCTTTTTTATATTTTTTTTAATGTTTGGTGTTTTTAATATAATTAGAAAAATTGCCGAGATATTTAAAAAGAAAAACAATGACCAATTAGAAGAAGAAAGTTCTAAATCTAAAAAGGTAAGTCATTTAGAGGTAATAATTATTAACTTAATTCCTTTTTCAATATTTTACACTCATACAACGATTTATGCATTTCCATTTGCTTTAAACCCTAGGGGCGAATTCTATAATGGTATTGAACTTTTTTCTCGGTTCATGATGATATTTATTATCATAGTAAGCTGTAAAATGAATCTTATTCTTATCAAAAAATATTCTGATTTGTTGAAAAAACTTAAGCTAGGTATCTCTAAATTGAAATTGTATGTACTGGCTTTAACAGTCTTTTATATTTCAGGTATTGTAGCCACTTTAGATGCTGGAAAGAGTATGTATTATGAAGAGTTAGAAATTGTAGAGTTTGTATATAAAGGAATAAAATTATCATCAAAAGAAAAAAATATTGTGTATGTAGGAAGAACTAGTGAATATGTCTTTATATATTTCAAGGATTCTACAATAACAAAATCATATAAAGTCTCAGAAATTAAAGATTTAAACTTTTTTAATTCTATGTTTTATAGATCTCAAATGCATAAAAAACATGAAAGTAAAGGTTAGTTAGTGTTATTGACTTTAACTCTATCATTCTTTTTAATTATTACTCGATTATTTTATCTTTATAATTCAAAGTAAACCCAACCTATGAGTTCAAAATTCTACGATTTTAAAAATTTAAAAGGAGATTTAACAGGTGGCTTAGTTGCTGGTGTTGTAGCCTTGCCATTAGCCTTGGCATTTGGTGTGCAATCTGGTTTAGGCGCCATTGCAGGTCTTTATGGTGCTATTGCTGTTGGTATTTTTGCTGCCATTTTTGGCGGTACAGCAACACAAGCCAGTGGACCAACAGGACCAATGACTGTTGTATCTGCTGCATTGGTTGCAGCAGCTATTGAAATTACAGGCAGTCTTGAAGCCGCTATGCCTATTATTATTCTTACATTCTTATTGGGTGGTGTTCTTCAAATTGTATTTGGACTTATAAATATTGCAGGTTATGTAAAATATTTTCCATATCCTGTGGTTTCTGGTTTTATGAGTGGTGTAGGGCTTATCATTATCATTCTTCAAATTTTCCCATTCGTAGGCTTGGATTCAGAAAAATCAACTTGGTTGGTGATGCAAGATTTACCACGATTATTTTCAGAGTTTAATTGGCAAGCTATGACTTTAGGTATATTTACGGTCGTTGTTTATTTGGTATTTCCCTATATAACCAAGGCTATTCCGAGTGCTTTAGTAGCATTAGTTTTAGCATCTGTTGCGAGTTTCTTTTTAAAATGGGATGTACCAATTATAGGTGATATTCCGTCGGGTTTACCTTCGCTAAAGTTAGATGGTATTTTTTCTGTAGATTCTAGCACTTATATCCTCATAGGTGAATATGCTACAGTATTGGCTGTTTTAGGATCTATCGATTCTTTATTAACCTCAGTAATTGCAGATAATATGACCAAAACTAAACATAATAGTAATAGAGAATTAATTGGTCAAGGAATAGGAAACTCTATTGCAGCAATTTTTGGTGGAATTCCAGGCGCAGGTGCAACAAAAGGTACAGTAATTAATATCAATTCTGGTGGACGCACGAGAGTTTCTGGCGCAATACATGGCTTGTTTTTATTAGCTGTTTTATTAGGTTTGGGTAAGCTGGCAGCGTATATACCACTGTCTGTTCTAGCAGGTTTGTTAATTCCTATAGCCTTTAAGATTATAGATCTCAAAGGCTTAAAGCACTTGTTAGTTGTACCCAGAGCAGATGCGTTTGTTCTCGTTGTAGTGCTACTTGTAACTACATTTGGGAGCCTTATTCAAGCTGTAGGTATGGGACTACTTTTAGCTTGTTTGTTGTTTATGAAACGAGCAGGTGACATTAGCGAAGAAGGTATGGAAGTTGGAACTATTGCTGGTTTTGATGGTGAAAAACCTTGGCAAGACGAAGTTGAATTCTACGAAGAATACAAGGACAAAGTTTATATAAAGCATCTTTATGGCCCTTTGTTTTTTGGATTTACATCTCACTTTCAAGATGAAATAAAGAAAATACCAAAGGAAATAAAAGCATTAATTATACGTATGGATCGTGTGCCATACATAGACCAGTCTGGGCTGTATGCGTTGGAAAATGCCGTTTTGGATTTAGAACAAAGAGGAGTGCAAGTTTTATTAACCGCTATCCAAGAGCAGCCAAAAGATAAATTAGTCTCTATAGACATAGTACCAGATTTAATTTCAGAAGAACATATTTTTGGAAACATTAGTGGTGCATTCGATTATTTGAAATCGCATTTTAAACTTTAAAATTCTAATAACATTTTTATATCCGAACGTGCATAAGGACTATTAGATTCTAATTTTAGTTCTTTAAATCCGTATTTTTTATAAAGGTAAATGGCATTTTCTAACTTGGTGTTAGAGTAGAGTAGTAGTGCTTTTAGGTTTTGCTGTTTGGCAAAATCGATACAATGTTGTAAAAGTCTTTGCCCTATTTTATGGCCACGCATTTCTGGTAGTACTGCCATTTTTGTCAATTCTAAAATATTAGATTCTTCTGTCGGCATTAATGCCACAGTGCCCAAAATGGTTTCGTTTTTTAACGCAAAGAAAATGTAACCACCCTTATTAATAATATATTGTTCTGGTTTACTAAGGACTTCTTCGTCAAAAGGCTCTACATAAAAAAAGGTTTTTAACCATTCTATATTTAAATCGTAAAAACTCTTGGCATAATCAGATTTATACGCAACAATTCTAATGTCCATTGGCTCTAATAAAGTCAGTAATTAAATATGCAATGAGTTTACCTACTTTAGTTTCAGTTTTTTTTGTTGGCGCAGCTTCACAAATATGCAGATATCTTGCGTTTTCATGCTTGGCAAAATAATTCACAAATTGTCTCGTTTGTTTTATACTAAACCCACTTGGAGTTGCAGCACTACTGGGTATGTTTTCTATAGCATCACAGTCTATTTCTATTCCGTAAGGCCTAGAGGCAATATGCTCAAGACCACGTTCTAACTCAGCTTTATAGTCTAATTCATTTCTAATTTCAAGCGATTCGTATGTATTGTACTTAATAGATTTTACCTTATTTAAGGTTTTATATAGCTTGTCTGATGTATAATTTTCGTGTAAACCAAAAATAAAGTAATTCTTCAAAAATCCTTCAGCGTAGGTATAGCTAAAACCATTTCCGCTATGTCGTCCTTCCTCGGCTCTAAAATCTGTATGTGCATCAAAATTTATAACATTCACCGCATCATTTGTTGCCAATGCCAAGCCTTTAATGTTTCCGTATGCGTTATTGTGTCCGCCACCTATTATTATTGGTGTTTTTCCTGCTTTTATAATTGTAGAAACTAAATATGTCACATCTTTATCAATCTCTTCAACAAAATCTCTAGCTTTAGAAATATTCTTTTTTGATAGTTTTTCTTTCACCATTTTTCTTTCTTCCTCATATTCTAAATGCCCCAAAATTAAAACACGTTTAGGGTTGGTAAAGTTATTGTTTTGAATATTTAACAAAATTTTTAATGTCGCCTCCCAGGCTTTGTAAGTCCCGGTTTTACCGTAGTTTGCGTAGACTCCAATATCTTCTACAATACCAAAAATGACATAGTCGACGTCTAAATTAACAATGTCATCGTATATGTTAGTGAGGTTAGATATTAACTGAATATGTTCTCCAAATTTCGATTCTCCTTTACGAAGCTTTAAAAGTTTTTCGTGATCTTTTGAAGTGAATAAAACGAGATTTTGCATTAGGATGTTTAATTAAAGTTTGTAATAAAAGTACAGCTTTATTTAAAAAATTTAATCTCTACATTAGATAAAAAATACAAGAATTAACAAATTATTTAAACACAAAATTTTATGGAAGGTTCACAAAAATCAAATGTTGGTCTTAAAGTAGGAATCGGAATCCTTTTAGTTCTATTTTTAGGCTCAGCTTTTATTGCTTCTAAGTATTACTCAGAAGGAAAAGAAAAAGAAAAAGAGCTCATTACTGAAAAACAACAAGTAATGAACGATTTAAGTAATATGGCAAAACAATACGACGAAGCCATTGCAGCTAGTGAAATTAAAGATCAAGATTTAATTGAAGCAAGAGAGCGTATACAAGGCTTAATGGACTCTTTAAAAGTATCTCAAAATAGTGTTAACTCTTTATGGAGATACAAAAAGAAGTTCTTGGCGCTACAGGAAGAAATGGATGAGTTGTTAGCAGAAAATGATCGTTTAAAAGTGGAAAACGAATATTTAGCAACTTCATTAGATAGTACACAAGTGCAATTAGCGGAGCGTACAGTATTTACAGATTCTTTGTTAGTACAAAATACAGAATTAGCTAGCGTTGTTGAAGATGCAGCTGCTTTACAGACTGTTGGTTTAAAAGGTATGGGAGTTATTGAAAGACGTAGCGGAAGACAAATTCCAACAGAAAGAGCAGGACGAAGCGATAAAATTAAAATCTGTTTTACTGTTGCAAAGAACACATTAACAGAATCAGGAGACAAGGAGTTATACGTACAGGTTATAGATCCAAAAAATAATGTTTTAGGAACTAATGAGCAAGTACAATTTGAGGATCAAGTACTAAATTACAGCTTAATAAGCCGCTTTAATTACGAAAACAGAAATCTAAACATTTGTGAATATATTGCGCAACCGGAAGATGAAAAATTTGAAAAAGGACGTTACCAAGTTAACGTTTTTAACGATAAAGAATTGATTTCTACATCAGAGTTTACTCTGAAATAAGATTTCAAACATTGATTGATTGATAGTTAAATCCGGAAGGTTTCTTCCGGATTTTTTATATCCTTTAATTGCCCATTAATAACGACCTGCTCAACAGGATCGTGAGCAAAAGCATATGGTATTTCGCTATAGTCGCTTAATGGTTTTGTAATAATGAGATTTGCTTTTTTCCCTCTGGTAATGCTACCGTACATGTTACTTATTCCCATAGCATAAGCACCATTAATGGTTGCAGCATTGATAGCCTCTTCTGGAGTCATTCTTAACTTTACACAAGCAGCACTCACAATAAAATTCATATTTCCACTAGGCGCAGAGCCAGGATTATAATCTGTGGCTATTGCCAATGGTAAACCTGCATCAATAATTTGTCGAGCAGGAGTATAAGGAATACTTAGAAAATAAGAACAACCAGGTAATGCAACAGGCATAGTTTCAGATTTCTTTAGAACTTTTATGTCATCATCATTCAATTCTTCAAGATGATCTACAGACAAGGCATTGTATTTTACGCCAAGACCAACACCACCAAGTATATTAAATTGGTTGACATGAATTTTTGGTCGCATGTTATATTTTGCAGCAGTTTTAAGAATAGCTTCTGTATCATTCAGATCAAAATATCCTTTCTCGCAAAAGACATCAATATAATGGCTTATGTTTAATTTTGATGCTTCTGGAATCAATTCTTCAGTAATAAGCTTAATATAGTCTTCCTTTTTGGCTTTATATTCAGATGGTATAGCATGTGCAGCTAAAAGCGTAGGCGTAATCTTAGCAAGACTTTCTTGTTTAATACGTTTTATAACGCGAAGCATTTTTAATTCAGCTTCAACGGTTAAGCCATAACCTGTTTTAATTTCAAACGCGCACGTTCCCATTCTTATAAGCTCTTCTAGACGATTAATAGACTGTTCGTATAAGTCATCTTCAGAGGTATCTTGAAGTAATTTTGCGGAGTTTAAAATGCCACCACCACGATTGGCAATGTCTTCATAACTCATACCGTTTATGCGGTCTACAAATTCTGATGTTCTATTACCAGCGTATACCATGTGCGTATGCGAGTCGCACCAAGAAGGCAAAACAATTTTTCCCGAAGCATCAATAATAGTTTCAGCCTCTATACCTTCGCAATGTTTCATTTCGCCATATTCTATAATGGTATCATGCTCTATGTACAAGTAAGCATTTTTTAAGACAGGCAGTGTTTTCATGTCTTTGCCTTTAACAATCATTACATTATTGTCATGTACTTGTAGAAGCTGTTTTATATTTTTTATTAGAATAGACATAAGTTGGTTTTTTGTAAAGTTGCCTATTTTTTTTGATAAAAAAAAACGCTGATAACATGTATCAGCGTTTTAAAATTGAAATATTTTAGATTTCTATTCTTTAATGAACTTTGAAGTAAATTTTCCGTCAATGGTTATCGTATAAATACCATTAGCTAAACCAGAAACATCTAAAGTATGATTAGGATTTTGTGATTTTGAAAGTATGGTTTTTCCTAAAACATCTGAAATGGAAATAGTGATTGTTTTGTTTTCTAAACCGTCAAAAAATAAATTATCTTTTGTTGGGTTAGGGAAAATTTTAAAAGGTGTATTAATGCGTGTTGGTATTACTAAGGATTCAAGTTCATTTTCAAAATAATTTAAAGCATCTTCGTTAAAGGCGCAACTTGCAATATCATTATCGCCATCGTTATCAAAATCACTTATTGCATAAACAAACGCTTGGCTTTGTGTATTATCAATAATAATTTCAGTACCAAAACTACCACCTCCGTTGTTTTTAAACCATACTAAATCGTTGCCTGATCCAGAAGAACCGCTACTTAATACAATATCTTTTAAACCATCTGCATCCATATCACTAAACTGGGCAACGGAAGGATTTGCAATAGAAGTTGTAAATATGGTCTCTGTAAAGCCTGCACCATTGTCTTCGTACCAATATAAGTTGCCAGTTGGGCCACCACCAAAAGAGACCTCAGTCGCCAAAATATCTAAATTGGTATCGCCATCGAGATCCATAAATGCAGCATTAAAAATACCAACCTTGCCTGTGGTTACAGGTAAAGCATCTTTTGTAAATGTCACTGTACCACTCGGTATAAGATTATTTCTAAAAATCTCTATAACATCACCACTGTAAACTGCTGTGGCTACTAGTGCATCTAAATCACCATCATTATCAATATCACTGAGATTAACAACACCAGGAGCATTTAGAGTGTCATCAATTTTTTGTGTTTCAAATGTAAAATTACCAAGACCATCATTAGAAAACCAAACAACTTCATCACCATCATATGCGGTAATGGCAAAATCTATAAAAGTATCGCCATTGATGTCTCCCAAGGCCACGCCAGAAGCACCATTAATTGTTGTAGAAATAACGTTTTCTGATGAGAAATTACCAGAGCCGTCATTAGAAAACCAAACTACTTTATCGTTACCATAACCAGCAGCAAGAATATCTAAAAATCCGTCTCCATTAAGATCTACAAGCTTAAGCGCACCAATGCCACTTAATGTATTGGTTACTAAAGTTTGAAATGTAAACGTATTGTCACCATTATTTTTATACCATTCTAAAGTGTTACCATTGTAGGTGCCTATTATAATATCATTAAAACTATCTGCATCGATAAATCCAGAAGCGATTGCGTATGGAGCATCTCCGGTACTTGCGTTAATAGTTGATTTTGAAGCCCATACGGTTTGGGCACTTGCGGATAAGGCAACCATTAAAAGAGAAAACGTTGTAAGTAAAGTTTTTTTCATTGTTTGTAAGGTAATTGTTGAAAGCAAATGTAAGAATTTTATTAAAATTAAAGTGGTATTTAATTGATATTCAAAAAAATAAAATAAATCAATTTATATTAAAAAGCCAATTAGAGTACAGATTTTAAAAACTTAAAATCTAACCCAAATTGGCGAATCATTAATTTGTTAGTCTAATTACTTTAAACTACCTACCATATCTTCTGGTTTTACCCAATCATCATAGTCTTCAGCTGAAACGTAACCTAAGTTAATAGCCTCTTCTTTAAGGGTAGTTCCGTTTTTATGAGCTGTATTGGCAATTTCAGCAGCTTTGTAATACCCAATTTTGGTATTTAAAGCCGTTACTAGCATTAAAGAGTTGTTGAGCAATTGTTTAATTACAGCGTGGTTAGGCTCAATGCCATTAGCGCAATTTTCTTCAAAACTCACACAAGCATCACCTATGAGCTGTGCAGATTGTAGAATGTTAGCGGCCATCATTGGTTTAAAGACGTTAAGTTCGTAGTGCCCTTGTGTACCACCTACAGTTATAGCAACATCATTACCCATAACTTGTGCACATACCATGGTTAAAGCTTCGCATTGTGTTGGGTTAACTTTTCCTGGCATAATAGAACTTCCAGGCTCGTTTGCTGGAATGATAATCTCACCAATACCAGAACGTGGGCCCGAAGCCATCATTCTAATATCATTTGCTATTTTATTGAGAGATACTGCTAACTGCTTCAACGCACCATGTGTTTCTACAATAGCATCGTGAGCTGCTAAAGCTTCAAACTTATTTTCTGCTGTTATAAAAGGTAAACCTGTAAATTCTGCAATGTATTTGGCTACTAATACGTCGTAGCCTTCTGGTGTGTTAAGTCCTGTGCCAACGGCTGTTCCTCCTAAGGCCAATTCACTTAAATGTGACAAAGTACTTTCCAAAGCTTTTAAACCATGGTCTAATTGCGATACATAACCAGAAAATTCCTGACCTAAAGTCAGTGGTGTTGCATCCATAAGGTGTGTACGACCAATTTTTACCACATCTTTAAAGGCAAGAGACTTATTGTGTAATGTATTTCTTAACTGAATAACACCAGGAATGGTAGTTTCTACTACTTTTTTATAGGCTGCAATATGCATACCAGTAGGGAAGGTATCGTTAGAGGATTGCGATTTGTTAACATCGTCGTTTGGTTGTATGGTTTTGTCACCTTCACCAATAACGTTACCAGCTATTTGGTGTGCTCTGTTGGCAATAACCTCATTGACATTCATGTTGCTTTGCGTACCAGATCCTGTTTGCCAAATTACCAGAGGAAACTGATCGTTGTGCTTGCCTTCTAAAATCTCGTCGCAAACTTGAGCAATAAGATTTCGTTTGTCTTTATCTAAAACGCCTAAATCACAATTGGCATAAGCGGCTGCTTTTTTTAGATAAGCGAAACCGTAAACTACCTCTAATGGCATGGAGGCAGGTGCTCCGATTTTAAAATTGTTGCGAGAACGTTCGGTTTGTGCTCCCCAAAGTTTATCAGCAGGCACTTTAACTTCACCCATGGTGTCTTTTTCTATTCTGTATGTCATGATAGTGTATGTTTTTTAACGCTTTACAAAATTACAGTTTTTGGTGGTTTAAAAACTGAAGAATGTCATTTTATTTAGGACGTCTGGCTTATCTAATGAGGTTAAAATTTATACCCAAACTTAAAACCCAAGGTAAAATTAAAGTGATTGTTGTTGTTTAGGCCTTCGATATTTCGTCTTCTAAAATCTAAATGCCAACGATCATCATCGAGAGTGTCCGTTTCTGGATTATAATTTCTATTAAGGTTTTTAATATCAAAAATTCGGATGCCAAAACCAGAATAAAAATCAATAAAAAGATGCTTACCTATTGGGTAGTTTAATCCGTATTTAATATTGAATACATTAACCGATTTACGTACAATCAATGTCTCCTCAACAGGAAACCTAATCTCTTCCAATTCTCTTATATAGCTAATGTCTTCATTAAATTGGTAACGGATAAAACGCGATTCTATACCAATATATTCATTAACTCTAGGGTTATTAGAGATGCTAAGCACATTGTAATATTTGAGCTCGTATCTAAATGCCCTTCCTTTATTTTTTACAATATTGATGTCTGGATTACGGCCGCTTCCAATCCTTTTGGTAAAAACCGTGCCATACTCCGCACTAACACTTATGTTATCGGTAACAAAATATTCCGCACCTAAAGTTAGCATCGGTTGCGAAAATATATCTATAGCTTTTAAAGGTGTGGTATAAATAAAAATATCATTTCTTTTAAAATGAATGGGTTGGCTATTAGGGCTAAAAAAATTATTTGCTGTACTATCAATTTCAAATAGTATATTTCGCTTGTAAGAAAACCGTTTGTGGTTGGTAAAATCTACTAGAAAGCCAACATAATATGGTGATAATAAGTTTAAAAAAAATGTACCCGAAGTTTTTTTAGGAAAAGCAAATTCTGTTGAAATGCTATCGTTAGAAAGTTCAAATTTTAAAGTGTCTTTTGAGCGTAGTGGAAAAATAGCAACATGATCTTCTTTTACCAAAAAGTCTTCACCCTTAAATTTTACTTTGGTATTTTTAGGCGCATGTATGTAAACTTTATCTTTTTTGCCATTGAGTATCGTAGCACACGAACAGAGAAAGCAAAAACACACTAGTAAAAGTAATTTGCGCATAAAAAATGTTTTGTTCAAGATGCTAAAAGTGTAAAATGGTTGCGTTAAAAGTTATAGTGTTTTTAAGTTAGCTACTAAGCAAAAGATTGCTTACATTTATTTTAAGACATATCTAATATAGAAAGTAAAATATTAATATATTTGGCTTACCCTAATTTTAACCTACTTACACAATGAAAAGAATACTTCCGCTTTTTGCTATTATTTTAACTTTAAATTTTTCTTTTTGCCAATCTCCTGAAAACAAAGGTACTACAACAGAGGAATACAACTACATGATAAGAGGCTACGAAATGCAGCTATCTTCTGGTCTAGATATGAAGAGTGGTTACAAAGTTGATCATATAAAAACTATAACCAGAAGTGATTATTCGTTTGGCTTTAATGCACTTGTTAGGACTAAAGACAATACATTAGCAGGTATTTTAATAATTGCTACATCAGAAGTTTCAGGTAGAACTTATTACCTAGGCATGCCAATTAACAATACTCAATTACAACAATCTTTTGAAAATGATGTTAAGAATTGGGATGAAAGAATGACTACAGCTTTTGCACAAGCACTAGGCGAGTTGTATGCTAATGAAGCAATTTTGGGATATAAAGAGGCTTATAAAACAGAGTAAAGTTCTTAACTTAATATATTTCCATCAACCATAGTTAACTTACGGTCTGCCATATTGGCCAAATCTTGGTTGTGGGTAACGATGACAAACGTTTGCTTAAATTCGTCTCTTAACTTAAAAAATAGCCGATGTAGTTGTTCTGCAGATTCACTATCTAAATTACCAGAAGGCTCGTCGGCAAAAATAATACTGGGTTTATTAATCAATGCTCTGGCTACAGCCACACGTTGCTGCTCACCACCAGACATACTATTGGGTTTGTGGTGTATGCGATTCTTTAAGCCTAGATAGTCTAGTAATTCTATAGCGCGTTTTTCGGCTTTTGCTTTTGGTGTGTTATTTATAAATGCAGGAATACAAACATTTTCTAAGGCTGTAAATTCTGGTAACAATTGATGAAACTGAAAGATAAAACCAATGTGTTTATTCCTAAATTGAGCCAAAGCTTTATCGTTAAGAGCTGTAATAGATTGTCCGTTGATTTCTAATGTGGTATCACTTTTAAAATCGGGTTTGTCTAAGGTGCCCAAAATTTGTAATAAGGTAGTTTTACCAGCACCAGAAGCACCAACAATAGAGATGATTTCACTTTCGGCAATGTTAATATTTACGCCTTTTAAAACATGCAATTCTTTATACGATTTGTGAATGTTGGTCGCTTTTATCATACAAAGGCGAAAATACTATTTTTTTAGATTATTAGATGGTTGTACTGTTAGACTTTTAGATTTTTGTGATAGGCGTTAGGATATATGTTTACCGAGATATAGGCTTGAACTGACGTAGTTTTAAGAATTGAATCTAAACCTGTTTCTGGGTGAAACATAGGTGTTTGCTTGTCCTATTTGAGGATTATCTCTCTTTTTAAAAATAGATTTAATACCGTTAAAATCTAAGAAATACTGTAACCTTACTGAAATAGTGTGCTGTATTGGCTGCTCAAATAGTGTATCTAAGCTTTCAGAATAACTATCTTCAGACATGTTGTCAAAATTAAAAAGTTGGTTTCTATATAATGCAGTTAAGAAACTACCTGGCGCAAATTGCCATGAGTAGCTTAGATCGATATTCCAAGTACTAAAATTAATATTTGGCGAATTACTCACATTATCTACAGTATAGCCTTGCTCCGTCGTAAGACGGCCATTATCGAGTAGGGTAAATAGTTCGTTATCATAATTTACAGTATCCCAATAATGTCTAAATGTTAATGCAACAGAGTTAAAAGGATCAAAAGTATAATTTGCAGAAATTGTATTTGTAATGCGCTTTCTATTTCGCTCTCCAAGAATAGGTTGGTCATCTTCAAAAGTGGCATAGCCACGCGATCCATTGGACATGTCTAGGCTAAAACTGTAAATCATAAGGAGTTTGTCGCTTGCTCTTACTCTCGGGCTTAAGAAAAAATTGTAGCCAAATAAGTCTCTACCATCTTCAAATATTTTAAAAAGACCTCCATCAATATCAAAAGCAAATACCTTATTGTAGTTAGACGAATAGAAGCTGCCTATACTAACAATGTTTTCATAAATAAATGGTCTTCCATCTCTAGACTCAAAATAATCATACTGTTTACCTGGTTCAATATTAAAATTAAATCCGTAAGCATTTAGATTTTTGGTCTGTGCAAAATAGCGTCCACCAATATTCATACCTGTAAATACTCCTGGGTTTGCGAGATTTCTGTAATTAACCCATGCATTGATACGATAACTGTTTAGGTTTCCTTTTGGCTCAAAGATTTGATACCAAATATCTGCCCCAAAATTATTGAAGTTATTTCTAAAGTTAAGCCCTAAATCATTGATCTCGTACTTTGTATCTGCAAATCTATGGTCAAAGCTATATCTGAGATTACCATGGGTTTTTCCAATGTAGAAAAATGAGCTAAAGCCAGTTTCGGTTTGCGAGTTTTGATAGTTAACATTGCTCATTTTAGCTTCTGCATTTATCACGTAGGTATTTCTTTTGTTTTGCAAGCTGGCAACTAATGCTGTGGCATTTCCATCTCTAAATTCTCCTTCGCGCATTACGTTGGTATTGATAAGGCTAATGGAAGAATTGCCATTAAACTGTTGGTCTACAACCAAAATATTGTAGTTGGTAAAGGGCTCAACAACTTCTCGTCGTTTTGTAACCATCGTATCTACAACTTCATTATTTTCATTAAAGATTTCTTCTCGCGTTGTTATGGTAGCATAGGTTTTTTCTGTTATGGCATTAAAAACTCCTACTCCAAGTCCGCTTTTTGTTCTTCCGGATACTTTTAGGGCATTTAGTACCTTAACTTCGTTTGGTATGTCTGCTTCTTCATTGTCTTCTAAATTTAGTTGACCGCTTGGTGCGTTACCGACGCGCCTAGAGAAGAACAAATCTCCTTTTGAAAACAGATCGACACCTTCGGTGAAAAACTGGCGTTGTTCTGAGAATGTTTGTTCAAAGGGACCGAGATTTAGAACTACTCTATCAAAGCCAGCTTGACTAAAATCTGGTACTAAAGTTGCATCGAGTGTAAAGTTATCCGTTATTCCATACTTAACATCCATACCAAATGTGATATCTGCTTCGGTATCACCATCAAAACTATCTAGAATGCCTGTTGAGAAAGGGTAGAGGTTAAGTCTAACAGGTGGTTTTAAGTTTTTTAGGCCTTTAAGTTCACCGTGATACAAGCCTATATTACCTTGGGTTGGGTCTAATTGATTCCAAGTGTATTGTGAACGTTCTCTTCTAAAATGTCGGTGAAATTGAAGTCCCCAAGTTGGCTCTTCTTGGTCTGGAAACCGCAGTGTTCTATAGGGTATTTCCATTTCTACTATCCAGCCGTCATCAACAATTTGCACAGCGCTTTGCCAGACGGCATTCCAGCTAAAGTCTTCACCAATACTTGGATTGGCTATTGCATCTGCTTGTTGGCCAGAACTGAATACAAAAAATTGAGTATCATTTTGTGCATCGTTATTTGGGTTTAGTACAACGGTAAAAAAGTCGCTTTGTCCAAAATTATCTCTGCTTGTAAGCTGTTTCATAATTTTAGACGTATCATCGTATAAGTAAGCTGCCACATATATGGCATCATCATCAAAGGTCATTTTTACTTCAGTTCGTTGTTCTTTTGGAAGTGTGTTACCAATATCTGGTCTAAACTGAATAAAGTTTGTAGCTACTTCTGCATTTGCCCATGCGCTATCATCTAAAACACCGTCGATTTTTGGCTTTGATGTAGCTCTTGTGATATGAAGTGACTTTTTATCTTTTGTTAAAACGGTATTTTCTTGTGTATAAGTTATGTTGCAATAACAGAGAATGAAAAAAGAGAAAATTGAACGTATGTTCATAATGATTGATTGACGAATTCCTTCGCATTTTTAATAAAGATGAACACTTAAAACCAATGTTACACTCTTGTACTGAAATAAATTTTTTATTTTCTTTAAGCTGGCATCAAAATTTTAAACTAATTCTACTAGATACCTGTAATCCGTGCACGTCGCTAGATTTTTTACAAATCTAATTTGTGAGGTTATGCGACATTCTTAACTAAACGTTAAAAAGGACTAAAGTATGTTAACGTAATATCGGTAAGACGTATTGGCAGCATTCTATTTTTGGAACACTTATTGCTAATTGTTATAACAAATTGTTATCTTATTACATGAGTAAATATAAAATACTTGCGCTTAGTATATTTTTTGATGCCTTAGGATATGTATCCTTTGTTTTTCCTGCTTTTGATTTTGTTTGGGCACCATTGTCGGCGTTTTTAATGACTAAGTTATATAAAGGGCGAGAGGGGAAAGTTGCGGCAGCAATTGCCTTTGTAGAGGAAGCTTTACCTTTTTTGGATGTGGTACCTACATTTTCATTAATGTGGTTGTATACATTTGTATTTAGCTCTAAAACATCTATTTCTAACCCATAAAAAAAAGCACTCAATTAGAGTGCTTTTTTTAGTTAGCAATAAGAATTAGTTTACATCAAAACTAAATGTAGCTTCAACATCTGTTTCTCCGTCTGCGTTTGCAATAGAGCCATCATTTGGTTTGGTTGGCTCGTGCTTTAATACTACAGTTAATGTATTTCCTGTGGAGACAGATCCAGAATTTAAAGTAAAACTAACACCTAGCGGGTTACCATTTCCATCTTGGTCGTTGTAAGTGATACTGCTACCAGAATTTCCTGTAAATCCGTAAAACACTTGGTGTTCGTCATCTTCTTCAATAACTTCTAAAGTAATATTTTCGGCTGGGTTTTCTAATTCATTTAAGAATACTACACTTCCATTATAAGTTGTTGATGCTTCTAGAGCTCCACTAACTGTAATGACTGGAGCATTAGGCCCATCACCATCTAAATCTTGAGATTGTAAAGTAACGGCAGTGCCACCACCCGAAGGAGTTAATGTTAAAGTCATCGTTGTTATTACTTCTTCTTCATTAACTGGATCTGGAGTGTCATCATCATCTGAACAAGATGTGATAAGTCCGATTGTCATAAATACGATTAAAAAATTCTTTACTGTTTTCATTGTTTTGGTTTTTAAAAATTGTTTTTATTAATAATTGAGTTGTAATTGTAACATGATATTTCTTCCTAAGTCATCAGCAAAATAACGTAGTCGGTTTAGGTAAGCCCTATAGTTTGTATTAAATATGTTGTTGATATTCAATGCTATGTTTAAATTGTTCTTTTTATTTAGAGGTAAAGTCACTTCACTATAAAAATGTAATAAATGATATGCATTTGGTGGCGTACTAATATCTACCAATACATTCTCTTGGGTTGTGGCAACAAAAGTTTCAAAATTAAAGTTAGGAAATTGTGTTTGTTCAAAAACCCATTCAGATTTTAAGCTTACTTTAAAATTACTCCATTCGTCTTTTGTAAATGTTAGTGTGTTATTGGTATTAAATGCCGGAATGTCAATTAAATCTATACCTGCATTTATATCATTTCCTTTGGTGTAAGAAGACGTATGTTGCCAAGCGATATTGTCGGTAAATTTATAGTTTGATGAAACATCAATACCAAATAGTTCTGTATCTGTTTTTTGATATTCCCATACAGGAAAGGCTCCTCTGATAGTTTGCTCAATTCCAAATGGTCTTAAATACATAAAATCGTTAATATGGTTATAAAACAAATCTACGACCAAATTAAAATTAGTTGTTTTTAAATTGTAGGTAACAGAAATACGATTAGAGATTTCTTGCGCTAGCCTTAAATCGCCTAACTCAATCCTTGCGGCAGAGTGGTGCAACCCATCGCTAAATAATTCTGATGGGTTGGGAGGTCTGCTCGATAGGGCATAGTTACCTAGAATGGTGTTGTTGTCATCTAATAGATACTTTAGACCAGCTGAAGCCGAGAAATTATGGTACGTAAAAATAGGATTTGTTAATAATTGCGTACCTAGATCTTCAATAACTATATCGGAAAAATCTTGGTCATAGCCACGTTCTTCCCAACGCGACGTACGATAAAACTTTTTTGCATCAATTTTATTATAATCATAACGTATGCCAGCATCGATTGTTGCTTTGTCATTAACGATCCACTCTGTAGTGATGTAAGTACCAAAATCAAACTTTTTGTAATCTGGAATAAGGCGTCTAACACCTGTATCTGGATTTGCAAAGTTATCCTGATAACGACCCATTATACCAACATTAATTTTGTGCTGTAAATTAGCGTCTAAATTAAGGTCTGCCGTAATTGTATGTGTTTGAAGGTTTAAATCTAAAGCTGCTTTATTTCTATCGTCACCTACTCTAATATCAAACTCAAAACGTTGGTTGTTCTGGTAATCATATTGAAGGTTTAATTTACCAAAGTTTTTAAATCGCTGATAATATGAAGCCTTTGCCAAATGATGGGTTACATCTTGTTTTGGTGCGTTAATATCATAGCTAAAATCATCAATTACCAAGGGCTGCTGTGAGTTAATAGCGTTTATTAAATCATTTATATTACCAATATGAGAGGATCTTAGAATCCCAATTTCGTTATTGATGTAACTGTAAAACACCTCAAAACCACGTTTAAAGTTTTTACGTCCTGCACTCACGGTAAAACTATTGGACCTTAAACCTGTGTTTGTTAAATAATAATCGGGAGATTTAAAGTCTCCATTTTGCTTCAGTGATCCTTGAAGGCTCGCAAACCAACCAGACGCATACCCTTTGTTTAATGATGAGGTAATACCATAACCTCTACCATTGGTTTGTCCAGTAATGATTGTCTTACCATAAAGCGTATCCATTCTAATAGTTCTATTAGGGTTTATTACCACCACACCACCAACCGCATCACCACCATAGGCTAGCGCTGCCGACCCTTTTATTACCGAAATGTTATTAGCACTGTTAATATCAACATTTGGTGCATGCTCAATTCCCCATTCCTGATCTTGCAACCGAACACTATTATTAAGAATTAAAAGTCTGCTACTATGTAATCCATTAATCATTGGTTTAACGATGGTATTACCTGTGTTAATAGAGGAAACACCTGGTACTTCTTTCAGCGCGTCTCCAAGACTAAGAATGCTATACTGTTTTAATACATTTGCTTTAATAATACGTTCTTGGGCTGTATTTGTAGTTTTTTGCTCATTAGATTTTAACGAAACTTCATCAAGTTCTTCAATGTGGTGCTCTAACAAAATATTTTTATACATATCTCCATTTATGGTATATGTAAGTGTTTTAGTTTCGCAGCCAACATGAGAAATTACGAGAGTTAGCTCTCCTTCACAAAGATTTTCAATTTTAAATTTTCCATCTAAGTCGGACGTCGTATATCTATTTAAATTTTGCATAAATATAGTAGCACCAACAATAGGAGTATTGTCGTGAAAGTCTTTGAGTTCACCTAGAAATGTAAACTTACATTCTTGAGCGTAGCCCACCTTAAAAGTTGTAAAAAGTATAAATAAAGCCAAAAGCCTCATAACTATAGATTATAGTGTACGATTGATACCAATAAAATAAAAATACTGGCACTATATGTGTTTTGTTTACCGAAGTTTAGGCTGTAGTTGGTGGTCCCCTTAAATAAGATGTATTTTGCTGATGTGTTCTTAAGAACAAATAAATGCAAGTATTAACCTTGCTGAAGTTATTTTGAATTATAGTTTTATACGATAGAGACGTAAAATAATAGTTTGTGTTAAGTTTAAATTTATAAAACTCGCAATCGATGTCTAACTCATGAAAATGGGTATTACTATCAATATCATTTTTACAAACCTCGTGACTATGATGACTAAAAGCGTGGGCAAGCTTAATTGCAGAGGGCAATAATACTGCGAGTATTAATGCTACAGCAAGTATCTTTGAAGTAGGTTTTATGATAGTTTTCTTACTCAATCTACAAAGCGTTTTAAGCCAAATCGTTTCAACATTTTTTTTTCAAATTCCCAAAAGAACTTGTGTTGACCAAACAGCCAACCAAAACTAACTAGAAGAATTTGATAGAAAATTAAGCCAATAATAGTAAATAATATCCAGTAGAGTGCAGGATTTAAGTTTTCTTTAGTAATCCCTAGTAATTTTATTATCGGTCTGCCAACATAGAGTGACGAAGATCCGGTAATAGCAAATACAATAAATACTCTAATTATTTCCCATCTGTATTCTAATTTCCAGCGTTTTTCAAGAAATTTAAAAAGCCTTAGTGTTGCTATTAGTAGTACTACAAACAATAGTACTGAAGCAATAATGATTACCATATTTCTAAAGTCACCAAATAAGACCAAAGCCAATTTAAATGAAGAATATCCTAAACCCAGAATGCCCAATAAAGGAAAGATTAATTGCCAGTTATGCTGGATTTCCCAATGTTCTTTAAACCTATTCATAGCACTTTTTAAGCGCTGCAAATGTACGCTAAATTCTAGGAATTATTGAGGTTAATTGTTGTTTATATTTTAACTGAAAGTATAAAAAGTAATTATACAGTTTGTAGTTAACTTCATAACCATAATCTGTACGCGTGTCGTAGTCTATTCTTACTTGATACAAGTTTGGGTCGTAGCTATGCGGTTGAAGATTCCTTTGATTCCAAGCTTGTACAAGAAAAGCATTTCTATCTTCTAACCATCTTTGAGAGTGAAAACCTCTTGGCCTAGCAGTACTAATTAACCATGCATTAAAACCAGGTTCTATGATGATGATTTCGTAATCCGTCTCATCGCTACTAATAGAAACGGTATCATTTTTTACTAAAGCACTGCTATTTCCGTTATTAATTGTTGGGTTGCTATTGTACGATTTACAACTTGCTATCAGAGCAATTAGAATAACAAATGGAATTGTTTTTTTCATAACATTAAAGGTATTAATAATTTTAATCATTGAAGAATTATTGATGTTTAATACAAAATAAAATACAAATAGAGTAGTACGAAACAGCAAATGAGTAAATATATCCATTCATTGAGTGAAACAGTAAACAAACAAAACCAAAAAAGCAGCTCAGTTGAGCTGCTTTTGTCTATAAATAATCGTTAGATTTTATTTTCCGAATAGACCACCTAGAAGACCACCAAGGCCTCCTTTTTTCTTAGCACCTCCAAGCACCATTCCTGCAACATCGTCTATAACGCTGCCATCACCATCGGCATCTAGGATTTTTTCTAGAAAACTTTGCTCATTTCTAGTGTCATTACCTCCAAGGAAGCCACCTAATAATCCTGTAAGATCACTTTGAGAGCTAACATTATTTTGACGAGATTGTTTTCCTAAAACACCCATTAATATTGGTGCGGCAACTTTAAGAATGTCGCTCACAGAACCAGCATCTAAACCAGATTTTTGCCCTATAACTTGCTCAACACCTTGTTGTTTGCTTCCTAAGACATGACCTAATATTTTAGACCCATCAGTCTTTACTTCTTCATTAACACCACCGCCAAAGAGGCTACCTAAGTTATCTAAGATACTTCCATCATGTTTATTGCTTAAGGCTCCCATAAGTCCTTGGGCACCTTCTGGTGTTGAGGCGTTACGCTCCATTGCTTTCATAAGAACGGGTAATGCCATTGTCAAAACATTACTTGTTTTGTTTTGATCTGTTCCTGTAGAACCAGAAACACCACTTATGATGGTTTTTCCCATGTCACTATTTAATAAGTCTAAAATTCCTTCCATTGTTTATAAGATTAAGGTTTAATTTTCAGTTAAGTAAGGTACAAAAAAAGTCCTATACAATTATAGGACTCAGTTAGTTTATAAAGGTCACAATTATTTTGTTATCCCAATATTTTTATGATTTGATCTGCAAGTTCTACACCAATTCTATCTTGTGCTTCACTAGTAGCAGCACCAGTATGTGGTGTCAGAGACAATGCAGGATTCATAAGTAATTGTACTTCTGGCTGTGGCTCTTTTTCGAACACATCTAAAGCAGCTCTTGCCACTTTTCCACTTTCTATAGCTTTTATTAAAGCAATTTCGTTTACAACTCCACCGCGTGCAGCATTGGCTATAATTACACCGTCTTTCATTTGGTTAAAGTCAGCTTCATCTATAACGTAATCTTTTTGTGCTGGCACATGTAGTGTTATAAAATCAGCTTGTTTCAAAACTTCTTCTTTAGAAACGGTTTTTATATTGAAACTTACTTTCTGACCATCGAAAAAGTCTAGATCTATCGTTGTTTCTTCAATAAATGGGTCAAAAGCCACGATATTCATACCAGCTCCAATGCCAATCTTGGCAGTGGCTTGTCCAATTCTACCAAAACCAATAACACCTAGAGTTTTTCCTTTTAGTTCAACACCTTTAGCGTAAGCTTTTTTAAGTGCTTTAAAATTAGAATCTCCTTCTAAAGGCATATCGCGATTAGAATTATGAAGAAATCTTGCTAGGCCATAAAAATGGCCAAACACTAATTCTGCTACAGAATGTGATGATGCCGCAGGAGTATTAATAACATGAAGTCCTTTTTCTCTTGCATAATCAACATCTATGTTGTCCATACCAACACCTCCACGACCAATAATCTTAAGGCTTGGGCAGTTGTCAATAATATCTTTTCTAACTTTGGTAGCACTTCTTACCAGTAGCACTGAAATATCATTATCGTTAATGTAATTTTGTAATTGTTCTTGTGCAACAGTCGTTGTTAACACTTCGTAACCTGCAGCTTCCAAAGCGTCTATACCGCTTTGGGATACACCATCGTTTGCTAGTACTTTCATGTAATAGTAATTCTTTATTAGTTAGGCTTTTCTTTCTAATTCACTCATAACTTCTACAAGTGCTTTTACACTGTCTAAGGATAGAGCATTGTACATCGATGCTCTGTAACCACCAACACTTCTATGACCGTTGAGACCATTAATACCAGCTTCTTTCCACATGGCATCGAAGGTTTCTTTTAGATTTTCGTTTTCTAGGGTAAAGGTTGCGTTCATAGTAGAACGATCTTCTTTTACTGCATACCCTTTAAATAGTGGGTTTAAATCTATTTCTGAGTAAATTAATCGCGCTTTCTTTTCATTTTCTTCTTCAATGGCCTTTATGCCTCCCAGATCTTTTAACCATTGTAAGGTTAACATAGATACGTATACTGCAAATACAGGTGGTGTATTAAACATACTTCCTTTACTGATATGCACTTTATAGTCCATCATTGAAGGAATTTTACGAGACACCTTACCTAATATATCTTCTTTTACGACCACTAAAGTTGTACCAGCAGGACCCATATTTTTTTGTGCACCAGCATAGATTAAATCAAACTGTGTGAAATCTAACTGACGCGAAAAGATATCACTACTCATATCGCAAACCATAGGAATTGGTGCGTTTGGGAAACTCTTCATCTGTGTCCCAAAAATGGTGTTGTTAGAGGTACAGTGGAAGTAATCGTAATCTTCAGGAATATCGTAACCCTTTGGTATGTAGTTAAAGTTTGCACTTTTGGAAGAACCCACTTCATAAATATCATCATAAATTTTAGCTTCTTTAATGGCCTTATCACTCCAAGTACCAGTATTTAGGTAACCAGCTCTTTTTTCAAGAAGATTTAAGGCAACCATTAAAAACTGCGTGCTTGCACCACCTTGTAAGAATAAGGCTTTATAACCCTTGCCTTCTAAACCTAACAGTTCTAAAGCTAAAGCTCTGGCGTTTTCCATAACATCTACAAAAGGCTTGCTACGATGCGAAATTTCAATAAGAGATAAGCCATCATCAAAGTTTAAAAGTGCTTCAGAAGCTTTTTGAATTACGGATTTTGGTAGTACACAAGGACCTGCACTAAAATTATGTTTTTTCATTAATAGTATAGTTTCATTTCTAATGACTCAGAAATTTATTATTTTTTTGTTTGATCTGTTACAAAGGTGCTAATTAATTGGCTATTTAGCATTACTAAAATGATAATTTTTGTATCAAATTTTTAACAAGAATTCAACAGTATCAACAGCATCTGCATAATCCCAAAGCTCTGGTTTTTGGGTATGCCCAAAAGCAATTTCATTTTTGATAAAACCATTTGCAACTATACATTGAATTTTATCATGCTCTTCTTCTAATTTGTGTTTTAGATTTTCTTTACTTTCATAATATTCGTAAAATACAGTAGCAATAGGTGAGGCATAGCTTTTATCTTCCTTTATCATTAAAAAGCCATTTTCTAACATATCGAACTCGCTCATAAGGTACACGGTCTTGTTGTAATCATAGTTATTGGCATATTTTGCTCCGTGGATTACGGGATGCCATTTGTAAACTGCATTAAAAAAGGCATCAAAGTTATAGTCTTTAGGTACAAAGAGTTTTGATACATTTCTACAACCCAAACCATAATATCTAAAGATATCATCAGACAAGGCTTCTAAATCCTCTTTAGACTCGTTGCCATTTAGTATTGCAACCGAATTTCTGTTCTTTCTAATTATGGATGGTTTGTTCTTAAAGTAGTACTCAAAATAGCGTGCTGTATTATCGCTGCCTGTGGCTATTACAGCATCAAAGCTTTCTAGCTTGTCTTGCGTAAAGGTAATTTTTCCTTTAAAGCCAGGTTCTACAACTTCGAGATACTTAGCTAGATAGGGTAGGAGATGCTTGTCGTTAGAGGATTGTTTTACCAACACATTATGGCCAGAAATAAGTACTGATAGAAAGTCATGAAAACCGACCAAAGGGATGTTACCAGCCATAATAATACCGACGGTCTTAGGTTCTATGTTTTCAAAATTATAAGCCCTTGTCCATTGGTTTATATTTTTGGTAGTTAAAGCATCTGCCCAAGACGCTATACTAAAGTACACATTAGCCTTTGTAAACCAACCATTATGTTCATTAGCCAGTTTTATTTGGTGTTTAAAGCCCTCAAAAAAAAGGTCGTTGGCCTCTACGGTATCATTTCTTTGGATGCCGCTGGTATGGAATTGCCTTAAAAACTGTCCTAATTTAGAGAAAGCGTTAATTCTTTGTTGTAAATGCATGTAGAGTTTGGTAAAACGCCTGTTAGGCTTTATTTTTGCAATTGCAAAATTACGCAATAAAAAAGAAAATTACTATGGCAATTATAATCACAGACGAATGTATTAATTGTGGTGCTTGCGAACCAGAGTGTCCTAATACTGCAATATACGAGGGTGCAGACGATTGGCGTTACTCTGATGGTACCAGCTTAAAAGGCAAGATTGTACTACCCAATGGTAAAACGGTAGATGCTGATGAGACACAAATGCCTATTAGTGATGAAGTCTATTATATAGCACCAGATAAATGTACTGAGTGTATGGGCTTTCATGAGGAGCCACAATGTGCGGCAGTTTGCCCAGTAGATTGTTGTGTGCCTGACGACAACCATGTAGAAACCGAAGAAGAGCTACTTGGTAAACAGCGCTTTATGCATCCTGAAGACTGAATTGATGAACCATCAATAATTAATACTAATCCTAAGCCTAAGGCTTGGGATTTTTTTATAGTGTACCTTAATATTTTACCAAGATAACACACCTATACTATGGCATAAAGTCGGCATATAGTCGGTATATAGTTGGTATATACTCAGTATAAATATGCTTGTGTTGTATATTTTTTTATATCTTTATGTTATTGACAATAAGTGCATTATGGCAAAACAGAAAGGTATTGTATTTTTTGAAGGGACTCTTGGTGGTATTAATTTTTATTACAGAAAGGGTGTGCCAACGGCCAGAAGGGCTGGTGGAGGTTTTACAGCTAAAGCGATAAAGCATAGTCCTAACATGGTACGTGTGCGCGAAAGCAACAGTGAGTTTGCCCTGTGCTCTAAGATTAACAAGTATTTTAAGCTTGCGCTAAAACCCTTTTTAGCAGGCTATAAGGATGGTACTTTGCACGCCAGATTGATGCGCTTGTTTTTGAGCATTAAGGATTTGGATGTTACTTCTGAGCGTGGCCAGCGAACGGTTGGGATTGGTTATGCTACGGAATATGGCCCTAGAGTGTTGAGTGATTTTGTAGTGACTCCAGAGCGTCCTCAGTTGTTTTCTTGTTCTTATACTTTTGATTGGGCTGCCTTGCGTTTTAATGTTTGGGATTTTAGTGTTGCGGCTGCCAATTTTCCTAAAGGGGCGGACGTTATGGAGCTTGTTGTTGGTGTGCTGCGTTTTGATTTTGAGACGTGCACTTATACTAGTGTTATGGCGGACGCTTTATATGTGCCTAGAGATTTTGATGCTTCTTCTTTTAGTATCAGTGTTGATGGCCTGCCTGATGGTGACGGTGTATTGGTTGCTGTGGCACGTGTGGCGTTTTACCAGCAGGTTAATGGAGGGCTTTTTTTGTTGTCTGGTGCTGCTGGGTTTGGGGTTGCGATGTTTGGGTGTTGCGATGTTTAAATGTTTATGTGTTTAGGCGTTTATGTGTTTAATTGTTGAGACGTTTTGATTTATTCTTACTTTTTTAAAGACAAAAAGAAGTCACTAAAACGTCTTTTGCTGTAAGGGGAAATTATAGGGTAGCTTTGGGTGTTGGGTGTTGGGTATTGGGTGTTGGGTGTTGGCTATTGGGTGTTTGGTGTTGGGTTTTGGGTATTGGGTGTTGGGTTTTGGGTTTTGGCTATTGGCTGTTGGGTGCTGGGTTTGGGGTTGCGATGTTTGGGTGTTGCGATGTTTAAATGTTTATGTGTTTAGGCGTTTATGTGTTTAATTGTTGAGACGTTTTGATTTATTCTTACTTTTTTAAAGACAAAAAGAAGTAGCTAAAACGTCTTTTGCTGTAAGGGGAAATTATAGGGTAGCTTTGGGTGTTGGGTTTTGGGTGTTGCTGTTATAAAAAAAGCCCTACGGAGTACGCAGAGCTTAAGATTTTCATCTACGGCATTTAAGCCTTATTGTGATAAGATTAAAGATTAGAAATTTTAATCTATTTCAAATATAGTAAAAAATTTATACCTTTGAAAAAAGAAGAGGTGCGTCAACACCTCTTCAAAAGTAAAATGCTTATAAAAGTTTCTGTAATACAAGAACAGAGGAGCTTTTTACACATTCTCAAAAAATAACAACTTCAAGAAAACATCCATACAAACGGATGTTTTTTCTTTTCTAATCATTTCAAATCACAACTGCCTAATACAAATTCTGATTTTCAAATATAATTAAAAATATTCTGCCTAATACAATATTTTTTTTAATTTTATTTAAAATTATTAATTATGGCAAAAACATTAGGGTTAGACTTAGGTGCCAACAGCATTGGTTGGGCATTAATAGATGATGTTGATAACAAGATTTTAGGTATTGGTAGCAGAATATTTCAAGAGGGTGTTGTGAATTTAGGAGAGGGAGAAGGGAGAGAAGCTTCAAAAAATGCCAGTAGAACAGATGATAGAGGTACAAGACGTCAGTTTTATAGAAGACGTCTACGTAAACGTTATTTATTACGTGAGTTAGCAAAGCACAATATGTGTCCTTTGGATTATAAGGCTGTAAAGATTTGGAACCAGAAAGAGATATTTGGTAATGAAAGTATCCAAGCTTGGTTGCGATTGAATCCTTATGAATTGAGAGCAAAAGCCATTAAAGAAGAACTGACGTTAGAAGAATTGGGAAGAGTGTTTTACCACATGATACAACGTCGCGGTTTTCAAAGCAATAGTAGAAGTGTAGGGGCAGATAATAATGAGAAAAGTGTTATTTATAAAGGCGACTCTAAAATAGGTAAAATTGGTATTGCAGAAACTTCTGAAAGTATAAAACACGCAGAAACTCTTGGTACTTATTTAAATGAAATTTATCCTAAGGAAAACGCGCCTTTTGTTGGAGGTTTGGAGCGTATAAGAAATCGATATACTACTAGACAGATGTATATTGATGAATTTGAAACTATTTGGGAGCATCAAAAACAGTATCATAAAGCGCTTACTGATAATTTGAAAACCATTTTTGGTGGACGTAAAAAAGATGGTTATGCTGAAGATGGGGTGCTTTTTCATCAAAGACCATTACGTTCTCAAAAACATTTAGTTGGGAATTGCACATTTGAGCCCAAAAAAACGAAATGTCCTATTAGTGCTATACCAAATGAACAACGACGTGTTTATGAATGGGTAAATACTTTAAAATGCGATTTGGCAGGAGAACCTGTAAGAATTACTGATGCAGATAGAGAGAAGATTGTAAAACTGTTATTTTCTAAAGAAAAGGTAAAGTTTAAAGAAGTAAGAAAAGCTATTGATAAGCTTGATAGACATTATCAATTTAACTATAAAGATGATGACCCTGTAGTTGGTACGCATACCATAAGCAATTTATCTAACAAAAAGTTTTTTGGTAAGCAATGGTTTGATTTGACAGAAAAAGAACAAGAAGATATTTGGCATGTGCTTTATAGTTTTGATGATAGAGACAAGCTAAAGCAGTATGCTATTGAACATTGGGGATTTGATGATGGACGAGCCGAAAAGATTTCAAAATTTAATTTAAAAGAAGGCTATGCTAATTTAAGCAGAAAGGCTATAAATAACATTTTACCATTTTTACAATTAGGGTTTACTTATGATGTTGCTGTTGCATTAGGAGGTGTTAAAAATGTTTTAGGTAATGATTGGGAAACCCATAAAGCATTTGTATTAGATAATGTACCAGAGATTGTGCATTCTAACCTAAAAGGTGGTTATATAGACCCTTTAAAAGCAGTGTTAAAAAAAGAATGTAACGTATCCGATAAGGCATTAAAAAAACTGTACCATCATAGTAGTGCTATTGATACTAATGTTTTATTGGAAAGACTACCGCTAGGCGTTGATGCAGATAAAGAGATACAAAACATTAAAAACCCTGTAGTAATTACAGCACTTTTTGAAATACGAAAACTAGTTAATGAAATCATTGATGACTATGGTAAGCCAGATGAGATAAAAGTAGAAATGGCTCGCGATCTAAAAATATCAAAGTCTAAACGAAATGATATAAGGCGAGAGCAAAAGCGTTTGGAACGTGAGAATGATAGGGTAAAAGCAGAATTAGATTATATTGGTCAGAGACATACCCACGATAACATTTTAAAATATAAGTTATGGGAAGAGTGTAATAAAACTTGCCCATACACAGGTAGAAATATTGAAGTTAATCAACTGTTTAGTGGTGAGGTACAGATTGAACATATTCATCCTTGGAGTAAATCCTTAAATGATAGTTTTATGAATAAAACCTTGTGCTTTGCGGACGAGAACAGAGCTAAAGGAGATAAAACGCCTTATGAGTTTTACAGCAAACAAGGTGAACAAAAATGGAACGATATTAAACTACAAGCTTTAAGTTGTTTTAAAAACAAACCACCAAACTATCCAAATGCTTATAAGAAGTTTAAACAGTTTGTAAAACAAAAGCATGATAATGATTTTATAAGTAGGCAGCTTAACGATACACGTTATATAAGTAAAGAAGCTAAAAACTATTTGTCTAAAATATGTGATAAGGTTATGGTTGCGCCAGGACAAATGACGTCTAACCTACGACATCATTGGGGTTTAAATACCATATTGAATCAAGACGACAATGTAAAAACGAGAGCAGACCATAGGCATCATGCTATAGATGCTTTGGTTATGGCATGTGCAACAAGAGGCCATTTGCAAGAGTTGAGTAAGTGGAATAGATATGATAGACGTTATGATTTAGAGCATTTCCCAAAACCTTGGACTACCTTTAGAGAAGATGCAGAACAAGCTATAGAACAAATTTTAGTGTCCCATAAAAAGCAGAAGTCTATATTAACGGTTAGAACACATACCACCAAAAAAGGAAATAAAACGTATAAGAATATAGGTGTTGCTGCAAGAGGGCAGTTGCATAAAGAAACTGTATTTGGTAAACGACAAGCACCAAATAGTGAGGAAGCTTACCATATAAGAAAACCAATAGATAGTTTGACTACAGAAAAGCAATTGGAAAAAGTGGTAGACGAAACTATTAAGCAGTTAATTTTTAAGCGTATTCATTTTTTGGGAGGTTTTGAAAAGGGTAAGATACCATCTGAAACCTTTTTTGTAGTAGATGAAAACGGACTAAAGCAACCGCAAATATTTTTGCCCAACAGAAAAGGAAACCCTGTGCCCGTTTTAAAAGTGCGAATGAAAGAAAACATTGGAGGCGCAGAACAATTAAAAGATGATACTAACCAATGGGTAAACCCAAGAAATAACCATCATGTAATTATTTATAAGAACGAGAGCGGTAAGCTACAAGAAGATGTTGTGACGTTTTGGACTGTAGTAGAGCGTAAACGAAAAGGTTTTTCTGTATATCAATTACCAGCAGATGGAAAAGACATTGTTACTACATTGCAAATTAACGATATGTTTTTGCTAGGATTAAGTGAAGATGATGTTGATTGGCAAGAGCCAAATTATGATTTATTAAAGTCTCATTTGTATCGCGTACAAAAGTTATCTTCTAAATTTTATGAGTTTAGGCTAAATACAGAAGCTTCCATACAAAATAATTTTCAGCCATACTATGTTAGAATTCAAAGTTTTGGTGATGGTAAAACAGGATGGTTAACCTTTAACCCAATTAAAGTAAAAGTGTCTGTAACAGGTAAACTAGAAAAGGTATGAAACGCTTAGACTTTATTAAAGCCTTTGGATTGGGTAGTACTGGTTTAGTAATACCGCAAACTAATTTTGCCCAAAAGCCGATAAAAATTTATGATAACTACATAAAAGGTCTTACACATTATGATCTTAATAAGGTGAAAAAACAAATGAGTGTAGGTGACGCCTTGTTATTACGCAGAGAAAGAGAAAACATATATGATAGTTTTGCTGTAGCCGTATTTTATGATACCAAAAAGTTGGGCTATTTGCCAGCTTATGAAAATGTAGTTATCTCCAATTTATTGGAACAAGGTGTAAAACTTAACGGATTTGTAAGCAAGCTAAATTTACAAGATGTTTATCAGGCAGTCTCTATAGAAATATATGCAAATATTGTAGTTGAAAGTCCTTCAATGATACAAACCGATTTGTTGGAACATAGAGCAGATGACGCCATAGATAAATATCGAAAAGGACCGTTTTTTTAACAGTACGATCATTGACATTATTATGGTAGTAGTTACCATACCTTAAACACAAGCGTATTATAGGATAAAGTTTTAAAACACCTTATTTTTTTAAATGGTGTGTTTGTGAATCTCACTATGTTCGATTTGATTAAAGATTAGAAAACACGATATTGTAGTTGCCAGCGCGATACTGCTTTTGAGTGTTAAAGTGGTTTACAAACACCTCATTTTATTTTAATCGGTGTGTTTGTGAATCTTACTGCGTTCGATTTGATTAAAGATTAGAAAACACGATATTTGGCGGTTCTGGTGTCACAACAAATTACTTGTTGTGGTTTGATTAAAGATTAGAAAACACGATATTCATATACAGTCCATGCTATTATCGTTAACGTTGTGGTTTGATTAAAGATTAGAAAACACGATATTTTCTGGTGTAATAGTATCAGCATCTTTATTGTTGTGGTTTGATTAAAGATTAGAAAACACGATATTTTACTTAATGGTATTATATGATCAAAAGTTGTTGTGGTTTGATTAAAGATTAGAAAACACGATATTCAACAAAATCAGCAAACCACAGGTCGCATAGTTGTGGTTTGATTAAAGATTAGAAAACACGATATTGGAGGAACATTAGATGATTATCAAGAGGTGGTTGTGGTTTGATTAAAGATTAGAAAACACGATATTAAAAACGTTTGGCTTGTGTGATGATGTCTAGTTGTGGTTTGATTAAAGATTAGAAAACACGATATTAAACAATAGACAAATTATCATTAGATACAGTTGTGGTTTGATTAAAGATTAGAAAACACGATATTGCAAAAACTATTTATTATTGAAAATAGATTGTTGTGGTTTGATTAAAGATTAGAAAACACGATATTTATACAGAAAGACAAGACGGCGTTCTACCTGTTGTGGTTTGATTAAAGATTAGAAAACACGATATTGCTGCCGTTGGCTGACTAACTTCAACTGTGGTTGTGGTTTGATTAAAGATTAGAAAACACGATATTTTTTGACAAATCCCAACAGCGGATCCTAGTAGTTGTGGTTTGATTAAAGATTAGAAAACACGATATTAACAACCTTCACAGATGCAACTATGAATCCGTTGTGGTTTGATTAAAGATTAGAAAACACGATATTAGCAATAACGAAGGTGGCAGAGGATGAGCAGTTGTGGTTTGATTAAAGATTAGAAAACACGATATTGGAAATCGTGTAAAGATATCAGCTTATCCAGTTGTGGTTTGATTAAAGATTAGAAAACACGATATTAGTTTAAAAGTGAATATGCCTATGCTTTTAGTTGTGGTTTGATTAAAGATTAGAAAACACGATATTTTCTATATCTTCGTCCTCTTGGTGGCCGCCGTTGTGGTTTGATTAAAGATTAGAAAACACGATATTAATCGTCCAATAATTAACGAAACAATAACAGTTGTGGTTTGATTAAAGATTAGAAAACACGATATTGCAGCAAAACAAGAGGTGTTTGGTAAACGTGTTGTGGTTTGATTAAAGATTAGAAAACACGATATTATATTACTAGATTCATCACTCTTCGCCTTTGTTGTGGTTTGATTAAAGATTAGAAAACACGATATTCGATACCTGGTACTGGTTCATTGCAGTCGTGTTGTGGTTTGATTAAAGATTAGAAAACACGATATTTCTGCTCAATTAGCCTACAACGTCAGCGTAGTTGTGGTTTGATTAAAGATTAGAAAACACGATATTTTTGGGCGGTTTTTTAGTTCCAGAGTTCAAGTTGTGGTTTGATTAAAGATTAGAAAACACGATATTTTTGCAGAGCTTTTCCAAATCCTTTTACAGTTGTGGTTTGATTAAAGATTAGAAAACACGATATTAGGCTATTGTTTGTTGCTTGATATACAGTTAATTGTAATGAAATGTCGTTTTAAAAAATGCTTCTTTTTTACAGTGATTAGGTGAGATTGAGGCATTTTTTGTTTTCTAGATGGGTTAAAGCTTCTGCTTTTTATTGAAATAACAGCTATGGAATAATTGTGAGGTTTTTTGTGTCTGAGAGTTACAAATGGTGTTTAAAATAGTTCTAATTGCGTTGGTAAGGGCTCTTTTGGGACTTCGGCTCGTCCCCAAAAGTTCATGATGTTTCCAAATTGTTTGTCGGTTATTCGTAGAATACTAACCTTACCCAGTGGTGGTAATAGTCTTTTTATTCTTTTTTCGTGCACATCTGCACTTTCACTACTAGCACAATGCCTCATGTATACGGAGTATTGCATCATTGTGAAACCGTCTTTAATTAGGTTTTTTCTGAAACCTGAAGCATTTCTTCGGTCTTTTGCCGTCTCTGTTGGTAGGTCGAAAAATACAAATAACCACATAATTCTGTATGCATTTAATTCCATAATAAAGGATACTTTATCTTCTTTCTTTTGCCTGTATAACACTGCTGCAAGGAACTTGCAGTTTTTTGTAGTGCAACCATCAACGTACTCTTTTCATTTTTGAAAAAGACAGTGCGTGTTAGAATTTTCAATAGTATTGATTTCATTTGGGTATTAAGTTCTTGATCATCATAGTGCTGTACAATGCTGTAAACCGCTTCGTCTACCAAAGGTCTAAATGGTTCCATGATGTCATCTGCTAGTGCAAAGGCGTTATATTTGCTTTTGTGGTGAATTCCCAGTGTGTTTAACAATCCACTACCAGATAGTGCTCTAGCTGTTGCGGCTCTTAGAATGGCATAACCATAATTGAGGAAATTATTGGGATACTCCCCAAAGCGTTCTCTTTTAAAATTATGATTAAAAAAAGACTTCCAGTAAAGGCTAGCTGCAACAGCCTCCATGTTGGTTGAGTCCCCACTTTTGACCTTACTAGCTAAAAATTCAAAATTATTTTTAGTGTTGGTGACCTTACCTAACAATGTGCCTTGATTTTTTATTTTGTGTTTTATTGTTTGTTGCCAGAGTTGCTTTTTTAGAGGAACACTAGCGTTAATTTGAGCCTTAAATAATTCTTGTTGTATATGATGACTATTAAGGTTTAAGACCATGCCGTTTGGTAGGTGTGATTTATTACATATAATAACAGCAGTATTGTTGTTAACTAATTGGTTGAGGGCAGTGATACTGATATATGTTTCTGCGTTATCTACAACAAGAAAGCCTATATCTTCTATTGGGATAGACCCTTCCCTAAATTCATTTTTAATATTTAATTGAAGGTTTTTGGAAGTTATCTTGCTTTTTTGTTCTATTAAAATGGTCTTTTTTAACATATTACTTTTAATTTGTACTATAGATAAGTAAATTATATATACTACTGAAAATTAAACGATTAAGTTGCTTTTTAGTATGTTGTAGTGTTATTGTGTATCGTTTGATATGACTAATTAATTGAATATATTGACATTCTGATGGCATATGATTTTAAAGCAATCATACTTATCTCAACACTTAAAAACTTAGGTAGGTTGGCTACTTCAACATTTTCTCTGGGTAGTGCATTGTTTTTATTGAAATATGTAGACTACACGGCCTTGATCTTTGCAAATTTGTGCATATCGCTAATGAAGATGGATGTTTTAATAATGTTTTAAATGGTCGCGTCTTTAGCGTTAAAAGTGACTTTTGTGTTTTCAAATACCTACTTGGATTTAGTTCCCCTTCGACTACGCTCAGGGCAGGCCAAAACGGCTACGCTCATTGCAGGCTCAAGCGAATCCACTCGGAATTGCTTACGTCTGTGCTTAACAGAAAAATATTAACTTTAATCCCTTAATTAATAGTTTTACGAGACTATTCTACGTGATTTGACCAAGTAACTTATTGAAAAACAATAATTAAGCAAATTTTATGAAAAAAAACCTATTCCCAATTTTTGCAATTGGACTTATGACCATTAGTTGTAACGCACAACAAAAAACTCCTGAATTTGAAATTGAAACTGAAAAGTGGAAAAAAGAACTTCTCGCAAGTGGTGAAGTTGGAAATCCTTGTAGAGAAGATAATGATTGGCAAAAATGGCAAGAAGAAAACCCAAAAGCATATTTCGGATTACAAGAAATTCAATCAAGCGAATCAGATTTCAATTCTGACGGAATTAGAGATGGACTATTTTACTTTCCTGCCGAAAATTGTGTTGGTGGAAATGGAACTGGTTCAGATTTTGGAATGTTAGTTTATTCAAAAGATGGTCAATTCCTTACAAATAAAAACATTACTCAAACAATCGAAAACGGAATAAAAACCGAACTCGCAAAAATTGATATTAATGATCTTTACAAAATATATATTCACTATAAAGGACTTGGAAAAACAATTATTGGAGACTATTATGCTTGGTCAGAAGATGATGCAAATTGCTGCCCAGGTGGAACAGGAACTTTTGAATATAGTCCGACTGAATTTACAACTGAAATAAAAAATAGAACGGAATAAAAACTGCGTAGAATAACATGGATACTAAGCAGAACGTAACACATAAATATATGGAAAGCATAACGGTTCAAACTTCTATCAAATCCGACCTTGACAGGGTTTGGGACTATTGGACGCGACCAGAACACATTACCAATTGGAACTTTGCGACTGATGCATGGTGCTGCCCAAACGCTGAAAATGATTTAAGACCGAATGGGAATTTCTGTTGGCGCATGGAAGCGAAAGACGGTAGTATGGGCTTTGATTTTACGGGAACGTATGACAAAATAATTGACAAGGCACTGATTTCTTACAAAATGTCGGACGGACGAAACGTGGCTATTGCATTTTTGCAAAACGGAGATGAGGTAAATGTGAGGGAAACATTTGATGCGGAGGGCACACATACGGACGAACAACAGCGTGCTGGTTGGCAGGCGATACTCGAAAATTTTAAAAAATACGTGGAAACGCAGTAGCCTGATATAATGAGCGAAAGGCTCGCTTCAATTTCCGTTGGATACGCCTTTACCCAAAGATTTAATACTAAAAATGATAACGTACCGTAAAACGCTATTAAATGCATAAAGCACGTCAACCACTTTCAACAAAGCAGCCGCCTATTCCAGAGCCTGATTATAAGGTTATTGAAGATTGGCTGGCAAACTGTATTATGCCAGGCATTACGCCAATGCTTAAAACTATTGATAGCCTCATCCACGATGCCATCCCCAATCTGCATTACGCTATTAAATGGGGAAATGCCTATTACGGAACCGATGCATTGGGATGGCTGATTGAAGTTGCAGCTTATGAGGTGTCTGCTAATATTGTTTTTTTGAATGGTGCAGCTTTTGACCCACAACCACCTTTAGGAACAGGCGAAACAAGATATATTAAGCTAAAGACACTAGATGAGGTGAATGATGCGCGCGTGATTGATTTTATAAAACAAGCAGCAAATTATAATGGATGGCAATAAATAACAAATGACTTACAGGAATGTGTATAGGTTATAGCGGTTTGGGTACTACTCAAACCGCTTTTTTGTTTGAAATAGCGTATATTGCTATACACCAAGCCATTACATAACATCAATTACTGCTTATACATAAACCGTGGTGCTTAATTATTACGAACTGCTAACTCATGATAAAATTCTTTAGAAAAATTCGCCAAAACTTACTTATGGAAAATAAAATTGGAAAGTACTTTAAGTATGCCATTGGGGAAATTGTGCTTGTAGTCATCGGAATTTTAATTGCATTACAAATTAACAATTGGAATGAGCAACGCAAAGAACATAGTAAGGAACAAGCGCTATTAAAAAGACTTGAAAAGGAATTTATATCTAATAGAAATCAACTTCTGGATAAAATAGAACTTAGACATACTCTGATTGAAAATTGTAGGCAGTTGTTAGACTAATATGATGACCCCGAAAATGCTACACGCGATAGTATCCTTGTTTATTTAAGTACTATTCAACCACCAACCTTTGACCCAATTCAGAATGACTTGGTAAGTTCTGGACATATCGACATTTTAAAAGATGAAACGTTAAAGCAACTACTTGTTAATTGGAGCACTGATGTGATTCAACTTCAAGAAGTAGAGCAAGTGTTTTTTAGATTTTGTGAACAACGCATTTATCCTCATCTCAATGCCATAGGTATACAGCGTGATGTAGCATACACCCATTGGAAAGACGCACCCAAAAACTTGTTAGAATCTAAACAGGTTAAAAACCTCATACCTGGAACATCAAAACTCATTACTAGGACTACGAACGAACTTTTGAAAGACTACAAATTAGAAGGTAAGGTTGCTTGGGCATTAACCCTAAATGTGTTTAATAATCAAGAATCCGAAACCTTAATGAAAAGGATTAATCGTATTCTTGAAGTAATAGAAAGCCAAATAAAAAACTAAATAAATAAAGCACAACGCTAGCCAATGATAAAATTCTTTAGAAAAATTAGACAGAACTTACTTTCGGAAGGAAAAACCGGTAAGTATCTCAAATATGCCATCGGAGAAATTGTACTTGTAGTCATTGGTATTTTGATTCTGATCTCTACATTTACAAACTTGGGTAGGTTGGCTACTTCTACAGTTTCTCTTGCAGGTGCTGTGCTTTTATTAAAATATTTGGCATAAACGGCACTGATTTAAGGTTTAGCGACTCTTTTTATGGCTTATATTCTTTTGAAGACTTATTGTACTTGAACCTTTATATCCGCTAATTCAAAAACCATATACTGCATTAACCGTTCAACGGTTGTGGCATCGGTTGTGTTATTTTCGGTATGAAATGAAGAATATAACACACCTCCATTACCATGTAAGAAGGTGTAGGCCAAATGCTTATTTTCGCTTATACCATCATATTCTATTGGGCCGTATAACCAAGGAATAACTGTTGCAGCATTGTAAGTATCTACAACCTGCCAACCTCCAAGAAATTCATCGATAGTTACTGTGGCGTTTGGTACTTGTATACCAAAGTTTAAATCTAACCAATCTATTAGTGTTTGGTCTAGGATTTCTGCATCAGTAGATAAAGACGTTCCGCTTTTTTCAGGATTATAGAAACTTAAATAGTCAGCGCCACCTTGAGTTATAAAATTAAGGTAGGCATATGCCCAATCTGTTGCATATAACAAACCGCCATTGTTTACATAATCATTTAGATTGTTGCCAAAATCTGTTTTTGTTTCATTTAAGCCACAGTTTAAGAAAATAATATCGTAGTTGCCTAAAAGCGTTGGAGATTCTATAAACTCTCCAAACCCAAAATCTACATTAGGTGCTAACATTGGATTGGTTCGTTTTGCGCTAGCATTGCTCTGGTGGTGACCATGATGTACATTACGATTGGCAATATCTTGACCATCAATAATATCGAAAAGCGGTTGTTCTGTTATTGGATCTACCAAACCGATGTTGTACAAGACCTCTTCGATATGATCGTAGCTTCCTGTAACAACGGCGATTGATGGTAATTGATTAATTGGTAAACTATCTAGATTGAATGTAAGTGCATCGATAAGGTCGCTAAGGTTTGCCGAGGTTGAGGTTTTAAACTGCCCCTTTGATATAGACAACTCATAGCTGTCTTTAGTAAGGTTGTTGAGTATAAAATTGCCTTCACTATCCGTAAGGGCATCTTGTATTAAGGTACCGTCTTTATATAGTTTAACACTGGCTTTAGCCACTGGGTCTAATCCGTTTGGCGTTAGAAATTTTCCGGTGATGTTGTAATCTCCAGAGCTATCGTTGCTTTGCTCTTTAGAACACGAGAAAGCGAAAACTAAAACGAAAAGAAGTGCAAGTGATTTTTTCATAGTATGGATGTAATTAATTGGTTTGTTATAGTTGTAGGTAGCAAAGTTGTTGGAGGGTTACTTTGGTTCTACAAGGATATAACAGATGAGGTTGTGTTTTTCCTAGTCTCTTTATAAAGTTAATGAAAAATACATGAAGTTAGGTATAGACATTTTGTTTTAAAAACCCGAACTTTGATTTTGACCTATTTGATAATAACTAAGCCTGACAACGTGTATAACTCATGGCTATTCAATTGCTTAAACAAAGATGGGGTGTGTTTAGCTTTTAGCTCAACCGAAAAATAATCGCTAACTTAACCGTAACTGAATTTTATACTTTTCCGATAAGTGTCACACCACCTATTTCACCGCAATCATACTGATCTCTACATTTACAAACTTAGGTAGGTTGGCTACTTCAACAGTTTCTCTTGCAGGTGCAGTGTCTTCATTAAAATACGTGGCATATACGGCATTGATTTTGGCAAAGTTGTGCATATCGCTAATAAAGATGGATGTTTTAATAACGTTATTAAAGGTCATGTCTGCAGCAGCTAAAACTGCTTTCATGTTTTCCATAACCTGTTTTGTTTCGGCCTCAATGGTATCCATAACCAATTGCATGGTCTTAGGATGCAAGGCTATTTGCCCAGAGGTGTACAAGGTATTGTTTACTAAAACAGCTTGGTTGTAAGGGCCAATTGGTGCTGGTGCGTTTGGTGTGTTGATTATAGTTTTCATGCGTATAGGTTGCTTCAATTATTAGTGGGTTTAAAATTCGGTAATTTGCGTGGTTTTTTAGAATAAAATGGTGACTATTTTGTTTTTGGTTTTGTTTGGTCTTCGACAGGCTCAGACTGACCGTTGTTTTAATGGTTCTCGATACATTTTTAATCGCTTTGCTAGCGGTTAAAAACACTCGAACTGACGGTAGATTTGTTTTGTGGTTTGATGAGATGCTGAATTACTGAGGTAAGTTCAGCATGACATGTTGGAATTTGGTTTGGCGGTTACTGTGGGTATTGGTTTTGTTTGGTCTTCGACAGGTTCAGACTGACCGTTGCTTTAATGGTTCTCGATACATTTTTAATCGCTTTGCTAGCGGTTAAAAACACTCGAACTGACGGTAGATTTGTTTTGTGGTTTGATGAGATGCTGAATTACTGAAGCAAGTTCAGCATGACTTGTTGGAATTTGGTTTGGCGGTTACTGTGGGTATTGGTTTTGTTTGGTCTTCGACAGGCTCAGACTGACCGTTGCTTTAATAGTTCTCGATACATTTTTAATCGCTTTGCTAGCGGTTAAAAACACTCGAACTGACGGTAGATTTGTTTTGTGGTTTGATGAGATGCTGAATTACTGAAGCAAGCTCAGCATGACATGTCGCAATTTAGTTTGGCGGTTACTGTGGGTATTGGTTTTGTTTGGTCTTCGAGAGGCTCAGACTGACCGTTGCTTTAATGGTTCTCGATACTTTTTTAATCGCTTTGCTAGCGATTAAAAACACTCGAACTGACGGTAGATTTGTTTTGTGGTTTGATGAGATGCTGAATTACTGAAGCAAGTTCAGCATGACATGTTGGAATTTGGTTTGGCGGTTACTGTGGGTATTGGTTTTGTTTGGTCTTCGACAGGCTCAGACTGACCGTTGCTTTAATGGTTCTCGATACATTTTTAATCGCTTTGCTAGCGGTTAAAAACACTCGAACTGACGGTAGATTTGTTTTGTGGTTTGATGAGATGCTGAATTACTGAAGCAAGTTCAGCATGACATGTTGGAATTTGGTTTGGCGGTTACTGTGGGTATTGGTTTTGTTTGGTCTTCGACAGGTTCAGACTGACCGTTGTTTTAATGGTTCTCGATACATTTTTAATCGCTTTGCTAGCGGTTAAAAACACTCGAACTGACGGTAGATTTGTTTTGTGGTTTGATGAGATGCTGAATTACTGAGGTAAGTTCAGCATGACATGTTGGAATTTGGTTTGGCGGTTACTGTGGGTATTGGTTTTGTTTGGTCTTCGACAGGTTCAGACTGACCGTTGCTTTAATGGTTCTCGATACATTTTTAATCGCTTTGCTAGCGGTTAAAAACACTCGAACTGACGGTAGATTTGTTTTGTGGTTTGATGAGATGCTGAATTACTGAAGCAAGTTCAGCATGACTTGTTGGAATTTGGTTTGGCGATTACTGTGGGTATTGGTTTTGTTTGGTCTTCGACAGGTTCAGACTGATAGTTGCTTTGATGGTTCTCGATACATTTTTAATCGCTTTGCTAGCGATTAAAAACACTCGAACTGACGGTAGATTTGTTTTGTGGTTTGATGAGATGCTGAATTACTGAAGCAAGTTCAGCATGACTTGTTGGAATTTGGTTTGGCGGTTACTGTGGGTATTGGTTTTGTTTGGTCTTCGACAGGTTCAGACTGACAGTTGCTTTAATGGTTCTCGATACATTTTTAATCGCTTTGCTAGCGGTTAAAAACACTCGAACTGACGGTAGATTTGTTTTGTGGTTTGATGAGATGCTGAATTACTGAAGCAAGTTCAGCATGACATGTCGCAATTTAGTTTGGCGGTTACTGTGGGTATTGGTTTTGTTTGGTCTTCGACAGGCTCAGACTGACCGTTGCTTTAATGGTTCTCGATACTTTTTTAATCGCTTTGCTAGCGATTAAAAACACTCGAACTGACGGTAGATTTGTTTTGTGGTTTGATGAGATGCTGAATTACTGAGGCAAGTTCAGCATGACATGTCGCAATTTAGTTTGGCGGTCTCTGTGGGTATTGGTTTTGTTTGGTCTTCGACAGGCTCAGACTGACCGTTGCTTTAATGGTTCTCGATACATTTTTAATCGCTTTGCTAGCGATTAAAAACACTCGAACTGACGGTAGATTTGTTTTGTGGTTTGATGAGATGCTGAATTACTGAAGCAAGTTCAGCATGACATGTTGGAATTTGGTTTGGCGGTTACTGTGGGTATTGGTTTTGTTTGGTCTTCGACAGGCTCAGACTGACCGTTGCTTTAATGGTTCTCGATACATTTTTAATCGCTTTGCTAGCGATTAAAAACACTCGAACTGACGGTTAGTTACCCAATTGACGGTCTGGTTGGCGACGTTGATCGTATTTTAAGTCTTTTAGTAAGTTAGACTTAATGCCGATGAAGAAGTTCCACGATTGATTTCGACCAAAGGGAATCCATGAGAAATTCATTCTCCAGCTTAATAGATCGCGCTCAAAGCGTAACTGCGTAAAGGTAAAGCCTTGATTTAAGAAGTCGTAACCTGATGATGCACCAATGGACCATCGCGGAGATAATTCTACATCACCTGAAAACATTAAGGAATGGGATGTAATTTCGTTTTGTCGCCTTGTATTGTTATAGTTGGCCACGTAAGATAGTCTTAGGCTCCATGGCATTTTATAATTGTAGAAATCATTATTTTCTTCTTCCACATCACTTTTTTCCTTCTTTCGATCGCCAAGGCGTTGGTCTGCGAAATCTTGAGACACACCAAAAAGATCATCTGCTCTTGCGTTTGCCGTGGCGCTGTTGCGTTCTGCTTCTTCGTCTCTTTCCTCTTCTTTATCCTTGCCAGAAAAACTATCGTTATTTAAGCTGTAACTTATGTTTAGGTTTGCAGAGGTCATTCTAAATAAGCTACCTCCGTTATTGATATTAAATGTATTGATGATGTTATTGTTACTGTCTAAGGCATAGGGGTTAAGGCGCATACCAAAGTTAATGTTCATTTTTTTGTTAAGAATTTGTGTGCCACCCGAGACTGTTACATCTGACCAATTGAGAGAATCTGCTGCGAGGTCGTAGTTTGCTCTTAAGTTTAGGTTGTTTAGTAAAAAGATCTTTTTTGGTTCTGTTTCGGTTGAGTCTTTAGAGCGCACCTTTGCTTCAAAATTATTACCTATATCTATGCCTATATTGCTAGAATAGCGGTTGCCAGGTCTGCCAAACAGGGAATTTTCGAATCGGGTATATTCTACTTGATCTATGGTTGTACCATCGGCATCGATGACATCGTAAGTTTCATAATATTGGTCAAAAGCTGGTGAAACGCTGTAGCTTATAGAAGGCCGCATAACATGCCTAATGGCTTGTATTTTGGGGTTGTTGTCTTTTTTCTTAAAGTTGAACATACCATAGAGCGTGGTGCCAATACTGGTACCAAAGTTGTAAGTTAAAAAACGATCGAAACCATTGATTTTTATGGCTTCTGAGGTTTCATCTTCAAAAATTGTGTTTCGTTTTACGGTACTGAATGTCCAGTTTTCATCAAAATTGGCGTTAACGCTAGCGCTAAAGTGATTAAAGACTTTAAAGTTAGTAGTTACAGGAATAGAGTGCCTTACACCAGCTACGGCATCATCGAACATTTCACTTTTTCCGAATAAGGAATCTGTAGTTTGTATGCGATATTCGCCTCTTGTGTTTACCTGAAAGTTAATGTTTTGAATGGCTCCCTTTTTTGTGCCTGATTTTGGTGCAAAAGGAAAAACTCTGGTCATAGAGGCCTGCATGGTTGGCAATGTTAGATTGATGGCCTCTGTATTGGTATTTTGATTATGAGTGGCCGTAAGGTTTAGATTAACCTGAGGCTCTCCCTGAAAGGTTTTTGAATACGACACCGATGATGCCAACGTATTGGTTAGCGTATTTGCTAAATTGGCTTGGTTGATGGATTGTGAAAAAAACTGACTACTACCCAAGTTTACCGATGCCGAGAATCTAGAGTTTGGATTGGCTTTGGCGTCTTGACTATGCGACCATCTTATATTGTAGATTGTACTTTCTCTAAAATCTGGAAAACCACGCTCGCTATTGAGTAGTTTCTCGTACCTAAACCCAAAATTACCTCTAAACTTATAACGTACTGCATAGTTGCTTTGTAATCGTATACCATAACTACCATTGGTGTAGTAATCACCCAATACAGCCAAATCTACATAATCACTGATTGCAAAATAATAGCCACCGTTTTGTAAAAAATACCCTCTGTCGTTACCCGTGTCTTCGCCAAAGGATGGGAAAATGATACCAGAGGTTTGTTTTTTGGACATTGGGAAAAACGCAAAAGGAAGAGCGATGGGTGTTGGTACATCGTAAATGTACATTTGGCTCATACCAGTTACAATCTTTTTGTTAGGCACAATCTTAGCTTTGTTCATTAAGATATAGTACTCGGGATCTTCGAGGTTTTCTGAGGTTGTAAATTTACCTCGAGATATAAAATATACAGAGTCGTTTTCTCTTTTGGTACGCTCGGCAATAACAGTTCCGCCGCTTTGTTCGGTTACTGAATTAAAAATAAGGGCTTTTCTAGAGTCTGTGTTGAAAATAATGGAATCGGGTTCGATAACATTAGCACCTTGTGTAAAAACGGGTTTTTGTGAGTATCCTGTTGAGTCTTTTAGTCTGCCAGCATATACCAGATTTTTGCTGTAATCTATAACAATAATACCAGCCTTAATCTCCATATCCTCGTACTGCACTACGGCCTCGTTAAACAATCTTATTTGTTGCTTTTTTTGATTTATGGCTACGTAATCTTTAGCTTTATATGTTACGACGTCTTTTAGAAACCCCTCTTTTTTAAGAGAATCATTTTTGGTAGAGTCAACGGTTTTGGTACTTACTGGCGGATTTAATAAGGAGTCCGCTAGGATTTCAATCCTATCTTTAGCCACAACAGTGGTATCGGTTTTTTGCTCAGAAGGGATACCTTCATTTTTTTTTGGTAATTCTTGAGCCAAGCTCAACGTGTTGATAAACACTGTAAAACTCAAGGCAAAAAGTATGTGTAAACTATTTGTACGCAATCCTTTTAGATGTATTTTTGTAAAATTATGGCTCGGTTTTTGAAACGCCAAAAGTACAGATATTTTTTTGTGATTATCTTATTAAAATTTCTAAAGTTTAAAAATAGGATATTACTAAATACACAGCGTAATAATTAGAGTTTATAAACCGTTAGATTACATATGCAAACGACGCGAAAATATATAATAGTATTCTTGCTATTCACTTTTATCACTTCTTTAACATGCTTGGAGCCACTGTATGCCCAAGAGGATAAGTTTGTTGTAGTGTTGGATGCTGGGCATGGTGGTCATGATTCTGGCAACTTAGGTAATGGTTACAAAGAAAAAAACATAGCGCTTAACGTTACATTAGAAGTTGGAAAGGAGTTAGAAAAGAATAAAGACATCAAAGTCATTTACACACGTAAAACCGATGTGTTTGTAGAGTTGCATGAGCGCGCCAATATTGCAAATAAAGCAGATGCCGACTTGTTTGTATCTATACATTGCAACGCGCATAGCTCTCAAGCCTCTGGTACAGAGACTTTTGTTTTGGGTGAAAAAAATACTGGAAGAAACTTTGAGGTGGCCAAGCGTGAGAATGAAGTGATTTTTTTGGAGGATAACTATGAGCAGCATTATGAAGGTTTTGATCCGAGTTCTCCAGAGTCTACCATAGCTATTGGTATTGAACAAGAAGTCTATGTAGAACAAAGCATTGCATTGGCGCGTAAAATAGAGGATAGCTTTATTAGTAAGGCCAAACGAAAGAGTAGAGGTTTAAAGCAAGCAAGTCTTCTTGTAATACGAAACACCTACATGCCTAGTGTTTTGGTAGAAGTTGGTTTTTTAACCAATACTAAAGAAGGTGCTTATTTAAACACAAAAGCCGGACAGTCTAAAATGGCCAGTGCTATTAAAGATGCCATTGTAGATTATAAAAAAGAAATAGATCAAAATGTAGGGCGTAGTATCCTAGGCACTGAAAAACTAGATGTAGATACTGTAGCGACCTTGGAGCGTCTACCATTGGTTTATGAGGGCATTACCTTTAAAGTGCAAATTGCAGCGAGTTCTAAGGATTTAGCTCCAAAATCGTACAATTTTAAGGGCTTGTCTGAAATCAGTAAGCTTAAAGTCGGTAAGCTTTATAAATATTTTTACGGCAGCACATCAGATTATAACAAAGTAAAACAATTGCAAGAAGAGGCTAAGTCTAAAGGCTACACTACAAGCTTTGTTGTAGCTTTTAATAAAAGCGGCACGCAGATTACCCTTGATGAGGCTTTAAAATCTGCTACTAATTAGAATTATTATTAATAATTTTATTGCTAATTTTGTTTTTAATCAAATCCAGACCCATTGAGAATTTCAAGAGAAGTAAAAACCGCAATATTAGTATTATCTGGTATCGCTCTTTTCATTTATTTGTTTTCGTTTTTAAAAGGGGATGATATTTTCTCCAATACCAACACCTACTATACAGAGTTTGATTATAATGCGTTGAGCCCATCATCTTCTGTCACTGTAAAAGGGAATAAGGTCGGCAAGGTTGAGGAAATTAAATACGATTTTGAAACCGGAAAAACAAGAGTATCGTTTTCTGTGAATCCTAAGTTGAAGTTTTCTAAAAGTAGTACCATTAGGCTTTATGAAACCGGTTTAATGGGAGGTAATGCACTGGCCATTGTAAACTCTAACGAAGGAGAATTAGCCAAGCCAGGCGATTTTATAACATCAGAAGTACAACCAGGCTTAATAACATCTTTAAAAAGTAATTTTTCAGGAATTAGCTCTGATCTAGACAGTACCATACGTTCAGCAGATACCTTAATGACCAATCTTAATAAGTTAGTTGTTGACGAGTCTGAAGTAGGATTGAAACATACTATTGAAGAGCTTAATGCTACGCTAAAATCGTTTAAGTCGTTATCTTACACGGTACAAGGTCTTATAAAAACCAACGATGCTAAGATTGATTCAATACTAGATAACTTTAACAATACCAGTACTAATCTTGCAAAGTTGTCAGACGATATAAAAGATATGGAACTCTCTAAAACTGTATCTAAATTTGATGAATCGTTGACATCCATAAATGTATTATTAGCAAAAATAAACAGTAACGATGGCACACTTGGTAAGCTACTTAACGACGTTGGTCTTTACAACAACCTTGAAGCCGCCTCAAAAGAGTTGCAACTGTTGTTACTGGATATAAAATTACATCCTGCACGCTATAGAAGGATTCTTTCTAAGCGCGAAATTCCTTATACGGAACCAACACCAGAGCAGATCAATACTAATTAGACGTCTTAGTTATGCAATACATTCCAAATATTCTTTTTTTAATCATCTTGGCATTAGGTATTGGGTACTTTACACTCAATATAAAAAAGCTAATCCGCAACATTAAGCTGGGTAAAGCTGTTGATGCGACCGATAACAAAGGCGAACGTTGGCGTAATATGGCCAGAATTGCGCTTGGCCAAAGTAAAATGGTAAAACGACCAATCGCAGGGTTTTTGCACATTGTTGTTTATGTAGGTTTTATTATTATAAATATTGAAGTATTAGAAATTATTATCGATGGTCTTTTTGGTACACATCGTGTTGGTCTTAAGGTTTTACCAGAATCGGTATACGGTTTTTTAATAGGTTCGTTTGAAATTTTGGCAGTACTAGTTTTAGTGTCTGTGGTTATATTTTGGTTGCGACGTAACGTCATAAAACTAAAGCGTTTTCTAAGTTCAGAAATGAGCGGCTGGCCAAAGAACGATGGTAACATTATTTTATATTTTGAAGTGGTGCTTATGTGCTTGTTTTTAATAATGAATGCTACAGATACAACGTTTCAGAATTTAGGCCATGGCAATGTTGTTTCACAATTTATAGCACCTTGGTTTGGAGATAATCCAGATACTTTACACATTATAGAGCGTACCGCATGGTGGCTACACATTGTGGGTATACTAATTTTCTTAAACTACCTGTATTATTCTAAACATTTACATATTCTTTTAGCATTTCCGAATACCTATTTTGGCAGTGTAACGCCCAAAGGCAAATTTAACAATCTAGAAGCTGTTACTAAAGAGGTAAAGTTGATGATGGATCCTAATGCAGATCCGTTTGCCGCAGCACCAGAAGGAGCAGAAGATGAAGTGCCAGCAAAGTTTGGTGCAAGTGATGTTATGGATCTAAACCAAATTCAACTTCTTAATGCCTACACCTGTACCGAGTGTGGTCGTTGCACCTCTGCTTGTCCCGCCAATCTCACAGGTAAAAAACTGTCTCCTCGAAAGATTATGATGGATACACGCGATCGTCTAGAAGAAGTAGGAAAGAATATAGATGCCAATGGTGGAGAATTTAAAGATGATGGCAAACAATTACTAGGAGATTATATTACTAATGAAGAGCTTTGGGCATGTACCACTTGTAATGCTTGTGTAGAAGAGTGCCCTGTGAGCATTAATCCGTTATCTATTATTTTAGATATGCGACGCTACCTTGTAATGGAGCAAAGTGCAGCACCTATGGAGCTAAATAACATGATGACCAATATAGAAAACAATGGTGCACCTTGGCCTTATAACCAAATGGATCGTTTAAATTGGGCTAAAGAAGACTAGAACGTTGATTCGTTTAAGCGTTTAATTTGCTTTTGATTCAATATATAAACGATTAAACGATTCAACTCATAAAAAATAAACATCTAAGAGATGAGCGAAGAACTAAAAGTGCCAACAATGGCAGAGTTTATGGCAGAAGGTAAGCAACCAGAAATTTTATTTTGGGTTGGTTCTGCTGGTAGTTACGATGATAGAGCGAAAAAAATATCAAAGGCTTTTGTAAAAATTCTACACAAGGCCAATGTAGCGTTTGCTGTATTGGGTGAGGAAGAAAGTAATACAGGCGATGTTGCTAAACGTGCTGGTAATGAGTTTTTGTTTCAGATGCAAGCCATGATGAATATTGAAATTCTTAATGCTTATGAGGTGAAGCGCATTGTTACCTGCGATCCGCATTCTTATAATTGTATTAAAAACGAATATCCTAGTCTTGGCGGTAACTATGATGTGGTACACCATACCCAATTTATAAAAGAATTAATAAGTTCTGGTCGTCTAACTTTAGAAGGAAACACCTACAAAGGAAAGCGTATTACATTTCATGATCCATGCTACTTAGGTCGTGCCAATAGCGAGTATGACGCACCAAGAGATGTTCTTAAACAAACCAATGCTAACCTTATTGAGATGAAACGCCACAAATCTACAGCTTTATGTTGTGGTGCAGGTGGTGCCCAAATGTTTAAAGAGCCCGAAAAAGGGAATATGGATATCAATGTGCTTAGAACAGAAGACGCTCTAGAAACCAAGCCAGATATTATTGCCACAGGTTGCCCATACTGTAATACTATGATGACCGATGGTGTAAAAGCCAAGGAAAAAGAAGGTGAAATTTCGGTATTGGATATCGCCGAGTTGATTGCCAATTCATAAATTTATTATATGCTCGTAGATTTTGATACATTACCAGACGAATCACGCGTTTGGATATACCAAGCTAACAGAAGTTTTTCTGAAGAAGAAATAAAAGCTTTAACCTCTAAGCTTAAAACTTTTATAGAAGCCTGGACGGCACATGGTAAAGATTTACAAGCTGGCTTTAAGATTGTCTACAAGCGCTTTATCGTTATTGCTTTAAATCAAAATCTTAACATGGCTACAGGTTGCTCAATTGATGCATCTGTACATTTTATTCAACAGTTAGAAAAAGACTATAATGTCGATTTAATGGATAAGATGAATGTGTCCTTTAAACAAGGGGAATTCATTGCCTACAAACCATTAATGGACTTCAAAAAAATGGCTAAAAATAATTCTGTATCCAAAAATACCATTGTTTTTAATAACCTAGTCACTAATATCGCAGAGTTTAAAGACAATTGGGAGGTACCAGCAAGTGAAAGTTGGCACAGTCGGTTTATTAAATAAATCTTCAGATTGAAGCATCCTCAATAAAAGTACTATAAAATTACAATATATGAACTGCTAATAATTTTCTTTTTTAAGAAAGAATGTTCATTTTTACACTAACTTATTTAGGAACTTAAATTCTCTAATTCGTCATTCTAAATTCGTAAATCGTCAATAGAACGTGGGCACAGATATTTTCTTATTAAATATTTCAGGACAAGATAAACCAGGCTTAACATCGTCTTTAACCAATGTTTTGGCAGCCTATGATGCTAAGATTTTAGATATTGGTCAGGCTAATATCCACGATACCTTGTCATTAGGTATGATGTTCGAAATAAAAACCGGAAAAAAATCAGCAGCAGTCCTAAAAGACTTATTATTTAAGGCTTATGAATTAGGTATTACAGCAAAGTTTACACCAATATCCTTAGAGAATTACGAGCACTGGGTAAGTATGCAAGGAAAGGATCGGTATATCGTTACCATTTTAGGCGAAAAACTAAAAGCAGAGCAAATTTCTGAGGTCACCAAAGTTATATCAGAAAAGAACCTGAACATAGATTCCATAAAGCGATTAACCGGTCGTACATCTTTAGTAAAAGAAGAAGAGTACCCTAGAGCATCAATTCAGCTTTCCATTCGTGGTAAACTCGATGACAAGTCTGAGTTTACATCAAGATTTATGGATATATCGCATGCGTTGGATGTTGATATTGCTTTTCAGGAAGACAGCATGTTTAGGCGTAACCGTCGTTTGGTGTGTTTTGATATGGATTCAACCTTAATCCAAACTGAAGTTATAGATGAATTGGCAGAGCGCGCTGGAGTTGGTAATGAGGTAAAGGCTATTACAGCGTCTGCCATGCAAGGGGAAATAGATTTTCAGGAGAGTTTCAAAAAACGTATGAAGCTTTTAGAAGGACTCAGTGAAGCTGTTTTAAAGGATGTTGCAGAAAATTTACCAATTACCAAAGGCGCAAAACGACTTATAGATACGCTTCATTATTACGGTTATAAAACTGCAATTTTATCTGGCGGATTTACTTATTTTGGGCACTACCTTCAAGAAAAATTAGACATAGACTTTGTGTATGCCAATACGTTAGAAATCAAAGATGGTGTACTTACAGGTGGTTATGTTGGTGACATTGTTGATGGTTATAAAAAAGCCGAGTATCTTCAATTATTAGCGGATAATATGGGTATTGATATAGAGCAGACTATTGCTGTAGGCGATGGCGCAAATGACTTACAAATGCTCAATTTAGCAGGTTTAGGTATTGCGTTTCATGCTAAGCCAAAAGTTAAGGATAATGCCCAGAACTCCATTTCTAGTATTGGTTTGGATGGTGTGCTCTATTTACTGGGTTACCACGACCGTCATATAGATTTGGTGTAACTATGTATTACTGTTAATTATACGGTTTATAAAACTATCCTAAAGTCTTTTTACTTCTTATTAAATATGCTATTTTGGCATAGTATTCGTTATTAAAATTACAAACGAGAAAAGATTGATGTATGCGATATTTGTCCCTTATTCTAATAGCTTTTTGTGTTCAGATTAGTATTGCCCAAGAAGCAACTCCTAATCCATTATTAACCAAAGATACAGCGCAACAACAAAAATGGGTAGATAGTATTTACAATGCTATGACCTTAAAAGAGCGTGTAGGTCAGCTTTTTATGGTTCAGGTATTTTCAAAAAATAATGAGAAGGTTAATAATAAAATCGTCGATTTAATAAAAGAGGAACACATTGGAGGTGTTATTTATTCTAATGGTGGATCATACCGTCAAGCCAAATTAAATAACCTTTTGCAAGCAACATCTAAAGTGCCTTTGTTGGTGGGTATGGATGCAGAATGGGGTTTGAGTATGCGCTTAGACTCTACGTATGCGTTTCCGTGGAATATGACGCTAGGAGCTATTAAAGATGATAGTTTGGTAGAACAAACCGGAAGACAAATCGGTGAGCATTGCAAACGTTTGGGTGTACATTTTAATTTTGCACCAGTTGTGGATATCAATACCAATCCCAAAAACCCAATCATTGGTAATCGTTCATTTGGTGAAGATAGAGACAATGTTACAGCCAAAGGATTAGCATTTATGAATGGTATGCAAAGTGCAGGAGTTTTGGCAAATGCCAAGCATTTTCCAGGTCATGGTGATACCGAAGATGATTCCCATAAAACCTTACCAACGGTTTCCTTTAGTGAAAAACGAATAGATTCTATAGAACTGTATCCTTATAGAAAGCTCATAAGCGAGGGTTTGTCTAGCGTTATGGTTGCGCACCTCAATGTTCCAAGTTTAGAAAAAAGACGAGGTTTTCCATCGTCCTTATCAAAACATATTGTTACAGATATTCTTAAGGGTGAATTAGGTTTTAAAGGTTTAATTTTTACAGATGCCTTAACCATGAAAGGTGCTGCAGATTATGTAGAAAAAAACGTTGATGGTATTACAACTAGTGTAATTTCTAAAGGTGGCGAAATTGATTTAATGGCATTTTTAGCAGGAAATGACGTCTTGCTAATGTCTGAAGACCCTGAGAAAGGCATAGAAAGGATTATGGAAGCTTACGAGGATAAGAAAATAAGCGAAGAGCGATTGTCACATTCTGTTAAGAAGATTCTGATGGCAAAGTACAAGGTTGGTTTGCATAATTACTCACCAGTGGGTCTGTACGGTCTAGCTAAGGACTTAAATAGACTTGAAGACGACGTACTTTACGAAACCCTTATGGAGAATGCTATTACTGTGGTGAAAAATAAAGATGATGTACTGCCACTTAGAGACCTGCAAACCAAAAATATAGCTTATGTAGAATTAGGAGACGCAAGTGGATCAGCCTTTTACAACGAATTAAAAAAATATACTAAAGTACATCACATAAAAGGAGAAAAATTAGACGAAATTATGACCAAACTACAGAATTATAATACTGTGGTAGTTGGGTTTCATAAATCTAATGACAACCCTTGGAAAGCTTATGAATTCTCACAAAAAGAGTTAGCATGGCTATACGAAATTGCTAGAAGCACTACTGTAATCTTAGATGTATTTGCAAGACCTTATACATTAAACGATTTACGCTCTGTAGAAAACATAGAAGCCATTGTAATGAGTTATCAGAATAGTACTATCGCTCAACAAAAATCGGCTCAGCTTATTTTTGGCGGAATAGGTGCAAAAGGCAAGTTACCTGTAAGTACTGGTGAGTTCTTCCCTGTAGGTACAGGCTTAACTTATAATGCGCTATCTAATCTTAGTTACGGTTTACCAGAGCGTGTTGGTATGGATTCTAAGCTTTTAAGCAGAATAGATTCTGTTGCCAATCATGCTGTTAACAATAGAATGACTCCTGGTATTCAACTTTTGGTAGCTAGACGTGGAAAAGTTATTTATAACAAGAATTTTGGTTATCACACCTACTCTAAGAAGAACAAGGTAGACTTTGATGATATTTATGACGTAGCATCTTTAACAAAAATTATTGCGACGCTTCCTGTACTTATGGAATTAGAGCAACAAGGTTCCGTGTCATTAGATTCAAAGCTAGGAGATTTACTTCCAGCGTATAAAAAGTCTAATAAAAAGAACATTACTTTAAAACGAATGTTATCGCATTATGCGCAGTTAAAACCTTGGATTCCTTTCTATTATGCAACTTTAGATACTGTTACAAAGAAACCAGATCCTAAATATTACAGAACAAAACGTTCTAAGGATTTTAATATAGAGGTTACCAACACACTCTTTATGCGCAACGATTACAAGGACTCTATACAAGAAATTATAAAGGAGAGTGATTTACTTTCAAGATTGCGTTATCGTTATAGTGATCTGCCATATTACATCCTTAAAAACTATCTGGAAGGCTTTTATGATAAATCTTTACACGAAATAACTCAAGATCGTTTCTACAAGTCATTAGGTGCAAATTACACCACATACAACCCAAGAAAAACGTTTAGTCTAAAAGACATTGTACCAACTGAAGTGGATAGCTATTATAGGTATAAAAAGGTTCATGGTTATGTGCACGACATGGGAGCCGCTATGCAAGGAGGCATTGGTGGCCATGCTGGTGTTTTTAGTAATGCCAATGATGTGGCAAAGATTATGCAGATGTACTTACAAAAAGGATTTTATGGTGGAAAACGTTACTTTAAATCCGAAACTATAGATAAGTTTAACACCTGTTATTATTGCGAAAGTGATAATAGGAGAGGTATAGGCTTCGATAAACCACAATTAGGTGAAGAAGGTCCTACTTGCGGTTGTATCTCAATGACTAGTTTTGGGCACTCTGGTTTTACGGGTACTTATGCTTGGGCAGATCCTGAAGAAGAAATCGTTTACGTGTTTTTAGCCAATAGAACTTATCCAGAGGCTGGCAAGAATTTATTGCTTAGAGAGAACATCAGAACCGAAATTCAGCGACTCATTTATGAAGCGATTATAGATTAGTGCTATACGTTAAAAAGTGCTAAAAGTTACTTTGTACCAATTCAAATCTGCTAACTTTAACACGTATTATAAATTTGTAAGGATTTAAAAAGATCCAAGACTTTATACATATTAGCTTTAATCATTCAAAAGTTTTAGATGAAACATCCATGATTAATCATAGATTGTACAGCAAATATGATAATAGGATGTTCCATGTGCCCATTAAAAAAATGTCTGCTATAAAGCAGGCAATAAATATTAACACATGAAAATAGGAATTGTTTGTTACCCAACATTTGGTGGTAGTGGTGTAGTAGCTACAGAATTAGGTTTAGAGCTCTCTAAACGCGGTCACGAAATTCACTTTATAACCTATAGTCAACCAGTACGTTTAGAGTTGTTGAGCAATAATGTTCATTTTCACGAAGTCCATGTTCCTGAATACCCTTTATTTCACTATCAACCTTATGAGTTGGCATTGTCTAGTAAGTTGGTAGATATGGTGCAACTTTATGGTATAGAGTTGTTGCATGTACATTATGCGATTCCACATGCTTACGCAGCCTATATGGCTCAGCAAATGCTTTTAGAAAAGGGAATTCATATTCCTATCGTTACCACACTTCATGGCACAGATATCACACTAGTTGGTAGTCATCCGTTTTATAAACCTGCGGTAACCTTTAGTATTAACAAATCTGATGCCGTTACTTCGGTTTCAGAAAGTTTGAAAAAAGATACCTTACGACTTTTTAATATTAAAAAAGACATTAGTGTAGTGCCAAACTTTATAGATCTAGAAAAGCATGTAAATGGATTTACGGATTGTCAGCGTGGCATGATGGCAGAAGATGAAGAGTTTATCATTACGCATATTAGTAATATGCGCGAAGTGAAGCAGATACCAGATGTGATTAAGGTTTTTTATAATATTCAGAAAGCGTTACCAGCTAAGTTAATGATGGTAGGTGAAGGCCCAGAAAAAGAGACCGCTGAAATATTGGCTGAAGAATTGGGTATTAGTGATAAGGTTATTTTCTTTGGAAACAGTAACGAAATAGACCGTATCCTATGCTTTAGTGACTTGTTTTTACTACCATCGCAAACCGAAAGTTTTGGTTTAGCAGCTTTAGAAGCTATGGCAAGTGGAGTGCCAGTAATATCTACTAATACTGGTGGATTACCAGAGGTAAATATCGATGGATATTCTGGTTATCTAAGTGATGTTAATGCTGTAGCAGATATGTCAGCCAACGCCATTAAGATACTTAAAGACCCAGAGACGTTAAAGACGTTTAAAGCTAATGCCAAAGCACAATCTAAGAAGTTTGATATTCACGCTATTGTACCACAATACGAAGCCATCTACGAAGAAACCTTATATAAGATTTTGGTTACTAAATAGAAGGGTGAGATTCTGAAACGAGTTCAGAATGACAAATTAGATAAGTATGCATTATTAATTAGACCAAACCGCGTAACGTTCTCTGCGCAACTCTAAAGTGATTGCTTTCTCGGCTACTATAGCATCTTTTCGTGTTAAAAAAGGATCTATATGATTATAAAGACTTGGCCTAAGATACAAGCCATATTTTTCTACAATATTAGACGATAGTTTGTGTCCTTTTTTGTTTCTGTAACCTGTTTTGTGTTGTTCAAAACGTTCTTTAGGGCTTTTACTTGTCATACCAACATATAAACACTCTAATACACCATTGTATTGCGGATTAGCATTTCTAAACTTGGCATTTTCTGTAAATACACGCTTAGAAAGTTCTACAACATAAATATGATAAAGCGTTTTTGGCATGTTTTTAAAATGGAAAATTTAAGGTTGACGGAGAATTTTTTCCATTTTTCTACCTTTTGCTAATTCATCTACGAGTTTGTCTAAATACCTGCATTGTTGCGTGGTAGTATTGGTTATATCTTCAACTCTATAACCGCAAATAACACCTTTTATGAGATGTGCATTTTCATTAAGGTTGGCATTCTCAAAAAAGTCTTTAAAGTTGACTTTCTGCTCAATAAGTTCATTGAGTTTGTTTTCATTGTAGCCAGTAAGCCATTCAATGACTTCGTGGAGTTCTTCCTTGGTTCTGCCTTTCTTTTCTACTTTGGTCACGTAATGCGGATATACAGAGGCAAAACTCATATTAGCGATACGCTCGTCGTGGTGGCTGGTGTCAGATTTACTCATTTTATATTTTTTTTGTGAAAAAAGGTAGTTTTTAGGTAGTTGCGTTTATTGGTTGGGCTATGAGTAGTTGCGTGGGTTAGCACTTAACTTTGCAAGAAATTAAATTGAAAAAAGCTTGGAATTTAGCTTAGTTCATTGTTGTGCTTTCGTTATTTTTTCTTACTCTTTTTCATTCTCTTTAATCAACATATTCCTTAATTCCTTAAGAAACATCTCTACATATTGATAGGTAATTATTCTTTCTTCAGAATAAAGGAATCGTTGGTTGAGCATATTTTCAAACTTTCTGTTCTGAAACAATACATCATAATTAGATGCTTCTAATTTAGAATCACCAACTTTTTCTTTATGTAGCTTTTTAAATCGAAAGGGTATATTTCGCATGTTCACATTATCGTATAAAAACGGCACTAAATAATTATCCTTATCCTCGTTTAGGTTCTTTTCACGTTCATTAATGAATTCTACCTGACCTATAAATTCATATAATTTACTTTTCAGAGAATCTGAATTAATTAGTGAAATTTCACCATTGTCTCTGGCCTCTAATAAAGGATTAAGATTAAAGCTTAATAGATAGTCTCTAGTAGCCCATGAGAGCAAACTGTCTATTTCTGAGTTTGTACCTTCGACTGGTGATTCTCCAAACATACTCATAAGTGTTGTTAAACTTTTTTTTATGTTCTTAGCATCGTCAATCCTATAGGTTATGTTCTCAATATCCCTATTGAGGGCTTGTTTTAAGCGTTCGACTAACAGCCTGGATGTCATCTTCTGTTTTCGGTTTTCATTCCAATTATTGATTTGTAATGCAATTAAAATACCAATAACCACTAAAAAAATTTCGCCAACGGCATAAAGTGCATATTTTGAAATCCTATTTTCTGCCAAAAGTCGTTGACGAATCCTTCTAAAAAATTTAATCATGGTGAAATTTCATTATTAATGTGATTTTTTAATTCTACCATATATTTTGAACTTACGGCAATAGTCTGCTTGCTATTGATAGCTCTGCCATTTATCTTCATAAGAAAGCGTAAAAATTCCTCTTTTTGAAATAAATCCTCAGGAAATTTAGAATATACCTCAATCTTACCATCTACCATTTCGGTATACGGTTTATCTAAAAAAGACAGTAAAGTTGCCACGTCCTCTTCATAGTCTTGGCTAGCATACTCTATGAATGCGTTGAAGATTGGTAATCTAAAATCATAAAAATAGACCAATGCATTTCTCAAACTGTCATTAGAAATTTTATCCAGTCCTGAAGATTTTAAGGCTTCATACGGTCCCGTATTAGACTGAAGGTTGATGCCTGTTCGTAAACCGTACCACCGTGTTCTTCCATCACTTTTATAAAGTGAATCTTCAAAAACACCTTTTTCGTGAACAAGCGTTAGGAATACGCCAGAGGCTGAGTCGAGTCTTTCCATGCGATTTTCTAACATTTTATAATAATCAATATCCGATTCTAAGGCTTTTTCTATCTCTGTGAGCATTTTCATCTCAAATGTGCGCTCTTTTTTAGCTTCATTCCAGTTGTTGATTTGTAGAGCGATAAGAATACCTATCACTACGAGTAAAATCTCACCAAGGGCATATTTTAAATATTTTCCAGTTTTACCTTCCGCAATCAAGTTTTGTCGAATTTTCCGAAAGAATTTTATCATTGGTTAGTGGTTGGTTATAATGAAGCACAACGTCTAGGATATGAATCTGTTTCAATGATTTATATCCACCGATAAGCGAAGTTAATTTTTTATTTTTTGAAAATCAATATATTACAGTTTGCACTATCAATATGTTATTAACACAGCAAAGGATTCCTTATTTTTAACCTTATGAAGACTTTAGAAAATTTTACAGCAGCTTTTTCATCTTTTGCTTGGGGTTTACCATTGCTAATTCTTTTAGTTGGTGGCGGATTGTATTTATTAATTCGTTCGCAGTTTATTCCATTTCGATATTTAGGACATGCTATTAGTGTGTTGAGAGGTAAGTATGATAATCCAAATGATGCTGGTGAAATTTCACATTTTAAAGCTTTAACAACAGCATTATCTTCCACAATTGGCATGGGTAATATTGCAGGTGTTGCTTTAGCGATTTCAGTTGGTGGACCTGGTGCTATGTTTTGGATGTGGATGAGTGCTATCGTTGGGATGAGTACTAAATACTTTACATCGACATTGGCGATTTTGTACAGAGGGAAGGATAGTAATGGAGATATACAAGGTGGGCCTATGTACTTTATTACTGAAGGTCTTGGTAAACACTGGAAATTCCTGGCGGTTTTATTTAGTGTATTTGGGATGTTAGGTGCATTACCAGTGGTGAATGTCAATCAGTTAAAACAAGCCATTAACGATATTATATTAAGACCTAATGGAGTAGAGGTGTCTTTTGGCAGTAACCTTATCATTGCTATTATCTTGGTCATCGTTACAAGTTTTGTAATTCTTGGTGGTATACAACGCATTAGTCGTTGGGCTTCTAAAATGGTACCTGCTATGGTAGTACTGTACTTTGTATTGGTGTTGATTATTCTTGGTGTTTATTTAGAAGAAGTCCCAAAATATCTATCCTTGATTATTACAGATGCTTTTGCAGCAGATTATTTTCCAAAAGATAAACCTTTTTTAGGAGGTGTTTTAGGAGCATTGATTTTGCATGGCATTAAACGCGGTGCATTTTCTAACGAAGCTGGTCTCGGAACAGCACCAATGGCACATGGCGCAGCAAAAACTGCCGAGCCTGTAAGGGAAGGATTAGTGGCTATGATCGGCCCTGTTATAGACACCTTAATAGTTTGTACACTCACTGCACTAGCAATTTTAGTTACAGGTGTTTGGCAAACCACAACAGACAATGGTGTTAGTCTTACAGCATCTGCCTTTGAGCAAGCTTTACCGTATGGTCAATACTTATTAATGGTTTGCGTATTTTTCTTTAGCGTGTCATCGCTGTTTAGTTATTCGTATTATGGTACTAAATGTTTGTCATTTTTAATAGGTGCCGATAGAAAGCACTACTACAACTATTTCTACATCCTCAGTATAATCCTTGCCGCAACAACGCCTTTTGAGGTAATGATAAACTTAATAGATGGTGTATTTGCATTTATGGCGTTTCCAACTATGGTGTCTACCATTCTGTTGGCACCAAAAGTACTTAAGGAATCTAAGCGCTACTTTACTAATTTAAAAAACTTAAAAAGCTAGAAGGTAGTTGAGGTCTTTTATTAAAATTAACAGTCTTCATTAAAAGCTGTTTTTTATTAAGAAATATTTTATTTTTTAATCTATTTATTAATTGTTTTGTAATAATTTAACTAATTATTGTAGATATTATTGTTAATTTGATATATTTATGCTAAATTAATATATATGAAAATTGATCTTTGTCCTAATTGTGGTTCTGACAATTATGTAAAAAGTGGAATTGTTAATAACAGGCAACGTTTTAGGTGTAAATCTTGCAACTATAATTTTACTGTAAATAAGTTAGGTAAAAAAATTGACGATTACTACGTTAATAAGGCACTTCAGCTATATTTAGAAGGATTAACGTATCGTGAGATTGAGCGCATATTAGGGATTTCTCACGTAAGTATTTTAAATTGGGTTAAGAAATATAATATTAAAAGGCCTTACAATTCAAAATACCATCCCACATATAAAATTCTCAACGCTAAAGAGCTTGCCAATTACTTTTCAAATGCTCAAAACTTATCTGGTGCTGGCACCCTTGTTACTGAGTTGGGGGATAAGTTTATGCTTATAAAATGGGAGCGTTTTCGAGATTAAGATATACATAATTAACAGAAAGATATATTAACTTTTTTTTTAGAGATTGTTTTTTAGAGTTTAGCGGTGCACACAAAACCAAAGTTTAACTAACTAAACAACTAATCTTTATGAAAAAAACAAGTTTATTTTTATTTCTTGTGGCAATAGCACTCGTGCCAATTGCGTCATGGGCTCAGCAAGAAGATGCTGAGCCTGATCATTCTTACAAGCCAATGCAATTTAAATTAAATGAAGACGGTAGTAAGTATATGAGATTTATTACTTGGCATCAGATGTGGCTGCAAGGTGGATCTGAACAACAAGGCCCTAAATTTTCAATTCGAAGATCAAGAATTTTGGCCTATGCTCAAATATCTCCTAGATTTTTGATACTAACCCATTTTGGACTAAATAGTTTAGGTGCTGGTAACCTTACTGCTAATCCAAATTCTCAGCAGAATAATCAGCGAAGTTTATTGTTTTTGCACGATGCTTGGGCTGAGTTTGCGGTAGTACCTCAAAAATTATATATAGGATCTGGTTTACACTATTGGAATGGAATTTCAAGATTAACAAACCAAAGTACCCTAAATATGATGACCTTAGATAACCCAGGAGGCCAAGGTGGTGCCTCGGTATCTGATGCTAGATTATTTCCATGGTCAAACATCACAACAAGCGACCAATTTGCAAGGCATTTAGGTATTTATGCTAAAGGTTCTCTCGGAAATTTTGGATATCGAATTTCTGCAAATAATGCAAGAAATAATATCGGTGAATTAGGCCCTACACCGACCTTTCAAGTAGATAATAGCGTAGGAACAGGAACATGGAACTATGCAGGATATTTTAAGTATGATTTTTTTGATAAGGAATCTGATAAGCTCCCTTATTTTGTAGGGTCTTACTTAGGTAAAAAGAAGGTACTTAGTGTAGGAGCTGGGTTTCATTATCACCCAGATGCCCTGGCTGTTAATAACCTTGATAATAGAGAGGATGTTTTTCATACTGCTTTTGATGTATTTTACGATGCACCTTTAAATGATAAATTGGCAATAAGTGCACTTGGCGCCTACTACAATTACAAATACGGAGATACTGATGGTGCGCCTGGAGGTGGTTTAGTACCATCATCTGGTACTATTCTTCATGGGCAAGCTGGACTTTTATTTAGAAATGCAAAGCTAATGCCTTATGTAAAATACAACACTCAATCTCTAGATTACACACCTAATAGTGCTAGTGAGTTTGGTGTAGGACTTAACTATTTTATAAATGGCCACTTTGCTAAGATCACAGCAGAGTATTTAACGGGTAAAAGTGGCTTAACCGGTGCAGAAAACAGAAATGTTTTCACAATTCAAACACACATATTCTTATAAATAACTTAATCATGTCAGATAAACAAAAACATGCAACAGCATACTGGAAAGAAAATGTAAAATATCTTTCAATACTTTTAGCCATTTGGTTCATTGTGTCCTATGGTTGCGGCATACTTTTTAAGGATGCTCTAAACGAAATAAGACTTGGTGGGTTTAAACTAGGCTTCTGGTTTGCTCAACAAGGATCTATATATGTATTTGTAATTCTCATTTTCATATATGTACGAATAATGAATAAACTAGATAAAAAATATGGTTACGACGATTAGTCTTAACTAATAACCAAAAATTAAAAAATTATGAGTGTACAAACTTGGACATGGATATTAGTAGGCGTAACGTTTGCGCTATATTTCGGAATTGCAATTTGGGCCAGAGCAGGCTCAACTAAAGACTTTTATGTTGCTGGTGGAGGTGTTTCGCCACTAGCAAATGGTATGGCAACAGCTGCAGATTGGATGAGTGCTGCGTCATTTATCTCAATGGCAGGATTAATTTCCTTTATGGGCTATGATGGTTCTGTCTTCCTTATGGGTTGGACAGGTGGTTACGTGCTCTTGGCCTTATTATTAGCACCTTACTTACGAAAATTTGGAAAGTTTACAGTGCCAGATTTTATTGGCGACAGATATTACTCCAATACAGCAAGGACTGTGGCAGTAATTTGTGCTTTAATTGTGTCATTTACATACGTAGCCGGACAGATGAGAGGTGTTGGAATTGTGTTTTCGCAATTTTTACAAGTTGATATTAATTTGGGTGTAATTATTGGTATGTTGGTGGTTTTAGTTTTTGCCTTTTTAGGCGGAATGAAAGGAATTACTTATACGCAAGTTGCACAGTATTGTGTTTTAATCTTTGCTTTTATGGTACCTGCCTTTTTTATATCTATACAGATGACAGGCAATATCATACCACAATTAGGAATGGGTGGTACTGTTGAAGATGGTACATTTTTACTCGATAAACTGGATGCTTTACATACGCAATTAGGGTTTAATGAATATACGGATGGTAGCAAGTCTACTTGGGATGTCTTTGCTATTACCTTAGCGTTAATGGTTGGTACAGCAGGTTTACCACACGTTATTGTACGTTTCTTTACAGTTCCTAAAGTAAAAGATGCGCGTAAGTCTGCTGGTTATGCTTTGCTTCTTATAGCTATTTTATATACAACTGCACCAGCAATAGCAGTATTTGCAAGAACTAACTTAATCGAAACGGTAAGTAATACAGAATATAAAGAGATTCCTCAATGGTTCAAAAATTGGGAGGATACAGGCTTAATTGCTTGGTCAGATAAGAATGGAGATGGTAAAATTCAGTATGTAGCAGGAAGTGCTATCGATGGCAAAAAACCTGTTTATACAGATGCCAGAGGAGCATTTGGTGAACGTTTGATATCTAATGCTAATGCTACAGAAAACGAATTGTATGTTGATAGAGATATTATGGTATTGGCAAATCCAGAAATTGCTAACTTACCAAATTGGGTTATTGCCTTAGTGGCAGCTGGTGGTATTGCAGCCGCTTTATCAACTGCAGCAGGTTTATTGTTAGTGATTTCCACTTCTATTTCCCACGATTTAATTAAAAAACAATTAAAACCAAATATCTCAGATAAAGGAGAATTAATGTGGGCAAGAGGAGCTATTGTTGTAGCTATTATTATTGCAGGTTTATTTGGTATTTATCCGCCAGGTTTTGTCGCCGCAATTGTTGCCCTAGCCTTTGGTTTGGCTGCGGCTTCATTTTTCCTGGCAATTATTTTAGGAATTTTTGATAAGCGAATGAATAGACAAGGTGCAGTTGCAGGTATGATTGTAGGTATAACAATAATGTTAGGTTACATGATTGCTTTTAAAACAGGACTTTGGAAAACCTTTGATCCGTTACCAAAAGACCAATGGTGGTTTGGTACTTCGCCAGAGGGTTTTGGTACAATTGCCATGCTTGTTAATGTTGTTGTATCGGTTGTAGTGTCTCGTATGACACCTGCACCACCAGAACATGTACAAGAAATTGTAGAAAATATTAGAATTCCATCCGGTGCGGGAGAAGCACAAAGTCATTAATTGACAAGTTTTATTAGTTAGTAAAAACAGTGTTGTAATTACAACACTGTTTTTTGTATTTTAGTTTCCAATGAAAAAAAGACACGAGCAAAAATTAATTATTCTTTCAGTAGCAGCATTTGCAATGCTAAACTTGCCTTTCTTACTGATATTTAATCATCATGGGCATGTGTTTGGTATTCCGACATTTTACCTTTCGGTTTTTTCTATATGGTTGGTGGTTATTGTAGTGTCTTATGTTGTTTTAAAACGTCATTATGAGTAATTACGTTTTATTTTTAATAATTATTATTTATCTAGCTGCTTTATTTTTTATTGCTTATTTAGCTGAGAAAAATTCCAAAAGCAAGTGGGTGAATAATTCAGTTGTTTACACGTTGTCTTTAGCTGTATACTGCACTGCCTGGACGTATTATGGAAGCATTGGTATTGCAGCTAATTCTGGTATAAATTTTCTGCCAATTTATCTTGGGCCAGTAATTGCAGCACCACTTTGGATAATCTTATTAAAAAAGATTATCAGAATTTCTAAGCAACATAAAATTAGCTCTATTGCAGATTTTATATCATTGCGTTACGGTAACCACAGGTTTTTAGGTGCATTGGTTACGATTGTTTGTCTCATGGCAATCGTGCCTTACATATCATTGCAATTAAAGGCAGTTTCTGAGACCTTTCAAATTTTATCAGATGAGACAAGTTATGTTTCTACATCAGTACTAGATGATTCTACTTTTTATATTGCCTTGCTATTGGCTGTTTTTGCTACATTTTTTGGAACACAAACTACAGATGCATCAGAAAAGCATAAAGGTATAATAATGTCTGTAGCCTTTGAGTCTATTTTAAAATTAGCCTTCTTTTTGTTTGTTGGTATTTATGTTACTTACGTTTTGTTTGATGGTACTGAGGATATTTATACTAAAATGTCTCAAGCAGAGAATTTTAATTCGCTTACCACTATCAGTGGGTTCGAAGAAGGTTTTAATTGGTTATACACCATAATGTTGTCTTTTATGGCAATATTCTTATTACCAAGACAATTTCAAGTTTCAGTAGTTGAAAATGTAAGAGAGAAACATTTAAAAAATGCAATTTGGATGTTTCCATTATATTTATTGTTATTTAACATCTTTGTTATTTTTATTGCATGGGCAGGAAATTTAACTATAGGTAACGCGGAACAAGCTGAATATTATGCCTTGTTGTTGCCATTAAAAAACGGAAATACTTTTCTTTCGGTGTTAGTTTTTTTAGGAGGGTTATCTGCGGTAATCTCAATGGTTGTTGTGGCTACTTTGGCATTATCAAATATGGTGAGTAATAATCTGGTAATACCTTATGGCTTTTTGGATTATTTTATTAAAAGTCATCCAGAACGAAATGCCAAATACATAAAAAACATAAGACGTATTTCAATTTTTTCAATCATTATTATTGCTTACGTGTTTTATGTTAATTTTTCTTTTGAATTGTCTTTATATTCTATAGGCTTAATGGCTTTTGTTATTATAGCACAGTTGGCACCATCATTTTTCATTGGTTTGTTTTGGAATAGAGGCTCATCTAATGCGACTATTATAGGAATAATCGCAGGTATTACAGTGGTTTTTTACACGTTGATATTGCCTTTTTCTTTACATGCCATAAATGGATCAGATGATTTAGTGCATTATGGCCTTGCAGGCATATCGTTTTTAAGACCTCATGCATTATTCGGTATAGATTTTTTAAGTCCACCAGCTCATGCCTTTTTCTGGAGTATTTTAGTTAACCTTTTGTGTTACATGATATTTTCGGTGTTACAAAAAGGAAACTATAGAGAGCGTAACTATGCTGAGATGTTTGTGGACAGTAAAAACTATTCGGATTTACAAGATGGTGCTTTGGTCTGGAAAGGCGAAGCCTATGTTGCGGATATAAAAAAAGTGTTACTTAAGTTTTTAGGTGAGGCCAGAACTGAGCGTGCGCTAAACTTATTCTTTAGAAAATACAACTTACCCCTAGATACTCAAATGGCTGATGCTAGATTAATAAATTTTTCTGAAAAATTACTAACAGGAAGCATAGGAAGTGCGTCGGCTAAGATACTAATTTCCAGTGTTGTAAAAGAAGATGAGGTGAGCTTGGTAGAAGTATTAAAAATTCTTGAAGAGTCTAAAGAAACCATTGCCAGAAATAAATTGCTTAGAGAAAAATCTTCCGAGCTTACAAAACTTACCAACCAATTAAAAGATGCAAACCAAGAACTCATTGAAAAAGACAAGCAAAAAGACGAATTTTTAGACACAGTAGCTCATGAGCTTAAAACACCAATTACAGGTATTAGAGCAACAACCGAATTGTTAATGGACGATGACGACGATATGCCACTAGAGATAAAAACACAGTTTCTTAAAAATATGTTACAAGATAGCGACAGGTTATCTAGACTTATACATAATATTTTAGATTTTGAAAAACTATCAAAAGGGCGCACACAGTTAAACATCAAGAAATATAATATTAGAACCACAATTCAAAAAACCATAGATAGTTTAAGGCACATCGCTGATAAAAAGCAAGTAGAGATTGTAAGCTCAAATAAAAGTGATCTTAATGCGGAATATGATGAAGATCGTATTGTACAAGTCTTAACCAATCTCATATCTAATGCCATTAAATTTTGTGATATTAAAAAAGGGAAAATTATCGTTGATTATAAATTTGAATTGGGTTATCTAAAAGTAACAATAGCGGATAACGGTAAGGGTGTGCCAAATCAAGATCTGCCTTATATTTTTGATAAATTTTACCAATCAAAGAATCAAAATATCCAAAAACCGGAGGGCAGCGGATTGGGTTTAGCCATATGTAAACAAATTGTAGAAAACCATAATGGAAAAATATGGGTAAAAAACAACGAAAAAAGTGGCGCAACCTTTGGTTTTAAGCTACCTTTTAAGTAAATTGACCAAGCATTTTTAATAATGAAGAAAATAGTTATCGTCGATGACGAACCAAATATAGTAATGACGTTAGAGTACACTTTTAAAAAACACGATTTTGAGGTGTATATTGCAAGAGATGGTGGTGAAGCGTTGGATATTTTACAAAGTGTAATTCCAGACGTTATAGTGTTAGACGTAATGATGCCCAAAGTAGATGGTTATCAAACACTTAAATCAATTAAAGAGAATAATCAGTTAAAGAATACTAAAGTGGTGTTTTTAACTGCCAAAAATAAAGCTTCGGATATTGAAAAAGGCTTAAAACTCGGAGCGGATAAATATTTAACAAAGCCCTTTTCAGTAAAAAAAATAGTTTCAGAAATTAATGAGCTCATAGCTTAGATTTCGCTTTATTAAACCTTGGTTTTGTGTGCAAAAGAAAACTAAGTTTAATTAAAGTAAAACAAAATGAAACGTCTTCGTATCAATGCTTTAACGTCTGATATTATCATCAGTATTTACGTTATTGTAACCTTATATTTCCGTTTTAAATTAGAAAGTGAAACAGCTACAGGTCCATTAGAGTCGCTTGTAATGGGTATATGCTTTGTGGTAATTCTTTGGGCTCTAATAAAGTTAAAAGTATTAAACCCAAATTGGTTTGGTTTATTTAATAATAAAAAAGTCAAACCATGAGTTATCAAGATATCTATTTAGAAAGTATAAACCACCCAGAATCCTTTTGGAAAAAGCAATCAGAGCAATTAGAATGGTTTAAAGCTCCATCAAAAATACTTGGAAGAGACCAATATGATTATCCGCAGTGGTTTCAAGATGGAGAATTAAATCTTAGCTATTTGTGTATTGATAAGCATATTAAGGACGGCTATGGAGAACAAAATGCTATTATCTACGACTCACCAGTAACAGATACAAAACAACACATATCATTTAATGAATTACATGCAGAAGTTTCTAAGCTAGCTGGTGGTTTACAAACATTAGGTTTACAAAAAGGCGATACTTGTGTCATTTATATGCCAATGATTCCTCAGGCTTTGTATGCCATGTTAGCTTGTGCGCGTTTAGGTGTTATTCATTCTGTAGTTTTTGGTGGTTTTGCACCTCATGAATTAGCAATACGAATCGATGATTGTAAACCTAAAGCCATCATTACAGCATCTAATGGTATAGAGATAAAACGTATAATTCCTTATAAGCCTTTTGTTGATGAGGCAATAACGTTGGCATCACATAAACCAGAGCATGTTATTGTTTTTGATAGGCAACTAGGTGTAGATATACCTTATCAGAAAAGAGATATTGACTATCTTGAGTTGGTTTCAAAATCAGATGCTATAGAACCTGTAAAAGTAGCGTCTAATCATCCTTCTTACATTCTTTACACTTCAGGAACAACAGGTAAGCCTAAAGGCATTATTAGAGATACAGGCGGTTATGCCACTGCACTGAAATTCTCTATGAAATATGTTTATGGAGTTGAAGAAGGTGATGTGTATTGGGCAGCAAGTGATGTAGGTTGGGTTGTAGGTCATAGTTATATTGTTTATGCACCTTTACTCAATAGAAACACTACTATTTTATTTGAAGGTAAGCCCATTAAAACACCAGATGCATCTACCTTTTGGCGCGTAATAAGTGAGCATAATGTAAAAGTAATGTTTACTGCGCCAACAGCCATAAGAGCTATAAAAAAGGAAGATCCTAATGGTGAGTTTATTGAAAAATACGATTTAAGCTCGCTTAAATATCAATTCTTGGCTGGTGAACGTTGCGATGTAGCAACTTTACGTTGGACAGAGCAACATCTTAAAGTTCCGGTAATTGATCATTGGTGGCAAACCGAAAGTGGTTGGCCAATGTTGGCAAATATGGCTGGAGTGGAGTTAATGGAAGTAAAACCAGGCTCTGCATCATTACCAGTTTGTGGATACGACATTCAAATATTAAATGAAGAAGGAAAAGAAGTAGCAGCCGGAGTAGAAGGTTATGTAGCCGTAAAATTACCATTACCACCAGGAACACTATTAAATCTTTGGGAAAATCCTGATCGCTTTAAAAATGGTTACCTAAATAAGTTTCCAGGCTATTATTTTTCTGGAGATGGAGGTTATAAGGATGAGGATGGCTATGTGTTTATTACTGGTCGTGTAGACGATATTATTAACGTAGCAGGGCATCGCTTATCTACTGCAGAGATGGAAGAAATTGTAGCGTCTCATAAATCTGTTGCCGAGTGTGCGGTTTTTGGTATACACTGCGATATTAAAGGTCAAAAACCTCTTGGATTAATTGTTCTTAAATCTGGTAAACACGCAGAAGAGCATGAAATTTCTAAAGAAATTATACAAGACGTACGTCACGAAATTGGTGCTGTTGCGGCTTTTAAAGATGTCTTTGTAGTTAAGCGATTGCCAAAAACAAGATCTGGTAAAATTCTTCGTAAATTGTTAAGGCATATTTCAGACGATTTAGAGTACAATGTGCCATCTACAATAGACGATATTGCTATAATACCAGAAATAGAATCAGTTTATAAAAAAAATCAAATAGGAATACATAAAAACATAATCAATCATGAGTAATTATCATATCAAACACTTTGAAGAGTACTTTCAAGTTTACAGAAAATCAGTAAGAAATCCAGAATCGTTTTGGGAAGAAATTGCTGAAGAACACTTTGTGTGGCGCAAAAAATGGGACAATGTTTTAAGTTGGGATTTTACAAAACCAGAAATTAAATGGTTTGAAGGCGCAAAACTAAATATTACAGAAAACTGTATCGACAGACATTTGCACACAAGAGGCGATAAGACCGCTATTTTATTCGAGCCGAATGATCCTAACGAGCCAGCAGAACATATTACTTATAAGCAGTTGCACGAGCGCGTTTGTAAGTTTGCCAACGTGCTCTTAGATAAAGGTATTAAGAAAGGTGACCGCGTTTGTATTTACCTACCTATGATTCCAGAATTGGCGGTTTCTGTATTGGCTTGTGCACGCATTGGAGCTGTACACTCCGTGGTATTTGCAGGATTTTCTGCTACTGCACTTTCAACACGTATAAATGATTGTGATGCTAAGATGGTATTAACATCAGATGGATCTTATAGAGGCGCAAAAACAATAGATTTAAAAGGTATTGTTGACGAAGCTTTAGAAGATTGTCCAGGTGTAGAATCTGTTTTGGTAGCTAAACGCATCAATTCAGACATAAACATGAAAGAAGGCCGTGATGAGTGGCTGCAGCCATTATTAGATGAAGCTTATAATGATTTAACCGCCACTATTATGGATGCTGAAGATCCATTATTCATTTTATATACTTCAGGTTCTACAGGAATGCCAAAAGGCATGTTACATACTACAGGTGGTTACATGGTCTATTCTGCATATACGTTTAAAAATGTATTTCAGTATAGAGAAGAAGACGTCTATTGGTGTACTGCTGATATAGGTTGGATTACAGGACACAGTTATATAGTTTATGGACCTTTATGTAATGGTGCCACCACCGTAATGTTTGAAGGTGTGCCAAGTTATCCCGATTTTGGACGTTTTTGGGATATTGTAGAAAAACATAAAGTCAATCAATTCTATACAGCACCAACTGCTATTAGAGCTTTAGCTAAGCATGGCACTGAGCTTGTAGAAAAATACGATTTGTCATCGCTTAAAGTTTTAGGATCTGTAGGTGAGCCTATTAATGAAGAAGCATGGCATTGGTACAATGATAATGTTGGTAAAAAGAAAAGCCCTATTGTAGACACATGGTGGCAAACTGAAACCGGCGGAATTATGATTACGCCAATACCTTTTTCAACACCAACTAAACCCACTTACGCAACCTTGCCCTTTATTGGCATTCAGCCAGCTTTAATGGATGAAAATGGAAAGGAAATTAAAGGAAATCAGGTTGATGGTAGACTTTGTATAAAATTCCCTTGGCCATCTATGGCACGTACTATTTGGGGAAATCATCAACGCTATAAGGATACCTATTTTTCCGCTTTTGAAAACATGTATTTTACAGGTGATGGAGCATTGAGAGATGAAGTAGGTTATTATAGAATTACAGGTAGAGTGGATGATGTAATTATCGTCTCTGGTCATAACTTAGGTACTGCACCAATAGAGGACGCTATTAATGAGCATAATGCTGTGGCAGAGAGTGCTATTGTTGGTTTCCCACATGATGTAAAAGGTAATGCGTTATATGGCTACATTACATTAAAAGATACAGGTGAAGACAGAAACCATGATAATGTTCGAAAAGAAATTAATCAATTAATTACAGACCGAATTGGTCCAATAGCCAAACTCGATAAAATTCAGTTTACAACAGGATTACCTAAAACGCGATCTGGTAAAATAATGAGGCGTATTTTAAGAAAAATTGCGTCAAATGACACGAGCAACCTTGGTGATACAAGTACATTGTTAAATCCAGAAGTTGTACAAGATATTATGGATAATGTTTTGTAAAAAAGATTAAAGATTAATATCCAAATCCCAAATTCCAAAAAAATTAAAATGTGTGCAACGGAATTTGGGATTTTTCTTTCTGTTTGTACTGCTTTTGTTAGCTTCTTTTCTAATTTAGCTGAAAATTAAATTCTTATGCTAAAAGCTGTTTTATTCGATATGGATGGTGTTATTGTAGACACAGAGCCATTACATCGCAAAGCATATCACCACATGTTTGACGATGTTAATATTAATGTCGATGAAGATTTATATGCGTCTTTCACAGGACAGTCTACCATTAATATCTGTAAGCGATTAGTGGATCATTTCAATTTGAAGGAAACACCAGAACATTTAGTAAGTTTGAAGCGTAGGCACTATAAAGTCTTCTTTGAGAATGATGATTTAGACCTCATAGATGGTGTTTTAGAACGAATACAAGATTATCATAATAATGGTGTTGATTTGGTTGTAGCTTCTTCAGCTTCAATGCCAGGAATAAAGCAAATATTTGAACGTTTTGACCTTAATCAATATTTTAGTGCTAAGTTCAGTGGTGCAGACTTAAAAAAGTCAAAACCACATCCTGAAATTTTTTTAAAAGCAGCAGAATCTACAGGCTTCAATAAGTCAGAATGTATGGTTATTGAAGATTCTACAAACGGAATTAAGGCAGCTCATTCTGCAGGAATTTATTGTGTAGGTTTTAAAAGTCCACACTCAAGCCATCAGGATTATACGCTTGCTGATAAGGTAATTACAGATTTTACAGAAATTGCATATAAGAAAGCTGTATATCTTGTTTAGCTATATTTTTGAGTAATATTTTGAACAACTTCAGAAGTCTTTGCTTCTTTATTTATAGATTCTAATATTTTGGGTGGAGACTGTCTTACGCTGCAATTTATAATACCGCAACGCTCGCAAGTAACACCAACGTGTGGCGATTCAATACTTTTATGGTTTAAGAAATTAACTTTGCGTTGAAGCTGTGTGTTTAGCTGAATACCTATCGAAATACTACGATAACTGTTTTGTTTAAAAGGGTCTTTAGTAGCAGAAGCTAGTACCAAGTACTTTTTATCCTCAGCCACGTAATCTGAAATTTGAATAGAAAACTCATGTTCAGAATTGTTTGCGCTAATAGCTTGCAAAACTTTTATAGAAGCCCATCTTCTGCAATAGTGTTCATTAGTTTCTCTTGCTCTGGGTGATTGCTGTTTTTCTAAGTGTAATTCTTTGTTAAGTGAAAACTTATCAGTTCCTTTCTTGTGTGAAAATCTTAAAAAGAACAAATTTTTGAGTTTAAATTCTTTAGGAAGTACATTGGTTAATCTTTGATATATGCTTTCTGGCGAGGCATTGTACTCCTGTAATAAGTGTTCAAAGTCTTTAGTTTTAAATTGCTTTTTACTGAATAGATCTTTTAGGTTGTTTACAATACTTTCTTTAGGTATAATAAGTGCACCAGCAAAATAAGACGCGTAGAAATTATTTAAAACCTTATCGAAATTATCAAATTTTATCCACGAAAACGTGTATAAACGCTCTTTTATATTTAAGTAATTATATGCTAGTTCCTTTGCGTAAATAAACGCGCGTTGTGCATCATCAATGCTTTTGGTAATTAGCAAGGTTTTGGTTTTAGGAACAAAAATAGAACGCAGATTATCAAGCTCGCTATGTGCTTCTAATTCATCGTTATTAATGTTATAGCCAAATTCTTCAATAAGAATATCTTCCAATTCTTTTGAAGTAATTTTTTTAGAAAGGTCTATTTGGTACGTTTTAGCAAACTTTACAACGTGCTCTTCTAAATCTTCGAAATAATTGTAGTTAGCCTCTTGGAACGACCTTACCGAAGCTAGAAAAAAGTTTTCTCTACTAAAATTGTAGTTATTGGCAATCTCTATAATCGTGCTTATAAATGCGGTAACCTTAGAGGGAGCATTAGAAATAATATCTATCAGCGTATTTTCTTGAATACCAAATAAATCTAAAGGGATTTCTTTCAATAGTTTTGATTGCAAAATTTCACCAATAGGCGCCAGGTTTTTATCGAGTTTTAAGGATACCAACTCATCATAGGGCACTTCTAAATGTTCCGATAATGCAGAAATTTTATCTGGCTTAGGATATTTTTTTCCTTTTTCAATTTCGTTGAGATAAGACTTGGATAAACCAGAAAGTTTAGAAAGTCCAAATAGCGAAAGTCCGCGATCTGTGCGTATTTGCTTAAGTTTTAACCCGAAAATTAATTTGATATAATCTTGTTCCATATCTACAAATATAACACTATTTGCGAACTTAATTATATAGCGAAAATAAAAAAATAGCGAACGTTCGCTTGTTTTTTTGAAAAATAGGTTGTAACATTGTTTCATCAAAATCAATAGGATATGGAAATTTCAGTTACAAATCAGCAGCAAGTACAATTTGCACAAGAGGTAAAAAACAGATACCCAGAAATTTTAACCGATGAAGCTATAGCGTTCTTAATCGCTTTACATGAAAAATTTAATACTAATAGATTAGAGTTATTAAAGCAGAGAGAAGCACAACAAGCTATTTTCGATTCAGGTAAGTTTCCTTCCTTTCCTGTTGAAACAAAAAACGTAAGAGAATCTGATTGGACAGCAGCTCCAATTCCAGAGGATTTATTAGATAGACGTGTAGAAATTACTGGTCCTGTTGATCGTAAAATGGTAATTAATGCACTCAATTCTGGTGCTAAAACTTTTATGGCAGATTTTGAGGATAGCAATGCGCCAAGTTGGACAAATAATATGGAAGGGCAAATCAACCTCAGGGACGCCAACACTAAAACCATAGAGCTTGTAGATGAGGCTAGAGGTAAGCATTATACACTTAACGAAGAAACAGCAGTACTCTTAGTAAGACCAAGAGGTTTACATCTTAATGAACGCCATTTATTGGCTGATAATGAAGAAATGTCAGGCAGTTTAGTAGATTTTGGATTGTATGTGTTTCATAATACTAAGACCTTGATGGAAAACGGTTCAGCACCATATTTCTATCTGCCAAAATTAGAGCATTATTTAGAGGCACGCTGGTGGAACAAAGTCTTTGAATTTGCACAAGCTTATCTAGGTGTACCACAAGGAACCTTCAAAGCAACCTTGCTTGTAGAAACAATTACGGCAAGTTTTCAGTTAGATGAATTTATTTTCGAATTAAAAGACCATATTGTTGGATTAAATTGTGGTCGTTGGGATTATATCTTTTCATACATCAAAAAGTTTAGAAATCACGATGGTTTTGTAGTACCAAACAGAGACCAAGTAACAATGACAATACCTTTTATGGCTGCGTATTCTAATTTGGTCATTCAACGTTGCCATAAAAGAGGTATTCACGCCATGGGTGGGATGGCAGCACAAATTCCGATTAAAAACAATCCAGAAGCCAATAAAGCAGCATTAGAAAAAGTAAGATTAGATAAAGAACGCGAGGCAAAGAATGGTCACGATGGTACTTGGGTAGCACATCCTGCTTTGGTAGAGGTGGCCATGAAAGAATTTGATAAGTATATGCCAACGCCAAATCAAATCTTCAAAAAGCGTGAAGATATCATAGTAACTGAGGCCGATTTGGTAGCCTTGCCACAAGGTACAATTACTGAGGCTGGTATTAGAAAAAATATTAATGTAGGTGTACTATATATGGAAGCTTGGCTCAGAGGCTATGGTGCGGTAGCACTTTATAATTTAATGGAAGATGCCGCTACGGCAGAAATATCGAGAACCCAAGTATGGCAATGGTTAAAGAATGAAATACTTCTTGAAGATGGACGTCAATTTAATAAAGCTTTATTTGATGAGATTTTTGATGATGAAGTAGAAAAAATCATAACAGAAGTAGGTGAGTGCAAAATAAAAGATACAAAGTTTTGTGATGCCATTAACCTTTTCAAAAAGCTGGTTACTCAAGAGAATTTTGAAGAATTTTTAACGCTTTCAGCGTATCAACAACTATAAAAAAATATCCCGCTAATGCGGCAACATTAAACGGGATCTATATAAAACTAAAGTATCATTAATACATTTCAAAGTTATGAAAAATTTATCACAATCTAATTATGCTTCTGCTTTACAGACCGTAAAAGATTTAAAAACAAAATTTGGTAACAATTGGGCAGCAATCAATCCAGATAGCGCTGCGAGAATGGCAACTCAAAACCGTTTTAAAACAGGTTTAGAAATTGCAAAGTATACAGCAGCTATTATGCGCCAAGATATGGCAGATTACGATGCTGATTCTTCAAATTATACACAATCTTTAGGTTGCTGGCATGGGTTTGTGGCGCAACAAAAAATGATTGCAGTAAAAAAGCACCACAAAACCACAAGTAAACGCTACTTATACTTATCTGGTTGGATGGTTGCAGCATTACGTTCTGAGTTTGGGCCATTACCAGACCAATCTATGCACGAAAAAACTGCTGTACCAGCACTAATCGAAGAAATTTATGATTTCTTGGGCCAGGCTGATGCCATAGAGCTTAATGATTTGTTTAGAAGACAAGCCAATGGTGAAGATGTGCAGAACGAGATTGATAATTTTGAAACACATATTGTACCAATCATTGCAGATATAGATGCTGGTTTTGGTAATGAGGAAGCGACGTATTTATTAGCGAAAAAGATGATTCAGGCTGGTGCTTGTGCTATTCAGATCGAAAATCAAGTCTCTGATGCTAAGCAATGTGGTCATCAAGATGGAAAGGTTACGGTTCCACACGAAGATTTTATAGCAAAGCTTAATGCTGTACGTTATGCGTTTTTAGAATTAGGTGTAGATGAAGGTGTTATTGTGGCGCGTACAGATTCTGAAGGTGCAGGATTAACACAAAAGTTACCAGTAAGTAAAGAGCCTGGTGATTTGGCCTCAAAGTATTTAGCGTTTGTAGATGCCGAAGAAGTTACAATGGATGAAGTAAAAGAAGATGAAGTGTTATTAAAGCGTGATGGTAAACTGGTAAGACCAATAAGATTACCAAATGGATTATATAAATTTAAAGATGGTTCTAACATCGATAGAGTAGTGCTGGATTGTATTACAAGCCTACAAAATGGTGCAGATTTATTATGGATTGAAACACCAACACCAAACGTAAAACAAATTGCCCATATGGTAAACCGCGTACGCGAAGTAGTGCCAAATGCTAAGTTGGTGTATAATAATTCTCCATCATTTAATTGGACTTTAAATTTCCGTAATCAGGTTTTTGAAGAAATGCTTGCTGAAGGGGAAAATATGACAGCCTATGATAGAAATAATCTGATGAGCGCAGAGTATGATGGTACAGAATTATGCCACAGAGCAGACCAGAAGATTAAGACTTTTCAGGTAGATGGTGCGAAAGAGGCTGGTATATTTCATCATTTAATTACTTTACCAACATACCACACCACAGCATTACATATGAATGATTTAACCGAAGGTTATTTTGGTAATGATGGCATGCTGGCATATGTAAGAGACGTACAGCGTCAAGAAATTAGAAAAGGTGTGTCTTGCGTTAAACACCAAAGAATGGCTGGTTCTGACCTTGGCGATGACCACAAAACGTTCTTTGCAGGAGACAATGCTCTAAAAGCAGGTGGCGAAAAGAATACCTCTAATCAATTTGAAGCAAAAGGAGATAAAATAAAAATAAAAAAGAAATTAAGCGTAGTTGCTTAATGTAATGACCATACAGTTCATCTGACAGTAATCTGTAGTTCATTAATTTAGTTAGGAGAAAACACATCTAAACATAGATGTGTTTTTTTGTTTTAACATTTTGAAGGTTAGCGATTTAATTTACATTTAGACGTTTGTTTTTTTAATGCGCTGTATTTAAACAAGTAATATTACACTTGGTCTAAATTATTGATATTCTATGTGAATTTTTGATTTCTTTTGAGGTGATATTAATCACCCCAAACAATTATATACTTTGCGATATGTCTTACTCTATATAGTATTGTTTGTACTCTCAGTTACAAATATTAATGCACATGGTGATTTGCATAAACGAATATTGAAAGCTTCTCAAGAGATAAAAAAGTATCCTGATAGTGCTTATCTATATTTTAAAAGAGGACAACTCTATTACCAACACAAAACTTACATAAAAAGCCTTAGAGATTTTAAATCATCAAAATCATTAGGGTTAGAATCTAAAGAACAGAACTTTTACATCGCTAAAAGCAAATATCACCTAGAGCAATACACGTCTTCTAAAAAAACTATTAAAAAGATATTAAAAAATGATCCAAATAATAGTAGTGCTTTAAAACTATTGGCAGATATCTACTTTAAAAAAAGTAAATATAAAAAGGCCGCAAATTTATACGATGAAATTTTAGCAAATTCTAAAATAACATTGCCTGAAGATTATATACATGCATCAAAAACATGGTACGCTACAAATACTGATTACGGTTATAAACGTTCTCAATCGATACTTCTTCAAGGCATTGAAAAATTAGGAGATATCATTGTTTTGTATAATAAACTTATTTCAAATTACGAAGCGAAACAAGATTATGAATCAGCGATAAAATTTCAGAATAAAGTCATTGAAATTAGTAACAGAAAAGAGAGAGCCTACTTAAAACTGGCTAGCATTCAGATTAAACAAGAAAGATTTAAAGCTGCAGAATTTTCAATAGAGAAAGCTGAAGAAAGTTATAATGAGCTACCGCACAGGTTACGGAATGCAAAATTTATGCAAGAATTTTATTCAGAGCTACAGTCTAAAAAATCTATTCTAAATAATTAAAAGATATGAAAAGAAATTACGTACTTATACTTTTGGTTTTTATGTCATTGTCTGTAACTGGGCAAATGATTGTTCGAGGTCCATATCTTCAGAAAGGTACTGAGACAGGCGTTACAATAAAATGGAGAACAGATGCAGCCGATACATCTGTTATTGAGTATAGTACAGATATGACATTTTCTACCTATTCAACTTTTAATGAGGCTACACTAAAGACAGAGCATGAAGTTGAAATTGTAGGCCTAACAGCCGGTACTGTTTACTACTATAGATTAGGTACAGGTGGCAGCTTATTAGCTCATAATTCAGCGCTCTATTTTAAGACTCATCCTACTGCTGGCTCTATTGACCCTTACACCTTCTGGATCCTTGGAGGTATAGGTAAAGCGGGTTTTAGCTCTAATTCAGCCAGAGCTGCAGAGGTAAGGGATGCGTTCTATTCTTACATAGGCAATCATACAATTGATGGTATTATTTTAACAGGAGATAATGCAGACTCTAAAGGAACAGATGCTCAATACCAAAGCAGTATGTTTAACACCTACTCAGATAAATTACAGAATTCAATTGTATGGTCTACCATTGGTAATATAGATGGGCAATTTGTTAATAACACATCTGGCCCAATAGGTGCTTATTACGATATTTTTACGTTTCCAACCTTAGGTGAGTCTGGTGGTTTGGCATCAGGCACAGAGTCTTATTATTCCTTTGATTACGGTAATGTACATTTTATAGTTTTAAATTCTTTTGAAGAAGACAGATCTGTTGGCAGTACTATGTATAATTGGGCTTTAAATGATATCCAAAATACAACTCAGCAATGGATTGTTGGAATATGGCACCACCCACCATATTCTAAAGGCTACCATACTTCTGAAGGTATTCAATATAATGGTGATCCGGTTGAAATAGAATTAATAGAAATGCGCGAAAACATTATACCAATGCTAGAAGCAAATGGAATAGATTTGGTCATTGCAGGACATTCTGAGGTCTATGAACGATCTTACTTTATTAATGGACACTATGGTGAATCGGCATCTTTCGATTTTGCTACACATACCATAGGGCCAAGTGGTGATGGTGATGGTAAGCCAACGAGCAGTGGTGCTTACAGCAAAAGCAGTATTGGTGATAATGCTGGATTAGGGACAGTATACTCAGTAAATGCTACAGCATCGCGTATTGCAAACGGAGACCTAGATCATAACGCAATGTTTTATGCGGTAAAACAATATGGTACTGGTATTTTAGAAGTAGATGGTAATAATCTCTCAATGAAGTTTTTAAATCGATTTGGTGTAATAGAAGATAGCTTTACTATTCACAAAGGCCCAGATTATGTTTACGATAATGGTTGGCAAGATGGTAATAATCCTAATGGTATAGCTACAGATTTAGAAGACTTAGTTGTAATTGCAGGTGATGCTAATATTACGTCGAATACTACATTTAATACGGTGACTGTAAATCCTAACGGTAATTTAATCGTTGACTCAGGTGTTAATTTAACTGCTAAGAATATTGTTTTAGAGTCAGATTCAGATGCGTATTCTAGTCTAAACCCTTCAGCTACAAGCGCAGTATTTGGTAGAACAAGGTATGAGAGGTACGTAAACCAGATTGGTTCTTCTTCAGGTGGTGGAAATGATTTAGTGTCCTCTCCTCTAACTAACGGAACCATGGAGACTTTTAGCGATTTTGCTGATTGGAATAAAAATATAGCAGCATCTAATAATCTAAGAGCATTTGCTCCGTTTAACAACGTTTCTGGTAATTACGAAAATTATGATATAGTCGTCAACGAAACCACAACTCTTGAAGCTGGCAAAGGATATCGTGCAGCTACTATAGATGGAAGTCCGGTTGTATTTACAGGTACCGTAAATATTGGTAACGTTAATACAACAATTTCTGCTGGCTCTGCTAGTTCTTGGAATTTAGTTGGTAACCCTTATACAAGTTACTTAGATGCTCAAGCATTTATTGCTGAAAACGGTTCATCAGGCAATGATGTTTTAGGTTCTAATTATAACGCTATTTATGGTTACAATGCTGGTACTGATGGCTCTGGTATCTGGACCATTATAAATAATGTTCAGAATATTGGAAAAAACATTGCGCCAGGCCAAGGGTTTTTTGTATTCTCAAACGGTTCTGGAGGCGCCAATAATCTGTCATTTACACCAGCAATGAGAACTACAGTGGGTAATGATGATTTTATTTTAGGTAGAAACAGTAACTCTATATCTCACCTTAGTTTAAGAATACAAGGTGTTGGTAATAACTATGACACTGATTTTTATTTTACGGATAATTGCTCCTTAGGTTTGGATATTGGTTATGATGCAGGGTCTATAGATGCAAGTGATGCTGAGTTCTCATTATATTCTCATTTAGTTACTGATAACGTCGGTGTAGATCTTGCAATTCAATGTTTGTCTTTTGATGATATGGAAAGTGTGGTAGTTCCTTTAGGAATAAATGCATCTACAGGGCATAATATTAGTGTTAATATACAAGAGAACGATTTATCCGAAGATATTAATATCTACCTCGAAGATAATCTAGAAAATACTTTTACGTTACTAAATATAAACACATATAATTTTACTACAACAGAAGATTTAGAAGGCACAGGTAGATTTTTCTTGCATTTTTCACCATCTACGCTTTCCAATGCATCCAACGATATCAATGGTCTAGAAATATTTACAACTACTAATCCAGATGTATTGAATATTAATGGTAGGTTGAGTAGATCAACAGAATTAAACCTTTACGATGTGCAAGGTAGGCTGGTATTATCTAGAGTATTAGAAAGTGGAAGCAATAAAAATTCAATAGATGTAGCGTCACTGGAATCTGGTGTGTATGTAGTAAAACTTGATGTTCTAGGTACTGTAAGAACAGAAAAGGTAATTATAAATTAACAACATTTAGTTGGCCATAAGCAAAGCACATTCAATTTTGAATGTGTTTTGTTTTTTACCTAAATGCTAGATTATAATAGCCCAACACGATTTTGTGGTCTTTCTAGATCTTTTAAGCTAATTTTTGAGTTTGTTACTAACAACTTAGAACATAATTTTAAAAACAACAATGCAGTTATGTAAGCATCACCACAAGCAGTATGTCTGTCATGAAGTGGTATTTTAAATCTTTGAGATAACTCATCTAAGCTAAAGTGTGTTTTGCTGTTGTCTAGTTTTGTTTTCTGAAATATATGGCCTGTGTCAATAACCTTGTTCTTAAGTTTGGGTAATCCTAATCTGGCAAGTGCAGCATTAACCATGGAGACATCAAATGCGGCATGATGTGCAATTAAAACTGCATTTTTAATATATGCTAAAAAGAGTTCTATAGCCTTGGGCTCTTCAATTTTATAAAGTTTACCTTCCCTTAATAAACCGTGTATTTTAACAGTATCTGCATTAAAAGTTTCTTGCTTAACATATAATTCTAGTTGATCTGATACTTTTATTTTTAAGCCCTCTATTGCTACACAGCCTATGGATAAAATTCTATCATTTTTGGTATTGAGTCCCGTGGTTTCAGTATCGAAAACAACAAAGCGTATGCGTTGAATATTTTGCTCTTGGGATATTGAAAAACAATCTTTATATGCCTCCCAATATTCTGGATAAGTTTTACGATTAAACCAATTCATTTTATAGTATTTGAGTAAGTTTAAAGCGTATTTTTATAAGCTCTTGTACCTCTTTAACAGCCTTAAAACTTTGTTTAAGTTGTAAACGATTACCTTTATCTAAAGCTTCTAGATTTATAAACCTTCCTGAGTCATTTTGTTTAAGACCTTGTTTTGTTCTGTAGGTTAAGAGGTTTTTATAAGCTTCTATACAAAACAAATAGGTGTCTTTGTTTTGAGGTTCTAATTCTATTAATTTTTCGTAACGCTCTAGTGTATTGTTTATAGCTTTTATATTATGAGAAAGAATTAATAAGCGAGCAGCATCAACCAACGGCATCATAGCACGCGCCTTAATATCAAATTGGTCCTTATGTTCGCCATCATCTTCAACTAAAAATTGTCTAAAAAAGCTTAGAGGTGGCGGATTTTGTAACGCATTTCTTCCTAAATAAGTTAAGAATATACTTCGATTTTCAATACTTTTAAATATACTTTCGGATAGTTTGCCTACAATTTCTTTTTTGCCATAAACGTATTCATAATCGAAAAAAATGGTACACAGCATAAGGTTATCTTGGTCTGGTGTTGTAATCCAGTTATTAAATTGTTTTGACCATTCTGATAGCGATAGACACCATTTTGGATTATTAGCCATCATTTTTGCTGGGCACAACTCAAAACCAATTGTTTCTAAACCTTTGTTAATGATGTTAGAGAGCTTTAAAAAGTAAGCTTTTATATTTTCATATTCGTCGGCTTCAACATCTTCAAAAACTAATGCATTATCCTGGTCGGTCATCAATAGTTGTTCTTGCCTGCCTTGGCTTCCAATGGATAACCATGCAAATTGAGTTGGAGGCTCTATATTTACTTTAGCAATTGAAAACTCAATAATTCGTTGCGTAATGGAGTCATTAATGGCAGAAACCAATCTTGATATAAAATCTATAGGTATGTCTTGTTCCAAGTAGCGTACTAATAATTTTTCTGTACGTTGTCTAATGTCCCTTAGTTGTTCTGCCGTTCGACTTCGTTTTATTTCTTTTATAAGTGCAGATGCATTATTCTCTCTGAGTACTATGATGTCGTGTTCAGATAAAATTCCTGTCAGCTCTGAGTTGTTTGTACCGTCTTTGGTAATACATAAATGTGTAATTTTATGTTTTAACATGGCGATTTGAGCTTCTGCAACCGTAATTGTTTCTGGATAGGTAATAACAGGTGAGGACATAATGCTTGTAACAGCGTCTTCTATAGAGTACATTCCTGTGGCAATCTTTATTCTTAAATCTTTGTCTGTAATAATGCCAATTGGTTTATTGTTTTCTACAATAACAATAGAGCCAACGTGCTTATTTGTCATTATACTTGCGGCCTTTTTAATAGTAGTGCGTACTTGGCATGTTATCGGGTTTTTAGAATAGTCTGCTGTTTGTAAATATGTATATTCTGATGAGTGCTGAAGGGCTTGCACAAAATCGTTATCTTCTGAAGTTTTTACCCTAACATTCGAGGCAAAGCTTGTCATTAAAAACTTATTTGCTTTACTATTAGGTGTTATAAATGTTTCTAGGTTCTCAAGAGATATACTATAGATTATACTTTCTTCAATGGCCTTTGCATTAAGTTTGTATTCCCCTTTGCGCAGTAGCGCACGAAGACCAAAAATATCACCTTCGTCACACTTGTCTACCAAGTTATTGTTGCTTCCAAAAAGACCAATAGCGCCATCACGAACGACATAAAACTGATTTACAACAGGTTGCCCAATTTCAAAAAGAAAGCGGTTGTTCTCTAAATAAATAACATCAACCGATTTTGAAATTGATAAAAGTTGTTCCTTGGTTAATAAATTAAAAGGAGGAAATCCTTTTAGGTAATCGAAAATACGCTCTGCAATGGTATTCATGCTAGCAATTTAACGAAAAAATAAACCTTAGTATATGAGAAAAGTCATTTTTGTTGCTAAAATGCTATAGGTGTTTAGTCTTCAAAATCGAAGTCATCACCACCACTGCCAGTACCTCTTCCTGAGCGATCGCGCTTATTAAGTTGTTGGTTAAACCTATAAATTACAGAAAAATTAATTTGTCTCTGTCTCCATTGCGAATCTCTAAATCTATTGAAGAAATCTGTTGTGGTTACAGATTTACGTCTCCTAGAGTTTAATAAATCCCTAACGTTTAAAGATAAAGTAAGGTTGTTGTTTAAAAGCTCTTTACTAAGTGCTAAATCTATGGATAAAATTCCTTCGGTGTCCGATTGTGCATCTTGCAATGCGCCTCTGTAGTTTGCGTTAGTTTGCCAATCTATCTTCCATGGTAGAATTACCTTTGAGCTTAATCTTGCAAACCAACTTGTGTTTTTAGCGCTATAGTCTACACCATTAAATTGACCTTCTGTTTCAAATTGAAAAAAGTTGAAACTAGAATTTAGGCGAAGCCACTTAGCAGGATTATATAAAACGCCTAGTTCTGCTCCAGTTCTGGCATTGGTAGAAAGATTTATAGGAATTGTTCTTATAATATCTATACCGTCCGTAGTTTGTTGACCTGTATTTTCTTGTACACGCTCAAAAGAATCGGTTTCATACTGATAATATACAGATGTTGTTAATGTAAATTCATCCCATCTTTTGAGATAACCTATATCAAAGGCACTTGCAAAGGCGGGTTGCAAGTTAGGGTTTCCCTGAAATACGTTGGTTCTGCTAGATCGGGTAGGGAAGGGATTTATAAACCAACCTCTAGGTCTATTAATTCTTCGGTTGTAGCCTAGTGTTATACTTTCTTCGGAGTCGGAGTCATTATCTCCTATATTGTAAATAATATTTACTGTAGGAAATAGACCTAGATAATTATTGTCAAAATCTGTTTGTATAGGAAAGCCAAAAGCTTCTACTAATTCTTCATCGGTTAATCTAGAATCTATTTTTCCTTTTAGTTGTGTGTGCTCTAATCGGAGACCTAAAAGAAATGAAAATTTACCTAATTTTGAACCATATTGAGTGTACACGGCATTGACGTTTTCATCATAATCAAAAATATTTGTTATAGTATCGTTAATAACCAAATTACCAGTGGCAATATTTTCTTGTTCTAGCCTGTAATCCGTGACTTCGTTTTCAAACGTCCCTCTATAACCGGCTTCAAATCTAGAATCTGTACCTATGGGAAGCACATAATCGGTCTGTATGAGATACTCTTTTTGAATTTCTTCTGTAAATTCTTGTTCTTGCTGAAAAGGTTCTGGGTCTGTTTGGTTAGTGGTTAGGTAATCTTCATTAAGGTTTGTAAAACCGTCCTCAGAGTCATTTTCATACTGAAAGTCTGCTGTAAGCCTATGTTCACTATCTTCACCAAAGCGTTTTATATAGTTTAGTGTTATTTGATAGCTGTTGTCTTGTTCGGTTTCTTTTTCGCGTCTCAAGGTCTCTTCAACAATAGTTCCGTCGTTAAATCGCTCACTACTATTTAATGATAAGTCTGCATCACTTCCTAATCTATAAAACAAACCGCCAGTTATGGATGATGATTCATTTATAAAGTATTCTATGCCTATGTTGGCATTGTAATTTCTATTAAGACGTTCTACATCTTGGTCTTCTATGATTCGTCTAAATTCTGGTACTATGGTTTCTCCATCTACCAAACGGTCAAAATAAGTTACATCTGTAAAACTATTTCTTGGTGCATCAAAATAGCGCCAACTTAGGTTAGTAAATATGTTGAATTTTTCTGTTCTGTAATTGATAGAAGAATTAAGACCAATATTATCTGGGTTACCAATGGTAAAATTAAAGGAGCCGTTAAAACCAAGTGTTTCTTTTTGCCTTAATATAATGTTGAGTATACCTGCTGTACCTTCGGCATCGTACCTTGCAGAGGGCGAGGTGATAACCTCTACGCGCTCTATGGCTTCTGCTGGCAACTGACTTAATACATTGGTGTCTCCAAAACCTGCTAATGCAGAAGGTCTTCCGTTTATTAAAATCCTAACATTTTCGTTACCTCTAAGGCTTATGCCGCCTTCAATATCAACAGAAACAGAGGGTACGTTATTTAAGGCGTCACTGACTGTGCCTCCTGCTGTGGTTAAATCTTGCCCTATATTATAAACCTTTTTGTCTAGTTTAACCTCTACTGTTGTTTTTTCTGCGACAATAGTAACCTCGTCTAAAGATGCAATGTCTAATGCTAGGCTTACTGTACCAAGGTTTATGGATCTGTCTAGTTTCTTGTTTAAATATTCTTTGCGTTTGTAAGAGATATATTCTACATAAATGTTGTAAGTGCCTGGCTTTACTTCTAATTTAAAATAGCCATCAATATCCGTAATGCCACCTGTAACAACTTTACTATCAGAGGTGTTTTTTATGGTTATTGTAGCATACTCTAGCGGAATATTAGTGTCTTCTTCTATAACTTTGCCTTCAATTTGTATGTTTTTTTGGGCCTGAGACCAAGATATCGTAAATAATAAAAAAGAGATTAGCGGTAAATTTAATTTCATTGCAAGTTGTTGGTGTTTTGCTCTTTTAGATGAGCAAAAATACTTTTACTTGTGCCGCATTAGGTTAATCTTATGTTAAAGAGAAATACGAATATTTAATTTTGAAATAGATACCATCTATTCTTAGTCATTTTTTTTCTTTTTACGCTTTTTCTTCTTTTTCTTTTTTACTTCTTTTTCGTCAAAGTCACCTTTAATCATGTCCTTAATTTTAGTCATATCATCTTCAGATATTAGCTCTTCTAGGTCTTTAAAGTGTGATTCGTCTAGTTTTTTTATGGCTTGTTCTCTATCAAAAATACGCTCGTATTTTATTTTTAAAACTTCAGTTTTAGCCTCAAAGTAAGAGTTTAGGTACTGTTTTATAATTTCTTTTTGAAACGCATCTGCCTCGAGTGTTGCTAAAAAGTTCTCTATATATTGATCTTTGCGTTCTTCTAATTTTTGCTCATATTTAGCTATTTCTTCTTCGGTTGGCTCTCTGTTAATTATAGGATTGCCCATTCTGTCTCTTCGTCCTTGAGCACTAGAGCTAAATCCTAAGAGTAGGGCAAAACTTAACAATACTATATGTTTCATAATTAAATGATATTTAAAATTTGTTCTTTTGGTCTTCCGATTATGGCGTTATTGTTATTAACAACTATGGGTCGTTCTATGAGTTTAGGATGTTTTACCATAGCTTTAATAATGTGTTTATCGGTTAATTCTTGTTCTTTGTAGTTCGATTTCCAAATAGCTTCATGCTTTCTTACCAAATCTATGGGTTTTATATTTAATTTAGAAATAATTGTTTTAAGCTCTTCTTCATTTAAGGTGTCTTCGAGATATTTTACAACCTCAAACACTTTACCTTTTTCCTCTAATAAGGCTAGGCCTTCTCTAGATTTTCTGCATCTTGGATTGTGGTAAATTGTTATCATTACGTTTATGTGTTATTCTATTATATGCTAAAGCGCACGTTGTAATTTATGATCTTTATTCTTCATTCTTTTGGCCCATCATCATTAAGTATGCTTTTAAAAATGGTTCTAGATCACCATCTAAAACGGTATCTACGTTGCCGGTTTCATAAGCTGTGCGTACATCTTTTACCAGTTTGTATGGGTGCATGACATAATTTCTAATTTGGCTTCCCCATTCAATTTTCATTTTGCTAGCTTCAATATCTTGGCGCTGCGCCATTTGCTTTTGTAGTTCAATTTCGTACAACTGAGATTTTAGCATTTGCATGGCTCTCGCTCTATTATCGTGCTGCGAACGTGTTTCTGAACATTGAATTTGTATACCTGTAGGTTTATGTACTAGTTGTACTTTAGTTTCTACTTTGTTAACGTTTTGTCCACCAGCACCACTAGATCTTGCTGTTGTAATTTCTATGTCTGCAGGATTTATTTCTATTTCGATAGAATCATCAACCAATGGATAGACATAAACTGAGGCAAAACTTGTGTGACGCTTTGCGTTACTGTCAAAAGGTGAAATTCTTACCAAACGGTGTACACCATTTTCGCCTTTTAGCCAACCAAAGGCATAGTCTCCTTCTATTTCTAAAGTTACGGTTTTAATGCCAGCGACATCTCCTTCTTGTAGATTGAGTTCTTTGACTTTAAATCCACTTTTTTCGGCATACATGAGATACATACGCATTAGCATGCTTGCCCAATCGCAAGATTCCGTACCGCCAGCACCAGCAGTAATTTGTAATACTGCACTTAAACTGTCTCCTTCTTCGGAAAGCATATTTTTAAATTCTAGTTTCTCAATGGCATTTTTAGCCTTTTCAAAACGAGATTCTAAATCGTCTAAAGAAGCGTCCTCTTCTTTGTAAAATTCATAGATTACTTCTAGTTCTTCAAAGAGTGTTTTAGCTGCGCTATAGTCGTTAACCCAGCTTTTCTTTTCTCTAATAGAGCGCATTACCTGCTCGGCTTTTTTTGAGTTGTTCCAAAAATTTGGGTCAAAGGTTTGCTCTTCTTCGTTGGCAATTTCTATAAGTTTTGTATCTAGGTCAAAGATATTGTCTAAGTATGTCTAGACGGGAATTGAGATCTTTAATTTGATCTGATGTTATCATAAATTTATATTTTTTACAAATATAATTGGAGCATATAAAGCGCCATAATTTTAATATGTTTTTTTTAAATAAAAAAACCGTCTAAGTTAAACTTAGACGGTATATATTTTTATGGAATCAATTAATTGACTACCACCACCAGCACCAGTATGTTGGTGGCTCGTATTCGCAAAGCTCACCGCCTAATGTGCTCGTGCCGCTTACAACTTCAACCACTCCACGTTTGTAACCTGGCCCTATGTTTAGGTGACAGTTAACTTTAAACTTGGTGTAGTAACAGTTACCGACATAAACGTAGATCCACTTACCAAATGTACCATCGTGGTTAACACCACTAACAGCCATTTCATCATTTAATCCTACAACGTCGTCAAATATTTTAACTGCATAGCAAGTGTTTTCGTAACGTTGGTATAATCTTACTCTGTAATCGTTATGCCAATCCCACTTAAAAGTAATTTGGTTAACATCACCAACACAATCGCTGCACTCGTCTGCTTCTGGTAAATCTTTTGTAATCAATAATGCTTGTACATTATCAAAATCTGCAGGAATTAGTAATAATCCTAATTTACCACCACACTCAGGTGTGTAGCCTTCTCCATTAGCTAGAGCATTATCATAGATTTCATCACCTTTTGCATTATCAACAGCAGGTCTCCAGTCACCAGGAACAGGAGTTAAAAAATCTGTAAAGTCATTTACAAAAGGACCTTCAATAAGTTTCCAGATTGCGTATTGTACATGACCGTAAGTATATTGCTGATCTGGACCAAATTCTATATTATTTAAAATCCAGTTTACCTTATCAAAATTTTGAGGATTCGTGTATACGGTTTCAAACTCTCCACCTGCTAAAATAGCCGAGTCGTATGTTGATATTACTGTAAAATCAATAAAATCATCATCTTCACCTAGGCTAGGTAACCTGTCAGAACAGAAAGCAGATGTCATATCTCCACCATCAATCGATATGTCGAAATACGCATTTGCACCTGGCTTGTTTAAAACTTCAATATTTACAGTGGTGTCAAAACCAGTTTCGAGTATGTCCGGAGTACAATCTGAGCTACTATCGCCATGTTTTGCGTAGGTAAGCGTAGGAGAAGCTAATTCCTCACTATCTTGGTTAAACATTAATTCCTTATCTTCTTCACCATCTGATACAACCATCCCTTTTTCATCAAATCTTAAGGCGGCCTGTTGCTGGCTTTCAATGTCTTGGGTGCTTTCTTTTTGACATGAGGCAAAAATTACAAGCACTGCAAGCAATACTAATTTAGTAATGTGTTTCATAATTATTAATTTAGGTTAATAGCATTAATATTTTTGTAAAAGTATTTGTTAAAAGTGTTAACATGCTAAAAAATTGACGAAATAGAAGATTTATTAGTTGAATAGATGAACGTCAAATTTAATCGACATATCAACATATTTTTGCAAAACTGAATTAGTATTCCATTTGTCGAAGAAAATTTTAAATGGTATTTAATTATTTAATTTTGAACAGATTTTTTGAAATAAGATAAAGATCCATGTATATGTGCTTTTTGTGTTCTTAATACTTATGAGCTTGCTCCAAATTTTAGTTAATGAATAATAAACTCAACACTATTTCTGTACTTATCCCTGATGGTGAAACCACCTTAGTTTCTAATGTGGTGCACAGTCTATCGCTTGTTGGGCATGTAAAGATTTTTGTTTTGTCTTCTCACAAAAAGCGGTATTTTAAATACTCTATTGATAACAGCTGCTTTAAACATTCCCGTTTTATAGAAAAATTTATCTATTACAAGAACACTACCGCAGAAGCGTGGATAAAAAAAATTGATGAAGTAGTTGAGGATTATAGAATTGATCTTATCATGCCAATTTTTGATGTAAGCACAAAGAGAATTTTAGAACATCAGAATAAGCTTAAAAATAAATCTAAGCTTTGTTCTCTACCTAATCTTTCTAACTTTGAAACTGCTCTACATAAAGATCTGTTATACTTTTTTTTAAAGTCTAATAATTTACCTTGTCCTGATAGTGTTGTTATAAATTCAAATCTTGATTATAGTACAGTTTGTTTGAATTTTCCTTTAGTAGCAAAGCCAACTTTTGGTTTCAATGGTGGAATGGGTGTAAGGTTTGTTAAAAGTAGGGGAGAGTTATTAGATTATGTTAATAAAAATAGTACAGATTATCCTGTACTGCTACAAAAGTTTATTGAAGGCTTTGATGTAACATGTAATGTATTGTGTAATAACGGCAAAATTGAAGCCTACACAATGCAAAAAGCTGCTTTGGTTAAAAGTGTTAAAGTAACCCCTCAGCATGAATTCAGTTTTTTTCATGATGATGCCCTCTTGGAATTAATGAGGGATTTAATGAAGGCTTTAAACTGGTCTGGTGTTGCCAACATAGATTTTAGATATGATAAAACAGACAACACTTATAAAGTCATCGAAATTAACCCAAGATTTTGGCTTAATACAGAAGCATCAGCTTTAGCTGGAGTTAATTTTCCATACTTATATTGCTTGTCTACCTTAAATAAAGAAATTGAATTTAGAGCTGTTAAAAGTGGTACTTTTTTACACCTTAAAGCTTTGGTTAAACGCCTCAAAAGAAATCCATTTTTAATTTTTAATATTAACTACTTATACAACAGTACACCATTTAGATTTATAATAAAAGATCCTTTAGTTTTGTGGTGTAAGTTTATGTGGCGAACCAATAACATTATATCTTCAAAAATTCTAAAAAAGAAAATGTCTTAGAATATTATCTTTACAAAAGATAAATAAGTTTATGATAATAGATTTAAGGAGCGATACAGTAACAAAACCAACAAAAGACATGTTAAAAGCTATGATGTCTACACAAGTTGGTGATGACGTTTATAAAGAAGACCCTTCAGTAAACACTCTCGAAGAGCGACTAGCAGATATGTTTGGTATGGATAAAGCATTGTTTTTTCCTACAGGAAGTATGGCCAATCAAGCAGCGTTAAAGCTACACACCAATCCTGGCGAACAAGTTATTTGTGATAAATATGCTCACATCTATAATTATGAAGGCGGAGGCGCCTCATTTAATAGTGGAATATCTTGTAAATTAATAAATGGGCATCGTGGTATGTTTAATGCAGAACAGGCAGAGGCTGCAATAAACCCACCAGATTTTTACCATAGTCCATTAACGTCTCTAATAGCCATTGAGAATACTACAAACAAAGGTGGTGGTGCATGTTGGGATTATGAAGAACTAAAAAAAATTAAGCAAGTTGCTGATAGGCATAAATTAGGTTATCATCTAGATGGCGCAAGACTGTGGAATGCACTTGTCGTAAAAAAGGAAAATCCTAAACAATTTGGGCAATTATTCGATACTATATCTGTTTGTTTAAGTAAAGGTTTAGGCTGTCCAATAGGATCTGTGCTCATTGGAAAAAAAGAGCTTATGGATGGTGCTTTACGGGTAAGAAAAATTCTTGGTGGTGGAATGCGACAAGTTGGTTATTTAGCTGCAGCTGGGCTTTATGCTCTAGACAACCACGTAGAACGTTTAAGCGAAGACCATAAAAAGGCAAAAGAAATAGGAGAGGTTTTATCTCAATTGCACTATATCAAAAAAGTTGAGCCAATAGAAACTAATATTGTCATTTTTGAGGTAGATGATACAATCAGCGAAGCACAATATCTTAATAAACTAAAAGAAAAAAACATACATATTATTGGTATGGGAAGTAATAAACTGCGTATGGTTACGCATTTAGATTACACCAACAATATGCATGAAGAAGTTTTGAAAACCCTTAAAAACTTATAAAAACTATTTAAACATATCCATACCTGGTATGTTTGGCATGCCTTCTTTAGCAACTGCGGCGATTTCAGTTTCGTTTACATTTGTTGCATTTTCAATGGCTTTATTTAGAGTTAGGATAAGATAATCTTCGAGCATTTCTTTGTCTTTTAGTAACTCATCATCAATTGAAATAGATTTAATTGTCCTATTAGCAGTAATCGTTACTTTCAACTTGTTATCACTACTGGTTTCGTCAATTAAAACTGTATTCAAACGTTCCTTAGTTTCCTCAACTTTTTTTTGAGCTTCTTTTAATTTGCTCATCATTCCCATCATATCTCCAAACATATCTTTGTCTTTTAAAAATTACGATGCAAAATTACTAAATTGCGCCACTTTTTTAGATTAAAATTTTCTTAAAACAATATGAGTAAAAACTCTGTAGTAAATCCGCCAATAGCCAAAAAGATACCTCACCAATTAGAAAAACATGGTGATGTGAGAGTTGATAATTACTTCTGGATGAAAGATAGAGAACATCCTGAAGTTATTAATTACTTAAAAGCCGAAAATGCTTATTGTGATGCTCAAATGGCACATACCAAAGCATTTCAAAAGGATTTATTTGAAGAAATGAAGGCCAGAATAAAAGAAGACGATTCTTCTGTGCCATATAAATACAACGGGTATTGGTACATCACAAGATTTGAAAAAGGCAAAGATTATCCTATTTATACCAGAAAAAAAGAATCTCTTGAAAATCCTGAAGAATTATTGTTTGACTGTAATAAAATGGCAGAAGGGCAAAGCTATTTTAAACTTGTAGGTATAAGTATTAGTCCAGATAATAAAAAAGTGTCTTATGGTATAGATACAAGTGGTAGAAGACAATACACCATTCAGGTTAAAGATATAGCAACGCACAAAGTATATAAAGATAGTATTGAAAACACTACAGGATCTTCGACTTGGGCAAATGACAACGAAACTTTGTTTTACACTTTAAAAGACCCAATAACCCTTAGGGCATATCAAATCTTTAAGCACAGATTAGGATCTAAAGAAAAAGATCAGCTAATTTTCCAAGAAGGAGACGAAACTTTTGGTACTACAGTTTACAAATCAAAATCAAGAAAATATATCATCATTGCATGTTACAGTACTTTAACTAATGAATACCATATTCTTAACGCAGATAATCCAAATGGTAAATTTGAAGTTTTTCAACCTCGTGTAAGAGGCTTGGAGTATAGTATTTCGCATTATAATGGTTATTTCTATATTCTCACTAATAAGGACAAAGCCATAAATTTTAAGTTAATGAAATGCCCAGAAAAAAACAGATCATTAGATCAGTGGGAAGAAGTCATACCATATAGAAAAGAAGTGCTCTTAGAAAACATAGATATTTTTAAAAATTATCTCGTAGTTAGTGAGCGTGATAACGGACTTAATAAAATTAGGATAATACGTTGGGATAATAAACAAGATTATTATCTGCCATTTGATAACGAAACTTATACTGCATACACCACAACTAATGTAGAGTTTGATACAGAGACGTTGCGTTATGCTTACAATGCTTTAACAACGCCTGCCTCTGTTATAGAATTTAACATGAAAACTAAAACTAAAAAAGTGTTAAAAGAGCAAGAAGTTTTAGGCGGAAAATTTAATAAAGAAAACTACACATCTGAGCGAATATGGGCAACAGCAGATGACGGAACTAAAATACCAATGTCAATAGTGTATAAAAAAGGAATAAAAAAAGATGGAAATAACCCTTTATTACAATATGCTTATGGTAGTTATGGTTCTACTGTAGATCCTTATTTTTCATCCATACGTCTAAGCTTACTAGACAGAGGTTTTATATATGTAATAACGCACGTTAGAGGTGGTGAGTATTTAGGTAGACAATGGTATGAAGATGGAAAACTTTTAAAGAAAAAAAACACATTCTCAGATTTTATAGCGTGTTCAATTCACTTAATTAAAGAACGATATACATCTTCAAAGCATCTGTATGCCATGGGAGGAAGTGCTGGTGGCTTATTAATGGGAGCAATTATTAATATGGCACCAGAACTTTATAATGGGATTATTTCCGCTGTACCTTTTGTAGATGTTGTTACTACGATGTTAGATGATTCAATTCCACTAACAACAGGTGAGTACGATGAATGGGGAAATCCCAATGATAAATTATACTATGAATACATGAAATCCTATTCTCCATACGATAATATTGAAGCAAAAGATTATCCAAATATGTTGGTAACTGCAGGCTTACACGACTCGCAGGTACAATACTGGGAACCTGCAAAATGGGTTGCTAAGCTTAGAGAGTTTAAAACTGATAAGAATAAATTATACCTTAAAACTAATATGGAAGCTGGTCATGGTGGTGCTTCAGGACGTTTTGAAAGCATAAAAGAAGATGCAGAGGAATTCGCCTTTCTGTTAGATTTAGAAGGTATTTCGAGTTGATTTAAAAAAAAATCATTAGTTTTGCGAGGTTTTAGAGTGTATTTTTTACGCCTAATTAAATAGCATTTATGGACAAAAACAAAAATGTATTTGATAACGTATTACAACTTATTGGTAGTACACCACTTATCAAGTTAAATAAAATGACCGCAGGCTTCAAAGGCAAATTTTATGCTAAAGTAGAAGCTTTTAATCCAGGTCATTCCTCAAAAGACAGAATCGCACTACATATCATTGAAGAAGCTGAACGTCAAGGTATTCTAAGACCAGGCGATACTATCATAGAAACTACATCTGGTAATACCGGATTCAGTATAGCAATGGTAAGCATCATAAAAGGTTATGAATGTATTTTGGCCGTAAGTTCTAAATCTTCAGCAGATAAAATAGATATGCTAAGATCTATGGGTGCTAAAGTATATGTATGTCCTGCCCACGTTAATGCTGACGATCCAAGGTCTTACTATCAAGTGGCAAAGCGACTACACGAAGAGATAAAAGGGTCTATATACATCAATCAATATTTCAATCAATTAAATATTGACGCGCATTATAATTCTACAGGTCCAGAAGTCTGGAATCAGACCAATGGCGAGATTACACATTTGGTTGCTTGCAGTGGTACAGGTGGTACAATTTCTGGAATTGCAAAATACTTAAAAGAACAAAACTCTAATATTAAAATTATTGGCGTAGATGCTTATGGGTCTGTTTTGCAAAAATATCACGAAACCAGAGAGTTTGATGAAAAAGAAATATACCCTTACAGAATTGAAGGTTTAGGTAAGAATTTAATTCCTACAGCAACCGATTTTGATCTCATAGACAGATTTGTTAAGGTTACTGACGAGGAGAGTGCTCACACGGCAAGAGAAATTTCTAATACCGAAGGATTATTTGTTGGTTATACAAGCGGTGCTGCAATGCAAGCTATAAAGCAATTAAACGAAGAAGGTGAGTTTAAGCCAACAGATAAGGTTGTTGTTATTTTCCCAGATCACGGATCGCGTTACATGAGTAAAGTATATAGCGATAAGTGGATGGCGGACCAAGGCTTTTTTGATAGTAAACATGAAGTTTCTACAACCATTCAGTATATAAAGTAGAAAATAAATTAAAATTTTAAAGCCTACCGCGTTGAGGTAGGCTTTTTTATGTTTAAAACTTAGTGAATACTTAGGTGAAATTATATTATGCAATCATAATAATATTAACTAATTTTGCTATCACTAATAAAACTAAATTAAAACTAAAACCTATTCTATAGCTCTTAGAGTTAATGGATAGCGATTAATGGCAACGCAACGTATGAAGGATTTATTTGAAAAAATTTATCGAGATAAGGGACCTTTAGGAAAGTGGGCAGCACAAGCGGAAGGTTATTTCGTATTTCCAAAGCTAGAAGGAGAAATTTCTAATAGAATGAAGTTTCAAGGAAAAGAAGTAATTACTTGGAGTATAAATGATTATTTAGGCTTAGCTAACCATCCAGAAGTAAGAAAAGTAGATGCCGAAGCAGCTGCTAAATACGGTTCTGCTTATCCAATGGGAGCTCGTATGATGTCTGGTCATACAGAATTGCACGAACAATTGCAAAATGAACTAGCTGCATTTGTCAATAAAGAAGCGGCTTATTTACTTAACTTTGGTTATCAAGGAATGGTATCTACAATAGACGCGTTAGTTTCTAAAGATGATATCATAGTTTACGATGTTGATGCACATGCATGTATAATTGATGGAGTTCGATTACACATGGGAAAACGTTTTACATACAAACACAATGATGTAGAAAGTTTAGAGAAAAACCTAGAGCGTGCCACTAAAATGGCCGAGCAAACAGGCGGTGGAATTTTGGTAATTTCTGAAGGCGTTTTTGGTATGCGTGGCGAGCAAGGACGATTAAAAGAAATTGTAGAACTTAAGAAAAAATTCAATTTTAGATTATTTGTTGATGATGCCCATGGTTTCGGAACATTAGGCGAAACAGGTGCAGGTGCAGGGCAAGAGCAAGGAGTACAAGACGATATCGATGTCTATTTTGCAACGTTTGCCAAATCTATGGCAAGTACAGGTGCGTTCATTGCAGGCGATCAGGAAATTATTGATTACTTAAAATATAATTTACGCTCACAAATGTTTGCTAAATCGTTACAAATGCAACTTGTTGTTGGTGCATTAAAGCGGTTAGACATGTTACGCACAATGCCAGAGCTTAAGAAAAATCTTTGGACGATTGTTGATGCCCTACAATCTGGTCTTAAAGATCGCGGTTTTGATATTGGAACAACACAAAGCTGTGTAACTCCAGTATACTTAAAAGGAAGTATTCCTGAAGCTATGGCTCTAGTGAAAGATCTTAGGGAAAACCATGGTATATTTTGTTCTATAGTAGTATATCCTGTAATACCAAAAGGCTTAATTCTACTAAGAATGATTCCTACGGCAACACACACACTACAAGACGTAAAGGATACTCTAGATGCATTTGATGCGATTAGAGAACGATTATTGAATGGAACTTATAAGAGAATGTCTGCGGCTTTAATGGAAGCGATGGGCGAATAAGTTTTTATAAAATGTAAAATCCAAAAAAAGGCTTTGCGGTTAGCAAAGCCTTTTTTGTTTTATCTATAAATCTTTTCTAAATGTTTTTCGTCTTTTGTAAACTACAGGATTAAAATGCTTCCATATTTTTTTAATGGCTTCATTATCTTCTAACTCTGGTGTTCTGTAACATGTCTCAATACCTTTTTCTTTGAAGGTGTGATAGTATTCATTAAATATAATAGCATGTACCCCTTTATTTTGATATTCTGGGTGTATCCCAATTAAATAAAAAATAGCGTCTTTATTAGTCCTTTTTGCCTTTAATAAGTGAATAAAGCCAAATGGAAATAATTTGCCATTTGTTTTTTGTAGGGCTTTGGCAAAGCTTGGCATAACAATGGCAAATCCAATTAATCGATTGTTTTCGTCCATCACAAATTTTATATATTCAGGATTGACAAACCCAATAAACTTTTTCTTAAAGTATTGTTTTTGGAGATCAGTGATTTCTACAAATGATGAAAGTGATGCATAACTTTCATTAAACAAATCAAACATCTCATCTACAAATGGTAGTAATTCTTCTGTTTTTTTAAACTTTAGAGCTTTTAGTTTATACCTTTGTTTTATTAATGTTTGTGCTTTAGTAAATGCTTCAGGTTTTACATTGCTAAAAGGAAATTTACTTTCAGAATATTCCTTTTCTATTTCATATCCATGGTGTTTAAGGTGGTTCGCATAGTAAGGATAATTATACCATGTCATCATAGAAGAAACACTTTCAAAGCCCTCCGTTAAAACACCAACTTTATCCATATTAGAGAAACCTACAGGTCCTTCTGTGTATTCTAGTTTCTTCTGCTTACCTATACCTTCAACAGTATCAAGAAGTGCCTTGCTGACATCTAAATCATCAACAAAATCAAACCAACCAAATCGCATTTTTTTAATGTTCTGCTTATTAACTTCTAGCCAATTTACAATAGCAGCAATTCTTCCAACAACAGTATTACCGTTATAGGCTAGAAAAAAACGTGCTTCAGCATCATTAAATATAGGATTTTTGTCCTTGTTAAATGTTTCTAATTCTTGCTTTATAATTGGCGGAACCCAATACTCCGAGTCTTTGTAGAGTGAAAACGGAAATTTAACAAAGGTTTTTAACCCTTTTTTATTAGTAACTTCTTTAACTATAATCATGTAGAAATTTATAAACCATCAGAATTGAAATCGTCTTCTTTTTTCTTTTTTTTCTTTTTCTTTTTCTTAAAATTGCCTGTATTACCGTTGCCATTATCAACTTTCTTGTCTTTATGAAAATCTAAGCGGTAAGAGGCACCAAAAGCTATATTGAAAACCGAAGGGGTGTCTTTAGTATTAAAAGCAATATTAGCATCAAGCTGAAAATCCTTTGTCCACAAGTAGGCGCCACCAACTCTAAAAATATTATCAGCATAAAAGTCACTGCTAATACCTTGAGCTTCCCCAAAGACAACCCATTGTGGTGAGAACGAATGTGTAAGTGTAAAAATGTATTGAAAATCGGAAAACTCAGAGCCAATTCTGTCTTTTATTAAATTCATAACAAACACCCAACCACCATTAAAATTATTTTGAGTTGCAATCATAACTTTTGGACTAATATTACTTTGATCGCCAGAATTACTAAATGCAGTGTAAGGTACAAAAGGATTGTTTTTTGTGTCAAAGTTTGCACCTGCATATACTGATACCGCAGGAATTAAAGATTTCCATTGAAATTTTCTATTGGCATGATAACTGTATAAGTTGGGTTTTGCCTCTTCGGCATTTTTATAGGGATCGTAAATTAAGTATTTTGCACCAAGGGTTAAGTTTCTAAAGTTGGCACGTTTATCTTCAAAAGGTACTGATGCGCTATTATAGGTGACATTATCGTTTTGATAGATACCGTCTAGTGAAATCTCAAGCTCCTCAAACAATAACCCATATCTTAGCGAGAAATCTACACCAAACCCTGATATTTCATACTGTAAAGGTGTATGTTCTTCTTTTACTGTAAATGCACCAATTTCTGCTTGTACAACATTGGTGCCAACAGAAAATGCACTTTCTGAAACTCCTGGACGATTAGAATTAATAACCTCTGTGTACTGTGCATTTGCTAAATTGTAGGTTAGTACTATAAGTAGAATAAAAAGGGGGTTGAGAACTCTCATTTTTTATTGGTTTAGATTCAAATATATAGATTTTAATGTTTTTTTAAGGAAAAATAACAGAATATAACTAACTATAATTGTATTTTTGAACTTCACTTTTGTTTACGCTGTATAAGGCTTCATAAATGGGTTTACTAAGAACAATATTAATCATTCTGTTAGTTTGGTACGGATTAAAAATTATCTCTAGAATTTTTGCACCTGTATTAGTTAAATTTGTGGCTAAAAAAGCAGAGGAACGCTTTGGGCAGCAGTTTGGTGGTTTTCAAAACAAATCTCAATATCACAATGCTGAGCAAAAACATAAAGAGGGGGAAACTGTTATAGACAAAATGCCAAATAGGCAAAAAACTTCAAATGATAAAGTTGGTGAGTATATAGACTACGAAGAGATAGATTGATATTAAATAGTCTTAAAAACAGATTATTCTTAAAATTTAAGTACTTTTCAATCTTAATTATTTAGATACGTTTTCATGTCATTTTCATACAAACGACTTTTACCGCATATTTTAATTCTTGTCGGATTTATTATTCTATCATTAGCCTATTTTAGTCCGGTTTTACAAGGCAAGAAGATTTTTCAGAGCGATATAATGCATTATATTGGTATGGCTCAGCAACAAAAAGAATTTGCGCAAGCCACAGGAGAAGAAACCTATTGGACCAACAGTGCATTTGGTGGTATGCCTACTTATCAATTAGGTGCACAGTATCCTAATAATGTTATAAAGAAACTCGATCTATCACTACGGTTTTTACCAAGACCTGCGGATTATTTGTTTCTTTATTTTCTTGGGTTTTATATTTTGTTATTATCGCTAAAGGTAGATTATAAACTTTCAGCACTTGGTGCATTAGCTTTTGGTTTTTCTACATATCTTATTATTATATTAGGTGTTGGTCATAATGCCAAGGCTCACGCAATTGCATATATGCCATTGGTGTTGGCAGGAATTATTCTCACATTTAAGAAGAAATACATTCTCGGGTTTTTGCTTACTGTAGTTGCTTTAGGGTTAGAGATTGTTGCCAATCATTTTCAGATGACATACTATCTGTTATTTTTGGTAATAATTTTGGGTGTTGTTTATTTAATTGATGCTTACCAAAAACAGATTTTACCACATTATTTTAAATCGGTTGGGTTATTAACTGTTGCTGCTTTACTCGCAGTTGGTCTTAATGCTACCAATTTAATGGCAACACAAGAGTATGCTAAAGAAAGTACACGTGGTAAAAGTGAACTCACCATAAATCCTGATGGATCTCCAAAAGAAGCGACCTCTGGACTAGATAAAGCATATATTACAGAGTATAGTTATGGCTTAGCAGAAACATTTAACTTGTTTATTCCTCGTTTTATGGGAGGAGGAAATACGGAAGATATTGGTAAAAATTCTGAAACCTATAAGACCTATGTTACCATGGGCGCCTCGCCAATTGAGGCATTAGAACTTTCTAAAAATGCACCAATGTATTGGGGAAATCAACCTATTGTAGAAGCGCCAGCGTATGTAGGTGCTGTTATTTTATTCTTGTTTGTTCTTGGCTTATTTTTGGTAAAAGGCAGATTAAAATGGTGGTTAGTTGCAGGTTCAATCTTCTCCTTGTTGTTGTCCTACGGAAAAACAGAACCATTTGGCTTTATCACAAACTTCTTTATAGATAATGTGCCACTTTATGATAAATTTAGAGCTGTAACGTCTATACAAGTATTACTTGAGTTATGTGTGCCTGTGCTTGGTATTTTTGCTTTAACAAGATTGTTTAATGAATTTGTAAAGGAAGAACAAAAACTAAAAGCACTTAAATATACAGTTGCTATTACAGGTGGTTTATGTCTTATATTCTTACTGTTTAAATCTGTATTTTTTGATTTTACAAGTTATAGAGATCAAGGCATCCCAGAAATATTGGTAGATGCTTTAATTGAAGACAGAAAAGCATTGTTTAATACTGATACAATAAGATCTTTAGTTTTAGTATTAATATCTGCTGGAACCATTTATTTCTTTTTGAAGAAAAAAATAAATCAAAATATAGTAGTTGTTATTTTTGCTATTTTAATCCTTTTTGACTTAGTATCACTTAATAGAAACTACGTCAACAACGATAATTTTGTTTCAGCACTAAAAGTAGATAGACCTTACCAGCCAAATGCAGCAGATAAAGAAATATTAAAGGATAAAGGTCATTACAGAGTGTTAGACATGTCTACTCAAGGGCAGCGTCAACCAGCACGAGCGGCATATTTTCATAATTCTTTATTTGGTTATCATGCGGCTAAATTGGGACGCTATAATGAGTTAATGGAGTTTCATATTTACAACAATAATATAAATGTGCTTAATATGCTGAATACCAAGTATATTATTGCAGAAGATCAAGGGCAAATATTTCCGTATGACAATCCTGATGCTAATGGGAATGCATGGTTTGTTAGTGAGTTAGAAGAATTACCTAGTGCCAATGAAGAAATTAAGGCTTTAGATAGCTTGGATACTAAACAAAAGGCAGTTACAACGGTGTTGGAATATCAAAGTAACCTTGAAGTTTATAAATTCAAAGTAGACTCAACAGCTTCAATAAACCTAAAAGAATTTAAGCCTAATTACCTTAAATACCAATCTAATAATAGCAACGACGGTTTTGCTGTTTTCTCTGAAATCTATTATAAAGACGGTTGGAATGCCTATATCGATGGTGAATTAAAACCACACATTAGAGTTAATTATGTATTACGAGGTATGGAAATCCCGGCAGGAAAACACACTATTGAGTTTAAATTTGAACCACAAGTAGTAGAAACAGGAAGTAAAATAGCCTTAGCGAGTTCTGCTATTGTTGGTGTTTTGTTGTTGTTGGGATTGTTTGTGTCATTTAAGAAAAAAGATATCTGATTGTCATTCCTGCAAAAGCAGGATTCTATTCTGTTTTAAATTGGGTTTAGACATTTATTTACTTAAAATTGTAGACAATCCAAAGTCAGAACGAGATTGGCTTACCGAAGAAGATAATCCCGAATTAAAAGCCGAATATTCTAGCTTTCTAAAGACTAGGCAGAAAATAGATGACTATGGAAATAGATATACTGAATACGGATATTATTATGAAGAAATATCATATCAGAGAAAAGGTGTAAAATCTATCTTTACTAAAGAATTTAAATCAGATGATTTTGTTTTTACGCTTGATAGGTTTGATGTGTTAAAAAAATGTATTGATAAGAAGCATAAGGAATCTTTTGAAAAAGATTTTATATCAAAATTTAAAGAAAAAGAAAATTTTATATTGATTTGCTATTAAAAATTTCCTTCCCTTTGGGAAGGCTAGGATGGGCTTGAAAATACTTATAATTACATATTATTGGCCACCAGCAGGCGGACCAGGTGTACAACGTTGGCTAAAGTTCGTAAAGTACTTACCAGAGTTTGATATAGAACCCATTGTTTATTGTCCAGAAAATCCTAATTATCCTATAATTGATGAGAGTCTGTTAGATGAAATTCCAAAGGATGTTACAATCATTAAACAGCCCATTAAAGAGCCATACCAATTGGCAAGTTTCTTATCAAAAAAACGCTCTAAAAAAATTAGTTCTGGTGTTATTCCGAAGACTAAAAAACAATCGCTCGTAGAAAAATTGATGCTGTATGTGCGTGGTAATTTCTTTATTCCAGATGCTCGTAAAAACTGGATTTCACCTTCAGTTGCGTTTCTTTTAGAGTATATAAACACTCATAAAATTGAAACTATAATAACAACTGGACCGCCTCATAGTATGCACATTATAGGCTTAAAATTAAAGCAAAACTTGAGTATTAAATGGTTGGCAGATTTTAGAGATCCATGGACTACAATTGGTTATCACAAAGCGTTGAAGCTTACAAAATTATCGCAGCAAAAGCACATAGAATTAGAGGCAGAGGTTTTAAATTCAGCTGATGAAATTATTGTTACCAGTAACCATACTAAAAACGAGTTTGCCACAAAAACTAACAATTCTATTTCAGTCGTAACAAATGGTTACGACAACCATTCCGTAAGAATAGAAGAGAAGGACAAAAACTTTACCATGTCTCATATTGGGTCGTTGTTGTCTGATCGAAATCCAAAGATTTTATGGGCAGTTTTATCTGAATTAATTTCTGAAAACGAGGCATTTTCAAAAACATTCCAATTAAACCTTATTGGTGTTGTAAGTGATGATGTACTAGAGTCTATTAACGATTCAGGACTTAAAAATCATATCAATGTTATAGGTTATGTAAGCCACGATGATGCTATAAAATATCAAATGCAATCGCGCTTATTGTTGTTGATAGAAATAGATTCAGAAGACACTAAAGCCATTATTCCCGGTAAATTATTTGAATATATAATTTCGGAAACACCAATACTTGCCATTGGTCCAGATGATTCTGATGTGCAACAGATTATAGCAAAAACTAATACTGGAGTTTATTATAATTATAATCAGAAAGAAAAATTAAAGATTCAAATATTAGAGTATTTTGAAGCCTATCAAAAAAATAGCCTCAATGTAAATGCTATTGGTCTTCAGCCATACAGTAGGAAAGCATTAACAGAACGTTTGAGTGCTATTATAAAAGCGATGTAATCTTCACGTTAATATCTTAAGTTGTATTTTGCGGTAATGGGAATTGTATTAAATCAGTCGTTTAAAAACACAATTAGCACTTATCTTGGTTTTGGTATTGGTGCTATAAATACACTTTTTCTTTACACTAATTTTTTAACCGATACGTATTACGGATTAGTTGCGTTTTTGTTATCTGCGGCCAATATTATGATGCCTTTTATGGCTTTTGGGGTACATAATGCCATTATTAAATATTATTCTACTTTCAAGACAAAAAATAGCGTAAACAGCTTTTTAACGTTAATGCTGTTTTTACCTTTTGTTTTTATAATACCAGCTACGATTGTCGGTTGGTTATCTTACGAAAGTCTTTCAAGTCTACTTTCAAAAGAAAATAATATTGCAGGAAATTACCTATGGTATATTTTCATATTAGCTGTAGCCATGGCTTATTTTGAGATATTCTTTGCATGGTCTAAAGTGCAACTAAAAACGGTATTTGGTAATGTGATGAAAGAAATATTTCATCGCGTCGCAATTATGATTCTACTTTTTTCAGTATATCTAGAATGGTTAACAGCAGATCAATTTATATTGGCTTTAGTCCTCGTTTATGTTTTGCGTATGGTGATTATGAAATTGTATGCTTATACAGTACGATTTCCAAAGTTAAAGTTTCAAAAAATTAAAGGTATTTCTTCAATCATAAAGTATTCACTTTTAATGATAGTAGCTGGCTCTGTAGCGATGCTTATTTTAGATATAGACAAATTTATGATTGGTCTTATGCAAGAAAACATTGAAGAAGTGGCCTATTACAGCGTAGCCATTTTTATTGCGACGGTTATTGCTGTACCACAACGATCTATGCACCAGATAATGATGCCTCTAACGGCAAAATATCTCAATGAAAAAGATATAGGTTCACTTGAAAATCTTTATAAGCGTAGCTCTATTAGCTTATTAGTGGTAAGCGGATTTATATTTCTCTTAATTATACTGAATATCAACGAGCTCTATAAAATTCTTCCAGAAGAATTTACAGGTGGATTATTTGTAGTGCTCTTAGTGAGCCTGGCCAAGCTGTATGACAATAGTCTAGGAAATAATAATGCTATTTTATTTAACAGCGATTATTATAAGATGGTGTTATTTTTTGGTGTTCTATTAGCGGTTTTGGCTATAGTTCTCAATTTTATTTTTATTCCTGTATATGGAATAGAAGGTTCTGCATTTGCAACGTTTTTAGCTATTGTAGTTTACAATTCAGTTAAACTTCTTTTTGTAAAGCAAAAGCTTAATATGCAGCCATTTTCTATAGCTACATTAAAAATAGGTGTATTACTCTTAGTAATAGCTTTGGCAATGTTTTTTTGGGATTTTTCATTTCATCCTTTTATAAATATTGCGTTGAAATCTATTATTATAGTTATAGTATATTTTACATTGGTACTATGGCTTAATATTTCCGAAGATATATCAACGCAAATAAAAAAGTACCTAAAACTTTAGATACTTTTTATAAATGAGAAATCCCGTAAGGTGCTCTGAGGCATTCATCATACGGGACTTCTACTAACCAACCAAAAAAATCATGTTTTTATTATTATCCTCTAGTTCGTCTTGAGCTTGATCTGGTAGAACTTTGGTTACTTTTTCTACTTGTGTTAGATCTTGCCGAAACAGAAGATGACTTTCTTTTGTTTTTTATAGTACTTCGCTCTCTGTTGCTTTGAGAATTACTTCTACTATTATATATACGAGAATTAATGCTCCTTGGTTTTGATATCGAAGTATTTTTTGTTCTCTTCACTTCATTAGACACAGAAGTATTGCTTCTGGTCACATTATTTCTAGAATTTGTATTTCTAGAGATTTTATTAGAACGCGTAGACCTTGTAGGTGTAGTCACTCTATTATGGGATCTTGTAGACCTTATACTTCTGCTATCGTTATTACTTCTGGTACTTGGAGAAGATATACGACTTGTAGAACGACCACCTAAGGTATTATTATCTCTTGTAACTGAGCGCGATGTCCTAGCTTCAGAACTGCGAGATGTTGTGCTTCTAGTTGTGCGTGTTGCATTTTGCTCTGCCAAACGCGTAGTACGTGTTCTTGTAATTTCAGCATTTCTTCTACTTACAGTTCTTTGTATTGTACGCTCACTTCTGTTTCTTGGTGTTTGCGCATAACGATCACTATTATTGCGTCTTACCACCTGAGTGCTTCCTCGTCTTCCAGTGTTAACATTATAATATCTAACATTATTTCTGTAAGGTCTGTACCAAATATGTCTTACGGGTGAGTAAAACTGTCTGTATGGATTTACGTTTACTATGCAGAAGTTTACTGGCGGAACAATATAGAACCTGTGCCATGGTCTGTATACATATGTTCTGTTATAGATATTAATAAACCCATCATATCTCCAAAACACATTATTTCTGTAATACACATTTAATCCACCAATTCTATTGATTCTGTTAAAACTGTTATAGGTGATGAAAATATCACCGATTTGGTTTACTCTTCCGTAAAAATCGTAGAAGATTGGTGTATTTTCAATTTGAATAATGGCGCCAAAACGATCATACTGCACATATGGATTATAGTTATATCCAGAATTAAAACTAAGTGCAAAACCTGGTGTATTTATATTAACATTAACGTCTGGTCCATAATCTGGAATATAAAAATCGAACTGACCATCTCTATACACAGAAAACTCAATACCACCTTCAGTAAATATGAAAGAATTACTATAACCTCTCACGTAGTTATTTATTGAAGCATCAGCCTCTGATGATGTTGTGGTGGTTGCGAATGCAGTAGTGGAAAAAGCCACTAAACTTGCAAATAAAAATAGAATCCGTTTCATAATAATTGGGTTTTAAATTAAACTCGTTATATAAAATACAAACAGCGTGCCAAAAAAGTTTTTTTTAGGTTATTGTAATAAAGGATTATTGAGTCTTAACTACCCGAAACAGGTGGTACAAGATGTTGAAATTAAGAGTTCTTTTATTTTTTTATTGTAAAGAATAATCGTTTGAGAGTTTTAGTTTTAGACGCCAACAATCCAATTTTTTTTGACCTTGCTTTTTGTCTTAGACAAGGCGCTGATATATCCATAATCGCCATGTCATCAAAAAAGAATACGCCTATGCGATGGTCTCTAAATATTGATAAATATATCTACGTAGAAAACCTACTGGAGTGCAATAACTTTAAAAAAGTTGAGGCAGTGGTTAAACAAGAAAAAATAGATTGTATAATACCTATAGGTGAACAAACCTGTCTTGGGTTTTTAGGTACTAAGAAATTTATTTATAAAGATAAACTGATCTTAATTTCAGATTATCAAACATATTTTAAAGCTATTAATAAAGATCTTTTGTATTATCATTTAAAAGAAAATAATATTAACCATCCAAACACAGTGATAATTAAAAGTACAGCTAATGATGTTTTATTAGAATCAATTTCAAAACTAAATTTTCCTCTAATTGCAAAACCTGTAAGAGGAATAGATGGTAATGGTATTTTAGAAATTAGTAATAGTAAAGCGTTAAAGGTATTTTTAGATAGCAGAACAATAAACCAATACTTATTACAAGAATATGTAAACGGCTATGATATAGACTGTAGTGTGCTTTGTAAAAATGGCAATATTCTTTCTTACACGATACAAAAAGGAATGTCTTATGAATATAAAAAGTTTACAGCGCCAATAAGCCTTACTTTTCTTAAAGAACCTAAGCTTTTCTTAGTCGTTAAAAAATTAATTCAAACACTAAAATGGTCTGGTATTGCTCATATAGACTTACGCTATGATAAAATTACTGATGATTTTAAAATTATTGAAGTTAATGCAAGATATTGGGGAAGTTTACACGCATCTTACGCTGCTGGCATCAATTTCCCAGTTTTGCATTGTTACTTATCAATGGGAAAAGATTTAGAGCTAAACTCATTTTTGCCAATACAGTATTACAGTTTAAAATCAGTTTTAACCCAACCACATCATTTAATTAAATCCTTTATAGCCAAGAAGAAATCGTACACTCAGCTTGCTATGCTCACTAGAGATCCAATACCGTATATATTTAAATTCTTTATTAGAACATACATTATTTTGAAGAGAAAATTCCGTCAACTTAAAGCATAGGTTTAAAGCCACCAAGGTGGATTTAATCTATTATCTCCCGCATAATAAAGTATGATCTGGTTACCATCGAGATCCTTTAACCTAGCTTCTCGCCAGAGCCATTTTTGATCGGTAGGGTCTTCAACAAAATAGATTCCTTTGTTCTTTAGGGTTTCAACTTTTGCGTCTAGATTATTACATTCAAAATAAATCCAAATCCTATTGCCTTTATCTAATATTTTGGCCAAATGTACCGAAAATGTTGAGTTGCCATCGGAACAGGCCAAACGTATATAATCTGGTAAAACCTTTACTATTAATTGAAGACCCAGTTCTTGATAAAATATAATTGATTTTTTAACGTCTTTTGAAGGAACTGTAATTTGATTAAGGTTTATGTTTTTTTTTAACTCAATAAAGAATTTCTTCCAGTTTTTTAACTAATTCTTTTCCTTTTAAATTTCTTCCGATGATAATGCCATCCTTTGAAATTAGAAAATTATCAGGTATAACATAAATACCATAAATTAATGAAGCTTCATTTTGATCACCTTTTAAATCTGAGACATGCATCCATGGAAGACCATCTTGCTCAATGGCTTTTACCCAGCTATTTTTATCGCTATCTTGTGATACTGCAAAAATTTCAAAACCTTTATTCTTAAACTCATTGTAGGTTTTAACTAAATTAGGGTTTTCCTTTCTACATGGTCCACACCAAGAGGCCCAAAACTCCAGCAAAACTGTCTTACCTTCTAATTCTGATAGTTTCTGAGATTTACCGCTGATATTTTTAGACTCAAAGTCTACATACCGATCTCCAATTTCAGGTTGTTTGTTAAGCTCTAAGTATTTCTTTATTTGCTTTCCGAATTTTGAAGATTTATTTTCTTTAGACATCAACTCAAAATGAGTTTTGGTTTCTTCTCTGCCCCAGGTTCTTGAATCTACAGATAGTATACTTACACTTACAATACTATTAGGATAGTCTTTGACAAATTGCATTTCTGCCTTGTCCCTCTCTTTTCCTTTTAGCCCATCAACTCTTTCCTTAAAAATATTGTTGAGTCTTTCTGGTTCTGAGCCCGTGATCACTGCATTTTTGAAACCTAACTGACTTGCGTCAAAACCCATAGGTTGGTTGACGACCCAAAATGAGGTGTAGTTCTTGAATACTTTATCGTGAAGCGCTATATTTACAGGAAACGTATCTAATTGTGTTGAAAATTTAAAACTGTTGTCTGTAATTGTTGCAGAATCTATCGTTTTATTATTGTGCCTGAGATAAAGCTTAGTGCCATTTTCTAAGTCATTGGTTTTTCCTCTTAAACTGAATGATTTTTCGTTGTTATTTTTGCAGCTTAAATTTACTAGGATCAAACTCAAAAAAATTATTGTTCTCATTTTTAAAGTTTTTTATTCAAATTAAAGAGAAAAACCTCATAGCAGAATTGCTATGAGGTTGCTATACTACCTAAAACCCTTTTTCATTGCGATTGATAGTATATTTCATATTCTATTCTTTTATGATTTTACGGGTCAAGGTTTTACCACTTTTTGTATTTAATTTAACAAAATACAACCCCTGCTTTAAGTCGCTAATATTATAAATATTATTACCATTTGGTTTTAGATTATTGACTAGCTTACCTAAAACATCATAAATTTCTATTTTCTCTAAATCAATATTTGAACTTTTTACAGAGAAGCTATTTTTTACAGGATTAGGATATATTGCTGTATTTGATGTTTCAAAAGTATTGTTAGATAGTGTTGCGGTTACAATTTGTTGTTTGCCAAAGATAAAATTGGTAAATGATGAAGGTGTAGTTGTAGCGCAAGTACCAACTATATAAATATCATAAGCTGTATTTGGATCAAGACCAGTAATTGTAAAGGTATTGTTAGACGTCGTCACTCCAAACGTACTTACAGCTGAGTCTTCAAATATTGCGGCATCCTCATTATACACAAGTATTTCAATAGCGGCATATAAACCTGTATTTGACCAACTTAAATCAGCAGTTGTTGAAGTAATATTATTAATGCTCACGTTATTAAAAGGTGGGCAATTATTACGTGTTGTAATTGAAAAAGGGCCTTGTCTTGTGAAAGTACCATCTGTACAATAGGATTTTAAATAAACATTATAATTAGTATTACTATTTAATCCAAAAGCATATCCACTTTCAGTACCATTAATAATTTCATTATTGCCTGAACTTACTGGTGCACCAAAAGCGTTTTGATTTGTTGGGAAAATATCGATAATATGATTTGTAAATGAATTGCCATTATTATTCCAATTCATAAACATCCAATCGCCTCCTGGCGAATCAATTAATATATTTGTAACAGATCCGCAATTAAAAGGAATATTATTTACCGTATAGGCTTCCTCGTCAATTTGGTCATGACGAGCAGTAAAAACAACATCTCCATCAAAGACTGTTCTAAATTTAGGGCTGCTAGAGCCATTGGCGCTAATATCCGCTAAAAATTCCATAGCATTTGTATTGAGATCAATTCTGTATGGCTCATAACCTAAAGTTGCTCCATCATCCGCTGTAAAGTAGAGGTAATCTCCAGCGTCAAACAAGCTTACAGGATCTCCATTTCCGTCTGGGAAATTAGGTGCTTCACTTTGATTGATATTATAAGATACTATAGATCCTGTGGCAGACATTCTAATGAGTTCTCTTCCAGCTGCCCCACGACGTGCGGCAAAAAATAAGTTATTGCCTGAAACTGTTAGTTCTGTAGGGTTACTACCAACTGTAGAAGTTGGGTCTATATTTAAACGCATTGTAGTTGCTGCTGTATTTTCTGTGACGTAAAGTTCGCGTCCATTCACACCATCGTCTGCTGTAAAATAGGTTTTACCATTAAAACGCACGTAATCTCTTGGGTCGCTATTTCCTAGGGCATTTAAGTTACCTAAATTAACTGGTGTAGGGGTAGGAGCTGTCGTGTCTACGTACCAAGCTTCTCTACCGTTGCCATCTCCATTAAATGCGGAAAAATACATATCTGTACCTATAACTGTAAGATCTGTAACATTACCATTTCCTGCACCAGCCATATCTACATATTTAAATGTACCTGCATCAGTACCATCGGAAACCCAGACCTCTCTTTCTGATGCATTATTTGTTTCGGCAATAAAAAAGATTCGATCTGTTCCTGGAGTGCTACCAGGTTGTACTTGAAGTCTAAATGGCGTTGTACCAAAAGAACCAGGCGTAATGTCTTTTACTACGCTCATTGTTTTTGTGATAGGATCAATAGAAACCAATTCTCTACCTATAAAGCCATCTGTAGTGTTTCTAACTACTAAGAACAAATAGATTAATCCATTTGCAGAGACCATTCCGGTACCACCAATGTTCACATCAGGGCCAGAGTTTTGCGGTGCTATAATTTGATTATTTGAAAGATTGTTGAAATCAATATAGATTAAATCGTTGTCACCATTGGCAACTGTCGCATTACCATAGGCAATGACTTCAGAATCTGAAATAGGTATAAATTCTAAAATAAAATAATTCGTTACACCAGAAGACGTGCGATTTCGTGTGTTTGACTCCATTCTCACTACACTTCGACTTGATGTCCCGGTATAAAATAAATTATTTGGGCCTGTCTTATATTTATTGATGTTCGGTATTGATGCAGAACTAAAAGCATCGGGATTGTCAGGAAGTAGTAAATCTACCTGAGCATTAGTCAAGAAAGTTACTGCTAAGAGCAGTAAAGTTAACGTAATTTTTTTCATGATATAATGGGTTATGGTTAAAACACAAACTTATCTTTATATCAAAAATGTAGTACTACCCGAGATAGGTAGGGAGAGATGTTCTAAATATCAGACTGGGAAGAATAAAAAACTTTTGCAAAAAGTAATTTTTAATTTTCCTTTAACCATGAGATCCAATCGGTGACTACTACTGGCAAATAATCTGTTTTTTCGTTTTCTGTAGTGGTTTCTTTTTGCAGTTGGTAGTTATGACCTAAATCTTGATATACGTTCCAGGTAATATGAGAAATACTATCTTTTATACATTCCACCCTAAACATGTCATGGTAAGGGCTAGACTCATCTTTTGTACCGTAAGAAATTAAAACAGGTATGTTTAGACGTTTTAAAATTTCATTTTCATTTATAGAAAACGAACTCATCATACGGTAAGAATCCCTTCCCTCATTAGAAACACTTAAAGGATCATTGACAATAGCTTTCCAATACTCAAAGTCTTCTTCGATGTCCGCTTTGCTTCCACCGTGCATCCGTTTTCTCGCAATAATAGAAAGAATAGTAGAGTAGTAAGGAAGCCCGCTGGAATAGATAAGATGTGTTACCTGAGGGATTTCATCTGCCATACCCAAGGCAATACTGCTTCCCTGCGAATGACCAGAGACGACCAATCTGCTCGGATCAACCCAAGACTCTTTCAGCAATTTTTCAACAATGAATTTATTTGTTTTTACATAATATTCAAGATTGTTGTTTTCAATGTATGCTTTAGGATGTGTTTTGGTCTTCTTATCTATAAAATATTCTCTTCTTCTGTCTAGGCTATCTTTATGGCTTATTAAAGGTACTCCAGGCTTATTAACGATTACAATGTGATAGTCGTCTTCAAAAAATCCTTCTTCTATTGAGGTTGCAAAAGTACGTTGTGTACCGTTATGGATTATGAGCGGAATAGCTCGTGAGCCTTGAATTGAGAATAGTAAAGGCTTTTTGATGTGTTCTTCGCCCTTTTTAGACTTGATTAACACCTCAAGAGTATCGTTTTCCATAACATATTGAAAATGCCTAAAGCCAAAATCTTCTGGGCTTATCTGAGCTTTTACACTTATATAAAATAATATTAAAAATGTATTAACGGTTCTCTGCATTACTTTCATATTATTTATTTTTTATCTCATACAATACTGCTTCCTCCCCATCCAATTCTATATCTTTTTTGTACTTGAGACCTATTTTTTCGAGGACTTTTATTGAATTCAAATTTACTTTCATAGCTCGGCCTATAATTTGTTTTAAGTTATATCTTTCAAAACAATAGTCCAAACAGGCCCTTGCACTTTCAGTAGCGTAACCTCTATTCCACATGTCTTCGAAAAATCGAAATCCGATATCGGTTTGATTATCTTCAGGATTAAATTTTAAACCACAAAATCCTATGAAGCTATTTGTCTTTTTTTGCATTACGGCCCATCTGCCGTAGCCATTCAATTTGTAATCTAAATAGTTTTTTAAAAATTTATGTGCGTCTTCAATACTCTTAAAAGCAGTATCACCTGTATATTTTATGACATCTGGATTTAAATTTAGGTTATAGATATTTTCGGCATCACTTAAACTCAACTCTCTTAGTAAAAGTCTATTTGTTTCCAGTATAGTTTTCATATGTTGCCAGATAATTGTTTTCTCTAAATTTATATATCTCCTCTGATAAATCGGGTTTTTGAAATTTGTAAAAATTAGAGATTTAGTTATGACTTATAGTAATTGCTATGTTTCAGGTAATAATTATAATGAACACTCTAACCGCTGAGCCTGTTATGTTTTTCTTTAGCTGTTGCGTTTGCTGAACAAAATAGAAATAATAACTAAATAGATAGCTGTATTAAAAATTCTTAACAATGAAATATAGCGTCAACTATAAAAAGATGGATATGTATGATATCCACCTTTTTATTACTAACTTAAATTAATCTAAAACCCAAGTTTTAGACTAGTTACCAATCTCCTGCAACTCGCGTCTAATGCCTTTTTCAGAATCGATTTGACGTTGTACTTGTTCAATCTGTTGGTCGTTATAACCTGCTTCATAAACTTCGTCGGTTGTAGCTCCGCTAACCAGCATTACATAAAGAGCGTAAAGAATTGTTCCTACCATAATGAAAATTTATTGATTAATACTGTTCAAATTTAGTTCGAATTTAATGTTGTTGTACTACCTCATATAGGTGGGTTTTAGAGCTTACTGCAGCTTAACCTAACCTTAAGCTTGGCTGCTCCCCAACTTTGTGGTTGTTTGCTTCCGTATTTTCTAAATGTATAGGTGTGGTAACCACAAGATCCATCATCCTTACGGTAAGTAAACGTTGCATCCATTTCTTGCCATGGCTCTACACCAATGGGTTTTACCCAACGCCATTTGGTTTGTAGATACGTTTTTTCAAATTTTTCGTCCCAATTCTTTGCACTCATAATGTTGAGTAATTGTGATTCTAAACCTGAATCGCGATATGCGGCACTAGGTAAGGGAGTATCTGCAATAAAGTTATCCATCATTTTGTTGGCAGTTTTTTTATAATAATTTGCACCTTCATTTTTGCTAAGATCTATATAAAACTCTCCTTTATAGGTCTGGCTTTTGGTCTTTGGTCCTTTGGCTTTTACTATGACATTCCATTTCTTGTTTCTTTCTGGTTGTAAAGCCATCCAATCTGCCGTAAAAATGGGTGTGATGTTTCTATTAACGATGTCCTTTTTAATGTTTGAATTTAGATTAGGAAGCAATACAAACTGTATCCAACTCTGCGACTTTGGAGTTTCGGGTGCTATTTTAACAGTATAGTCTGCATTAGTTGCTGTTAAACCGGTATCATAAGGTCCATTAAGTCTGTTAAAAGCGTCATCCTCTAAAACAATTTCAAGATTGCCACTTCCAGTGCTTTGGTTCCAACTCCCTACAGCATCTTCTATACTTGCTGGTAAATATATTGTTCCGATAATTTGATCACCAGAAACAAATTTTGGGTTTATTTCAACGCTACTTTCATTGCCTGGAGTGAATGTTTTTTTAGTAAGGATAACTTTTCCAACGTTGTCTTTATGGAAGTCGGACGTATAAACCGATACCATAGCTTGTTCTGCCTTAGCTAATTGTTTGTCACTAAAATTCACAACATTTTGAAGCCCTTGGTTAGATCCTGCGATATTAAGTAAGCCTTCTGCAACTTCCTTAATACGTTTTGCTGTAGCAGATTGATCTAAACCGGCATCGTTATTGGCATTATCTAATTTACTCATCAAAAATACGGGTATTTTTTCGCGATTAATAAAGTCTGGATAGTCAAATAGTATTTCCTCTAAGCGTTTAGCTCTTGAGTTTGTAGAACTTTTTAAGGATTGTAAAAGTTCTGTTCTATTAAATTTCGAAGCTATTTTTAAAAAGTCACCACCATTGTTCAAAAAATTGTAGCGATCTGGGTTGGCAATATGTTGACCACCAGGCATTTTTTGTCCATGGTATCGATTAAAAAAACTAATGAGCGTGTTAATATCTTGTGTATCAGAAACGCCAGAAGTATTCTCTCTCTTTAGACCTGCTATTCTTTTACAGAGTTCTGAAATATCTGCATTTGGTGATTTTTTAAATAAAGTCTTCATTGAGTTTTCAGCCATATCTAACTGATCCTTGACCATGTTCCAATTATTGCTTTGCGCATAGCGTTCTGCAGTTTCAACTTTCTTTTCAATACTTTTGTATTGAACGTAGTCCTTATGACCTTTAGAAATGATTTCGCTACCTGAGTTCTCACAACCAAAAATACTATTGACTGATTTTTCAATACTATTTTTAGAGGTTTTCAATGTGCTAGATAAATCAGCCGTCTGCAGTACTTTATCCTCGAGTTCGCTCTTTTTATTTCTAATACTGTCCTTTGCGGATTTAGTGACCTTATTTTTTAAACGCTTTAAAAGACCTTGCGCATCAAGGTTGTTGTGGTATCCCAAAGAGGCAATAAGGCACAGTAAGATAAAATAACGTTTTTTCATGGTGTAGTATTTAAAATAGATTTCAAATTTAGAGATGAGGCTTACTTGCTGTACTACCTAGTTTAGGTAGGTTTGTTTTAAACGTAACCACCTGTTCTGGGTAGTACAAGAAAATCTTCAAGCTTTTAATTTTGAGTATACTCTTAATCAACCTCTGCGAGCTATAATTAACAGAAATATCGTGCACTTAAATAAGCTATTTGATAATTAGAGGTTTTAGTTGCACATAAAGCATTTCTAAAATAAAAGGGAATAGTACAAAACATTGATAATTAATGATATAATAGCAATGATTTGGATATTGTGCTATGCCTTATCAACCTACCCATTTTGGGTAGGTTGAATTTCATTAAATTGTGTATCTTTTTTCTATGAAAGAAAAACTTATCAGTATTTTATGCATTTTAAATTGTTACTGCATAAGCTATGCACAAAGCAATAAAGACTTAAATAAGTTATTAGATAGCGCAGTTCTTTTAATAAGAAATGACAAACCAATTTTAGGAAAAAAAATATTAGACAAACTTAATTTTGAAGTCCATGATAAGCCAATAGATTCTTTTAAAATGGCACTAAAAGACAAAACTGCTTTCTATTACTTTCTTCAGGGTGATTATGAGAAATGTGTTGCAAAAGCTTATGAAGCTTCAGACATGGCAAAGAAACTAGGCTATAGAAAAACCTATTTTGATCTAAAAAATAATATTGGTGCCATTTTAAGTAAGTTAGACGAATTTGAAAAGGCGAAAAACATTTATAAAGAAATTCTTAAAGAGTCATACATAGAGGAAGATTCTCTAGGTTACGTCTCTACGCTAACAAATTTGGCATCATCTTACAGTGCTTTAAAAGAAATTGACAGTTCTAATTTAGTGTTAGATGATGCTTTATACTTAATAAAAAAGATAAATGACAAAGAATTAGAAGCATACATTTTAAAGTTTATTGCAAAAAACGATTTAGAGTCAAAAAAATATGAAAATGTTATTTCTACAGTCAATACCTTGGAAAATAAGTTCTGGGATAACTTAAGACTTAATCACAAAGATGATGCGATGTATTACAGATGTAAAGCCTATTTTAACATTGGTAACTTTGATTTAGCATTGGCTGATGTTAAAAAAGTTTTAGCATTGGCAGAAGTACAAAAACGAGATCCTGCAATTTTAGACGCATTAAGTTTGAAAGCAGAAATATTAGCAGCAAAAAATCAATTTAAAAAAGCATTTAATATTCAAAAACAAGTATTTGCATTGAGTGATAGTCTCGATCTGCAAAGCAGAAAAGAGAAGGTTTTAGAGTTGGAGCGCAAATACGAAACTGAAAAAAAAGAAAAGGAGAATGCTATACTCAAGGCAGAATCTTACAATAAAGACTTAACAATAACGCAGAAAAATAATTTACTACTCATCATTTTTGTTTTAGCAATAGTAGTTATTACGTTAATGGTTTTATGGCAACTCAAAAAGTTTAAATCTAAAAACAAGCAGCTAAAAGCGCTTATTGATAAAATGGAAAGACTTCAAAAAGAACTTGACATTGTAAGAGATAATATTGCTAAAGATTTTCATGATGATCTGGGGAATAAATTGGCCAGGATCACCACACTATCCGACTATGTGATAAAAAATAATAAGAAAAAAAATAAGTTAGAAATGTTAGATGCTTTTGAAATTATAAAACAAGATGCAGATGAACTGTATAGTGGTACTAGAGATTTTATGTTCTCTCTAAAATCAGATAATGGCTCGGCTGAAGATGTATATGCATATTTAGCGGATTTTGCTGAAGATTTTACATCAAATTTTGAAATTGATTTGCTCTTAAGTTGCGATATTGAAAAGAATATTAATGTACCTTACTATTGGAATAGACAAATAATATTAATTTTTAAAGAGGCCATTACCAACGCTGTAAAACATGCCAAGGCCACCAATTTGAATTTAAATTTTATTTGTAAAAGTGATAATATACATATTGTATTTAAAGATGATGGTATTGGTTTTAACCACTCTCAAATGACATCAAAAAATGGTCTTTTAAATATGACACAACGTGCAAAAAAAATTAATTGTAATTTAAAAATTAGTTCAAATAAAAACGGAACCGAAATATGTTTCAAAGGAAAAATTCCAAATTTTGAAGCTTTAAAAATTGCCTAAAATGAACAACGTACTTGTTATAGAAGATAATGAAACATTAAACGAGGTTTTCTGCCGAACAGTAAATGATCTTGATGATTTTAAAGTTAGCGGAAGTTATTTGAATGCAGAAAATGCAATAGCAAATCTGAAACGAGATTGGCCAAACTTAATTTTAATGGATATTGAGTTACCAGGAATCAATGGTATTGAAGCTACAAAAAAGATTAAACAGATACACCCGGAAGTACTAATAATAATGATAACCGTATTTGAAAATTCTAAATATGTATTTGATGCTCTGTGTGCTGGTGCCTGCGGTTACCTTACTAAAAACGCTACAGGTTCAAAAATTGAAAAAGCCCTTAAAGAAGCTATAAATGGTGGCGCTCCTATGAGTATTCAAATAGCTAAAATGGTAGTTGAGTCCTTTAGAAAGGCGCCAACTTCTGTGCTTACAACAAAAGAAACTGAAGTCTTATCTTTATTAGCAAAAGGTAATAGCTACAAGGGTGTTGCACTAAAGATGAATATTAGCCCAAACACTATAAAATATCATGTTAAAAACATATACGATAAGTTAGAAGTTCATGATAAGGAAAGCGCTATAGAAGAAGCCAACAACAGAAGAATAATTTAAATTAACATAGGATTTTAAAATTTTTACTAACTAGAAAATGATTACTTTTAATGATAGCTAACCAAGACTTATGAGTACCAAACTAGATACTTGCCAAAATTGTGAACAGCAATACGAAAACGGATTTAAGTTTTGTCCGCATTGTGGGCAAAAAACTAATGATGAGCTCACTCTTGGTGTGTTATTTTACAACACAATTAGTAATTATTTTTCTTTTGATGCTCGGTTTCTAAAGAGCTTTATTCCTTTAATGTTAAAGCCTGGCTTTTTGGCTAAAGCGTTTATTAATGGTAAACGATTATTGTATTTGCACCCAGCACAGATGTATCTCTTTATATCTGTAATTTTCTTTTTTATTTTTTCTTTTACAGCCCGAAAACAAAGCGATGTTATAAATAAAGAATTAAAAAAGACATTAAATAGCGACGTAGCAGAGGTCAAGGAATCTATTAAAGACTACAAAAAAGATTCAATAAAAGACATTAAAGACAAACAACTTATAGAAATTAATAAAGCATTACGTGAAGAAACAAATGATGAAGTAGAGAATACAACGTCTACCGAAAAAAGTTCAAAAGGTATTAATACATCATTTGATTTTAATCAGATTGAGATAGATTCTTTAATTAATGCAAACGTCTCTGATGATGACATATACAGGCATATGGGATTAAATGATGATGATGGTTGGTTAACCCAGAAGTTTTATGAGAAGAGTCTAAAGTTTTACAAGTCTAGGGAAGGTGGTAGTATTTTAAAAGCCTTTTACGATACCATTCCTATAGCGATGTTTTTTCTTTTACCACTCTTTGCATTGCTAATTAAATTACTATACTATAACAAAGGCCAATATGCGCATCATTTGGTTTTTAGTTTTTATTTCTTTTCGTTTTTATTTACCGTTTTTAGCTTCATTTTTGGTATTAATTATATTTGGGATATTCCCGATGGAATTGATTGGCTCATTGCGCTGTCTACGTTTGTTTATCTCATGATTGCTTTAAAGCGATTTTATGGTCAAGGGTGGTTTTTAACTTGGTTTAAGTGTTGTGTTGTCTCATTTACTTTTCTCGCTTTTGTTACCCCTCTCGCTGCTACATTCTTATTTTTATTTGCTTTTTTGATTTATTGAAAGGGACTAGATTTTTTCACGTAAATACTTACCTGTAACCGAATTTTTATTTGCAACAATTTCTTCTGGAGTACCAAAGGCTACCAAATTACCACCTTGTTTTCCACCTTCTGGACCTAAATCTATGATATGGTCTGCACATTTTATCAAGTCTATATTATGCTCAATTACTATTATAGAATGGCCTTTAGCAATCAGTGCTCTAAAAGATTTTAGTAACTTCTGGATATCATGAAAGTGCAATCCTGTGGTAGGCTCATCAAAAATGAATAATGCGTTATCACTTTTGCTGCCTTTTCCTAAAAAGGTTGCTAATTTTATACGCTGTGCCTCACCACCAGAAAGGGTAGAAGAGGACTGACCTAAGGTAACATAGCCTAAACCAACATCTTGCAATGGTTGTAGCTTTCCTTGTACTTTAGTTTCATTGTGCGCCTGAAAAAACGCAATAGCATCATCAATAGTCATATTTAAGATATCATCTATTGATTTTCCTTCAAACTGAACTTCTAACACTTCTTTCTTAAAACGTTTACCACCACAAGTATCACACGTAAGGTGCACATCTGCCATAAACTGCATTTCAATGGTCACTTCACCTTCACCTTTACAGGTTTCACAACGTCCACCATCAACATTAAAACTAAAATGCTTGGCTTTGTAATTTCTTATTTTGCTTAGCTTTTGTGACGCGTATAGTGCCCTAATATCGTCATAAGCCTTAACGTAAGTTACAGGATTAGATCGCGACGAGCGACCAATAGGGTTTTGGTCAACAAATTCTACATGCTTTATGTTGCTAAAATTTCCTTTCATTTCACTAAACTGACCAGCTTTATCACTAAAGCCTGTGAGTTTCTTTTGTATTGAAGGAAACAGAATTTTCTTTGCCAACGTACTTTTACCACTACCCGAAACACCTGTAATAACTGTGAGCATTTCTAAAGGAAAGGTTACATCAATGTTTTTTAAGTTATTCTCTCTGGCACCGATAATATCTATATGATACTTAGATGTTTTACGCTTTTCAGGAACTTTTATTGCCAACTGTCCATTGAGATATTGCGCTGTTAATGAGTCCGAATTTAAGATGTCTTTAAACGTTCCTGTAGCTACTACTTCTCCACCAAACGTTCCTGCTTCAGGGCCAATGTCAATGATTTCGTCAGCAGCTTTCATAATGTCCTCATCGTGTTCTACCACAATTACGGTATTACCAAGATTGCGCAAGGCTTTTAAAACATTGATTAAGCGTTCGGTATCTTTTGGGTGTAAGCCAATACTAGGCTCATCGAGTATGTACATTGATCCTACAAGGCTACTTCCTAAAGAAGTTGCCAGGTTAATGCGCTGACTTTCTCCACCAGATAAGGTGTTAGATCTTCGGTTTAGGGTTAAGTAACTTAAGCCAACATTGTTTAAAAACTCTAAACGTGTGTTAATTTCAGTTAGTAGACGTTTTGCAATTTTTTCTTGGTATTCGTTTAACTTTAAATTCTTAAAGAATATGGTTAATTCATTTAGTGGTAAGTCTACTAGATCGGTAATGGTTGCTCCATTAATTTTTACAAAGTTTGCTTCCTCGCGTAAGCGCTTACCTTTACAAACGTTACATTTTGTTTTTCCTCTGTAACGCGATAGCATTACACGATTCTGAATTTTATAAGCTTTTGATTCTAGCTCTGCAAAGAAGCTGTCTAAACCTTCAAAGTATTTGTTGCCTTTCCAGATTAAATCTTTTTGGGCGTCACTGAGTTCAAAATAAGGTTTGTGTATTGGAAAATCGAATTTATGCGAGTTATTCACCAACTGATCTCTGTACCAACTCATGCTTTCTCCTCGCCAAGGAAAAATAGCATTTTCATAAATTGAAAGCGCTGTATTGGGTATCACCAAATCTTCATCTAAGCCTATAACATCACCATAACCTTCGCATTTTGGGCATGCTCCATAAGGATTATTAAAACTAAATAGATGCACATTGGGTTCTAAAAATGTCACGCCATCTAATTCAAACTTATTGTTAAAAACAGTATGCTTGTTATCTGATAAGGACTCTATTATGCAAGTGCCTACACCTTCAAAAAACGCAGTATCTATGGCATCCGCTAATCTATTCAAAAAATCTTCATCATCCTTGTAAACAATTCTGTCTACTACAAGATAAAGGTCTTTTGTAGATGATATGTTTTGTTTTAACGCGTCATCAATTCTAAGCACATCGTCTTTGTGCTTTATTCTTGCATAACCTTGCTGTAGTAAAGTTTGAAGTTTGTTTTCAACAGTTCTGCCTTCTTCTAAAATAATGGGAGAGAGCAGAAGTAGCTTAGCACGTTCTTCATACGTTTTTATAAACTCTATAACATCTGTGACAGTATGTTTTTTAACTTCATTACCAGAAATAGGTGAGTAGGTTTTACCAATCCTAGCAAACAACAACTTTAAATAATCGTAGATTTCTGTAGTTGTACCAACTGTTGAACGTGGATTGGTAGAATTTACCTTTTGCTCAATGGCAATGGCAGGAGCTATACCTTTAATATAATCTACTTTTGGTTTGTTTAATCGACCTAAAAACTGGCGTGCATAACTCGATAAACTTTCTACGTAACGACGCTGGCCTTCAGCATACAAAGTGTCGAAAGCTAAGCTGGATTTACCAGATCCTGATAGTCCAGTAATTACGACCAATTTATTTCTGGGAATGACAACATCAATACTTTTAAGGTTGTGTAGTTTTGCACCTTTTATAATGATATTTTCTTTTGGGTTAACATCTAAAACAGTAGTGTTCATAGGATTATTGAGCATATAATTTTGCAAAGATACGTTATCTATTTAAGCTGATAAAATGCGTTATTGCTAGATAAAATGTTAAAATTTGGTGGGAAATTTTGTTTTTTCGGAATGATTGTTGTTATATTTACCGCATAAACATCAAAATAATCTGCGTATAGCATAATATTACTTTAAAAAATTTAACCCCTTGTACAGAAGCTAAGCTTCTGACCAAAAAGAGTAATATTATGAAAAGAGAACTTATCCAAGACGCAGAGTTGGTTAGCAACTACATTAGAGGAGACGAAAGTGCACTTTCGGTATTGATAGAAAGGCACAAGCAGAAAATCTACAGTTTTATTTATTCTAAAGTTTACGATAGAGATATTACTGAAGACATTTTTCAGGATACCTTTATCAAAGTCATAAGAACTTTAAAACGCGGAAAATACAATGAAGAAGGAAAATTTTTACCGTGGGTAATGCGAATTGCTCACAATCTTGTAATAGATCATTTTAGAAAAAATAATCGTATGCCTAAGTTTGACAATGCAGGTGAGTTTAGTATTTTTTCTGTACTGAGCGACTCTAGTCTTAACGCAGAAAAAAGTATGATTAAAGACCAAGTAGAAAATGATGTAAGACGTGTAATAGAAGAGTTACCAGAAGACCAAAAGCAAGTGTTATTAATGCGTATGTATCAAGACATGAGCTTTAAGGAAATATCGGAGCGTACAGGCGTAAGTATTAATACTGCATTGGGAAGAATGCGCTATGCACTTATAAATATGCGCAAAGTTATTGAGCAAAATAATATTGTTTTAACAAATTAATACAATAAAGTGTTTTAAGTTGCGTTTTAGCCATATAATAATCCTAATTTTGGTAATATGGCAAACCTTTACTTTAACGCTTCCCCAAAAAAAAACAGTAACCTAGAACCAAAAGACGAAACAATAAGTTTTCTTTTGAATTACTCAAAGGCTTTAAGTGTTATACATTATAATAGATTGAAGTTTGAAGCACTTCAGAATTAAGTTGGAAGAAATCCTGATTAAAAAATCAGGATTTTTTTGTAAATAATAACTCTTCGTAGTTGTGAGTTTTTAGATACTCTTGTTGCATATTTTTTAAGTGTTGCAGCACTTCTGTTTTGTTAGGATGTTTGTCTAATAGACAGTTTTTTAATTCTTCGTCATAAACTGTGATAACTATGTACCAATGTCCTTTTCTGCTAGAATAATTGTTTTCAAAAGCTGTGATTCCTAGTTTTTCATCTAAAACTAAATCTGTAACTACCAAGCCAATATTAGCGGTTTGGTCTGTTCGTTCAACTTCATGATAAGTAAAGAAGTATGTTTTATCATTAATTGTAATAGGTGAGTTTAGCCCAACGTTATTATGGTCTAGACTATATTTTGTATTTATATAATTATAAAACTCATAAGCGTCTTTAGGATCTTTAAAAATGAACGAAGTTTCTCTAGCGAGTTTTCTTTGAAACTTTTTGGCTTTCATAACCTTATAATCCTTATTCTTAAACTTAGGCGCAATTTTATAAGGTATACAGGATGACAATAGTAATGATATGAAGATTATTAGCGCCTTTTTCATTGACTGATAGTTTCTAGAAACGGCATCAACAATTATACCAACTTAAAACTATTTCTTTTTTTTGTAGTAATCGTTCAAAACCGATTTTCTACCAATGGTTTTTGTGATGATATCCTTTTCTAAATCCCAACCGCGAGCAGGAGAATATTCTCTACCATACCAAATAATTTGAAGATGGAGGTCGTTCCATAATTCTTTAGGAAATAATCGTTTTGCATCCTTTTCGGTTTGTACCACGTTTTTGCCATTGGTTAAATTCCAACGGTACATTAACCGATGAATATGCGTATCTACCGGAAACGCAGGTATACCAAAAGCTTGCGACAACACAACAGCTGCGGTTTTATGGCCAACTGCAGGCAACGCCTCAAGCGCTTCATAGGTTTTTGGGACTTGGCCATTATGTTTATTAATAAGAATTTTAGACAAACCATAAATACCTTTACTTTTCATGGGAGATAAACCAACAGGTTTTATAATCTCTCGTATTTCTTCTACACTCAACTTTATCATATCGTATGGATTGTCTGCTCGTTCAAACAAAAGTGGTGTAATTTGATTAACACGTACATCTGTACTTTGTGCAGACATTAACACTGCTATTAATAAAGTGTAAGGATCTTTATGATCTAATGGAATGGGTATTTCTGGGTAGAGTTCATTTAACGTATTTATAACAAAATCAACCTTTTCTTGCTTAGTCATTCATTGTATTTTTACATAAAACAAATTTAAGCAATTATGACGCATTTAAAAACAGGTGACAAGGCACCAAATTTTTCGGCAAAAGACCAAGATGGAAATACAATCTCACTAGAAGATTACAAAGGTAAAAAATTAGTTGTTTTTTTCTACCCAAAAGCAAGTACTCCAGGCTGTACTGCTGAAGCTTGTAATCTTAACGATAATTATGAGCGTTTTAAATCTCAAGGTTATGAAATCTTGGGTGTAAGTGCAGATAGTGCCAAACGCCAATCTAATTTTAAGAATAAGTACGGTTTTCAGTATCCTTTATTAGCGGATGAAGACAAAGCTGTTATTGAGGCTTTTGGCGTTTGGGGACCAAAAAAGTTTATGGGCAAAGAGTACGATGGCATTCACAGAACCACGTTTGTAATTGATGAAAAAGGTATTTTAGAAGACGTAATAACGAAGGTAAAGACTAAAGAGCATACAGCTCAAATTTTAAATGATTAGCTCTAAATTATAAATAAAAAAAGCGACCTTTCGTCTACTATGCATAGTAACCGAAAGGTCGCTTTTTTATAAAGTTTTATTTGTGCATCACTTCTTGAGATTCGCAGCCAAATAAACTTTTTTCTTTAATTAATTTTGCTACACCTTCTGGTAACATTTCTTCCCAGTCGTTATCACCATTTGCTATCTTTTTAAGTACTGTCCTAGAAAATACAGTTAGGTTAGATGAGTCGTAATCTGTAATATCTACTACTTTTCCGTTATATTTAAAGAACTTGTAGAGCTCTTTCATACGAGGATGAACTTTAAGGTTTTCACTTGTAGTAAGGCTGCCATCATCGTTTTGCATTGGGTATAGGTATACTCTTAAGTCCTTGTAGAATAGTTTTCCAAAAGCTTCGAGTATTCCACCGCTTAAGTGACGATAATATTTTTCATCAAATATATCTACTAGGTTACTTACACCCATTGTAAGTCCCATTCTGTTTTTGGTGTATTGCGAGAAATATTCTACTAGCTTATAATATTCTTGGAAATTAGATATTAAAACCGTTTGTCCTAGAGAACAAAGTAATCGCGCTCTGTCCATAAAGTCTTGCTCGTCAATTTCCCCTTCGGCTCTTAGGTTAGAGAGTGTGATTTCAAATATAACCTGGGTATTCTCTTTTTCTACTTTATTTTCTTTTATAAACATTTCGTATGATTTCTCATACATATCCATATTAACCTTAGTAACTGGTCTAAAGCTACCTCTTAGCGCTAAGATATTTTTTTTGTAAAGTACACGTGCTGGTAATACGTTGTTTCCGTCTGGTGCAAACATTACGGCATCCGTCATTCCGTTTTTTACCAGTTGTAAACTCATTAAGCGGTTATCTACATCCTTAAAAACTGGTCCTGAAAAATTGATAGTATCAATTTCTAACTGATCTTTATCTAGATGATCATACAAATAGCGCAATAGTTTTTTGGGTTGATTGTATTTGTAAAATGCACCATAAATTAAGTTAGTTCCTAATTTACCTAGTGTTTCTTGCTGTAATCTAGCATCATTTTCTTTAAAACGAATGTGCAGCACAATCTCATTGTATTCTCCTTCGGGTTCTACCTGAAATTTAATACCAACCCAACCATGTCCCTTGTATTTTTTTGCAAAATCTATGGTAGCAACTGTATTGGCGTAGGAGAAAAAAATCTTGTTTGGATTATCGTCTCTGGGTATGCGCTGTTCCATAAGATTAACTTCATGAATTAGCATTTTGCGAAGCCTAGCTTCCGTAACGTAGCGCTTATCATCTTCAATGCCATAGATCGCATCACTAAAATGCTTGTCATAAGCAGACATAGCTTTGGCTATTGTACCAGAGGCACCACCTGCTCTAAAGAATTGACGCACAGTTTCTTGGCCTGCGCCAATTTCTGCAAAAGTACCGTAAATGTCTTTGTTAAGGTTTATACGTAAGGCTTTGTCTTTTAAAGAAGGAATGTTTTCTATTTCAAAGTCACCTTTATACGTTATTTCTTCCATGGATAGTGGGATTACATCGTTATCGCAAAGGTATTAATTTAGTATTGCAAACAAAAAAATAACCTTATTTTTGTTTCAAAGTTAACACCATTTTGAAAGTTACATTTTTAGGGACCGGAACTTCGCAAGGCATACCAATTATAGGTAGTACACATCCTGTTTGCCTTAGTAAAGACCCTAAAGATAAGCGCTTGCGTGTTTCGGTTTTAATAGAGTGGGATGATTATGTATATGTTATAGATTGCGGTCCTGATTTTAGGCAACAAATGCTCAATGCAAATGTTACTAAAATAGATGGAATTATTTTTACACACGAGCATGCGGACCATACTATGGGTTTAGATGATATTAGACCTTTTTTCTTTAAACAAGGTGATATAGACTTGTATGCGCACAAGCGCGTTTTTAAGGCTCTTAAAAAACGCTTTGATTATATTTTTACAACGAAAGCAAAGTATCCAGGTGTACCGAGTGTAAAAGAACATATTATAAAAAATAAAGCTTTTAAATTAGGTAATTTAAAAGTGGTGCCAATAGATGGCCTGCATTTTAAACTGCAAGTGTTTGGCTTTCGATTTAAGAATTTTGCCTATCTCACAGATATGAAAACTGTTGCAGAAAAGGAAATTAAGAAGTTACAAAACCTAGATACTTTGGTGGTAAATGCGCTAAGAGAAGAGCCACACATGTCTCATTTTAATCTTGAGGAAGCACTAGGTTTTATAAATAAGGTTAACCCAAAACGTGCTTACTTAACGCATATAAGCCATCATATGGGTTTTCATAATGAGGTGCAACAAAAGTTACCAGAAAACGTTTTTTTGGCATACGACAATTTACAAATCTCAATATAAAAAATAGATATGAAGAGTAGAATTTTTATGTATTTGTTCATTTTTTCAGCCTTAGCATTCATATTTCAATATGTGAACTCTAAAAATATTCTAGACAAGTACGAAAAAGACATAAAGCAGTTTAAAACGACCATAAAAACTCAAGAAAAAACAATAACTGAATTAGAAGATAAGAATTTTGAGTTGAGTTACTTTAGCATTGACGGAAACGATAATGCGTTAGATTATTTTATTGCACAAGGCTATGATGTTGATGAATTGATTGTTGCTATTAAAGAAGGGCTTTATGATACCAATCATTACGAAGGCGAAGACCACCCTATAGTACCCTTTGTTTCTATGACAAATTCTAAATTATTGATAAACAAAATAAGAATTGTAAATCATAAATGGATTTTAGCAAATTTTACGGATGGTGCGTATTGGGGAGAGATTTTTGTAAAATACGAAATTGACGAAAATTACGATCTTAAATTTAAATTGGTAGAGTATTTTATGTATCCTAAAATAGGTTAGATATAAGTAGTTAACCAATTTTTAAAATCATAAAAGTTCTGAGGAGCTACACCATGTCCAACAGGATACTCTTTATAAATATGGTTTATATTTAACTCCTTTAAATATTCTGGTGTTTTTCTAGCCCAATCTACAGGTATTACTTGATCGGCATAACCATGGGATGAAAATATGTTTAAGTGAGATACTTTGTTTTTATCAATATTTGAAGGTAAAAGATCTTTATTAAGATAGCCACTAAGCGCCACCACATTTTTTAACTTCTCTGGATAATTTAAAGCCACCGATAGGCTTAGGATAGTGCCTTGACTAAACCCCAAAAGGGTGACATTAGTCTTGTCTACAGCATAAGTGTCACAGGCATAGTCAATAAAATGTGCTATTAGGTCAACGGATTGTCTCGCTTGTACGTTATCGCTCCATTTTCCTTTTTCGGCATCAAAATTTATAGCATACCATGCATTTCCATAAGGCTGCATGGCATAAGGTGCTCTTAATGAAATAATAAAGAGTTCTTCTGGTAATTCTGAAGCAAATGAGAATAAATCGTTTTCATCACTACCATAACCATGACACATAATGAGTAAAGGTACATTTTCTTTTAAAGTGCTCGGTCTTTTTATGTAATGTAAGGTTGTAGTCACTAATAATGTTTATTTTAGGTTTTTAAACCAATCCTGAAAGTATTGCCCTAAGACAGGTAGTAACTTATACTCTCCTTTAAGAGCATATAGTAAACAATATAACCATGAAATAAAGGTAACAAACCAAAGGGCTGTACCAAACCACGAATTAACATACTTTTCACATATATTAGAAAAGGCTACCATTATAATTAAGCCTATCATTTGTCGGGCATGAAAAAAGATGTAAGGGTTCCTTTTTTCTAAATTCAAAGAAATGGCTACAAGCAAACCTATAGGTGTTAAATGTGCTATGGTTGCTAAGGTCTTACCTTCTCTTATATCTTCTTTATCCATTATTTAAGAGCAATTTTATTGTTTGCAATTATTCCGTAGACGCGACCTTTTAATTCATTGTTTAAGAAAGCACTGTTTTTGGATTTTGAAATAATATTTTCTTTCTTAAATAGATATTTACCGTCTGGGTTAAATAAACTTAAATTTGCTATTTGACCAGTATTTACGATGGTTTCGGTAATACCAAATCTAGCTTTACCTTGGGTTAGTAAACTTATCGTTTTCTTTGTGGTAAAAATGGTTTGTAAAGCCCCAAAAGCCGACTCTAAACCTATAGTGCCATATTTGGCATAGTCAAACTCTACATTTTTATCTTCGATATCAATTGGGTTATGGTCTGTGGTAACCATATCTATTGTACCATCTTTTAACCCTTCAATTAAAGCATTACAATCATTTTGTGTTCTTAATGGTGGCAGTACTTTATACCTTGTATCAAATCCTTCTAGGCTATCATCCGTTAATACTAAATTGTGTATCGCTACACTACAAGTAACGTTAAGGTTTTTAGCTTTCCCTTCTCTAATAAGTTCTACAGATTTAGCGGTAGATATTGTTGGTATATGTAGTTTTCCACCAGTGTATTCTAAAAGAAATAGATCTCTAGCTATCTGCAATTCTTCAGCCAAACCAGGATTTCCTTTTAAACCTAAACGCGTGCTGTTAATATGTTCATTAACCACTCCTAAACCAGAAATTTTAGACTCCTGCGGAAAGGATAACACCAAACCATCAAAAGCACTGCTATATTGTAATGCAATTTTTAATAGGTTGGGATTAGAAATAGGTTTTTGATAATCGTAGAATGCAACTGCGCCGGCATTTTTCATATCAAATAGTTCCGCTAAATCGCTACTTTTACTCGATTTTGTAAGAGCACCAATAGGATAGAGGCTTGTGGCTTTGTTTTTAGCCTTAGCCTTTACTAAAGTGATATCAGCAAAACAATCAATTATCGGGTTAGAATTTGCATTAAGTGCTACAGCTGTAAAACCAGATAAAGCAGCAGTTTTTAGACCGTTTTCTATGGTTTCACGTTCCTCGTATCCTGGTTCTCCAAAAGATACGCTACTGTCAAACCATCCTTGTGAGACATGAAGGTTGTCTAATTTAATCTCGTCGTAATTATGAGGATTAGAAATGCGTTTGGAAATCTTAGAAATGCGACCTTTTTCAATTAAAATATCTACCGTTTGGTTGTGAAAATCACTTTTAGAATCAACGATTGTAGCAGATTTTATGAGTGCGTTCATTTAAGGTATTTTAGTAGAAGTATTTCTATTATTAAAAATACTAGCGCAAAAATAACAAACCATTTCCATAGTGCATTAATACTTGTGCTACTTTTTATAGTGTTTATTGTTGAGGCCAAACTTTCATCTACCGAAATTTTCGTAATGTTTTTTAAATCGAGATAGTGTAAGTTACTTTCGTCTCTATTAAAGTTAAAACTTAAGTTTTGAAGAACCTCAGATTTGCTTTTTACCTCATATATACCTGCGTTTTCAGGATATTCTTGGGTTTCTAATTCAACCATTTTGCTGTAAGTTTTTTGTAACGGAATTATCGAATTCTCTGTAGTACCAAGCGATAAAATATCGTCTTGTCCTAAAACTGCATTAATTGCAATTGTATTTTGTTGTCCTATGGTATAATAGAGTTGCGACAATTTTAAACTTTGTTTACCTAAATTATAAAGTACAGGAACTATTAAAGGTGAATTTTTAAAGTTTGAATTCTCATCATTTAGGGCACCCGAAAATGAATAAATACCATTATTTCCAACTAAAAAAGCGTTGCCATCTTCATAGGACAATACACTATTAGCATTGGAAGAAAAACTATATGAAGATTCAACTTTTGGATATTGAAAATTACTAACTTTAGAGTAAAATGCATTGGTTAAAAGTGGATGATTATAGTTAATCGTAGTTATACGTTTTTGTTGACTACTTAGAGTATTGTATTGAGATATATTAATAGTTTTAAATAATTGATTATAAGTGTTTAATATTATTTCTTTTGAAGGGATTGTTAATGTGTGTCCACCGTCATTTCTAAAAGAAATAAGAGCTGTTCTTAGAGCATCAGATATGCTCTTTAATTCATTTAAAACAATTAGATTTTGATCTTGAATTAAATTGAAATTAAGACTACTTTCTTTAAAAGAATTATACTCAAATTCATCATCGGTATAGATGCGTTTTAAAAAATTATCATCAGTATTTTCATTTATGGCAAGGACCTTAATTTTTGGTTTAGCATTGATGTTGAAATAAAAGCTATTATCGTATTGCAAACCTGCATCTTCAATAACTAATTTTCCATTAATTACTGCATTGTTAGAAACCGAAAACGTAGCTTCGGAACTTTCGCTTATGTCTATAGCATTTTTAGCTAATAAAACGTCATCATTAAATAGAGAGACTGTAAGGTTTTCGATAGCTTCACCTTGATTAGATAGTTTTACTTTTAAGTCTAAAGTTTCAGCATTAGAATTTGCAACGTAAACACTATCTATACTCACATTAGAAACTAATGTAGATTTTGGTTGAACTAACTTTAGGTTGATAGTACTGTCGGTTTCAAACGTAACAGGATTGTCTTTTTGCTGAAAATCTGAAATAAGAATAAGGTTTTTGGAAGAGGATTTATCTTTTGAAAACAATGCTTTTCCTTTAATAAAAAGCGCATCATAATTTAGTTGCGTAGGTGAGTGCTCTAATTGAATTAAATCATTTTTTAACGCCTTTAAACTTGTGTTTCTAAAGGTTTGCGTATTAGTAAACAGACTTATCTTTTCATCTTCAGGAAAGTTGTTTATCATATCCTGAATGGCTTCATTTAGCAGACTTCCGTTTTTTCCAGTCGCTTGCATACTGTATGAGTTGTCTAGATACACAACGATTTCTTGTGTTTCATTAAAACCTTCAGTATTTGGTATAAATGGTTGGGCAAATGCAATAATGGCACAAGCCAATAACAACATTCGGGTAAGTAATGTTAGCCACTTTTTTAACTGTGAGCTTTTACGAGTTTGAAGTTTTACAGCTTTTAAGAACTTAACATTAGTAAATTCAACTTTCTGAAAACGACGTAATTGAAATAAGTGAATAAGTATAGGAATTATCAGTAAAAAAAGTGCGTAAAGTAATTCGGGATGTTTAAACTGCATTCCTGTTGTGGCATTATTAGTTTGTCAAATATAGAAAATGAAAAAGGATAAGTGTAATGCGCTTTTGAGAAATTTAACAAAAGAAAAAATAATCAGTCATAGACTGCATGTTTAGCGTTTTGTAATATTGTTTTATGTCTTTTTGTGCGTCTTCATTAGCAACCGTAATAATACTTTGCGGATGATTGAGTTGTTCTAAATATTTAAAATTCAGTAGTTTTTGTCCATAAATATTTTTACCTATTTTCTTTTTGTTATTGCAAATCCAGTAAAACGAAATATCATTTTCAATTAAGAGCTTAGCTATAGTTTTTCCTTTTTTTCCCGCGCCCCAAACAACCAAAGGCCTTTTTGGTTTATAATCTAACTCCAAGAAGTAGTGTAATTTTATGTCTAAAAAGTAATTTTCAGCATAATGCTCTTGCGTTCTGGACGTTCGTGTACTGTAATCGCGCCAATAGAGTAGTAACTTATCGCAAGGAATGCATTTGTATTTTGCTCGATAAAACCGAAACGTTAAATCATAATCTTCAGGATAACGATTAGGCTCAAAACCTTCACAGGCTACAAAATCATCACGATGTAGCATCCAGCAGGGTGAAGGAATTACACATTCTTTGTAAATTTCTGAATAGTTATTGCCTTTTTCGGTAAGCTCATTAAGCCAGCGTTCGTAACGTGCGTAACCATTGCTAATACCGTCAGTTCTAAAATACTTTACTTGCCCAACAGCAAGATGATGTTTACCGTGTTTTAAAAGACTATTCAGCATTACTTCAAGTCTGTTTTTGGTCATTATATCATCACTGTCCATTCTGGTGATATAAGTGCCTTTACAGTTGCTAAAAGCAGTTTGCAACGCAGAAATTATACCTTCGTGTTTGTTGGTATATAGTTGAATTCGGTCATCATTTTCTAAAAATTTTTCAACAATAGTGTAAGACGTATCATCAGAATGATCATTTACAAAAATAGCTTCCCAATTGCTGTAAGTTTGGTTAATTATAGACGTAATACATTCAGAAATAAAGGCTTCGGTGTTTTTAAAGGGAATTAAAATGCTGACTAATGGCTGCGACATGCCACGAATTTAACAAAACCTTTAGACTTAAAGTGGTAACAGATTGTAGTTTTGTGCGTCAAATAATCTATCTCGGCGTAAGCGCGGGAAGAATAAAGAAACAAACTTTAAATTTTGAGGCAAGCCTCATGACATTTTAACCTCGATTATCGAGTAAAAAAAATTAATAACTCATGAAGAATTATTTAGCCATCTTGGGCTTAAGCGTAATGTTAGTAGGTTGTGGTTCAGCCAAGCCAAAAGCAGATGATTTAGCAGTTAATAATCCTATCGAAACTGCACTAGATTTAACAGCAGTAGTAGAAGATAAAGTACCAGTAACTATAAATCCTGGCCGTTTTACTACAGAAACAGTAACTTATAGATTGCCTCGAGTAGTACAAGGAACATATTCTGTTAGTGATTTTGGAAAGTACATAGAAGGTATGAAAGCTTTAGACTATAATGGGAATGAGCTCGAAGTAACTAAAGTAGATACTAATACTTGGACCATAACAAATGCTACCAATTTAGATAAACTAACCTATTACGTTAATGATACTTTTGATATTGAATCTACAGGTGGCATAGGTGGTGAAAACCCATTCTCACCAGCAGGAACAAATATTGAAGAAGACAACTATGTATTAAATCTTCATGGATTTATTGGTTATTTCGATTCTTTAAAAAACAATCAATATGCTTTAGATGTAACGGCGCCAGCGACCTTTGTAAGAACCTCAGCTTTAGAAGACAGAGGCATGAAGTCTAGCGCAGACGGAACGTCTATAACAAGCAGTTATTTTGCACAACGTTATTTTGAAATTACAGACAACCCAATGATGTATGGTAAGTTGGATGTTGAAGAATTTATGGTTGGTGATATTAAAATTGTACTAAGTGTATTTTCACCAAACAAAGTGCATACTGCGGCAAGCCAAAAGGAAACGGTTTATAAAATGATGCAGGCACAAAAGAACTATCTAGGCGATATTAACAGTACAGCACGTTATGATATTTACTTATACTTATCTGATGGCTCTGACACTGCACCAAAAGGGATGGGAGCTTTAGAGCACCATACATCTACAGTGGTTGTTTTGCCCGAGTCTTCAAGCAAAGAAGGCTTAGCGTCTTCTATTATAGACGTTGTAGCACACGAGTTTTTTCATATTGTAACTCCATTATCTGTGCATTCAGAAGATGTGCATTATTTCGATTATAACAAACCAACATTCTCTAAACATTTATGGATGTACGAAGGTGTAACTGAGTATTTTGCACAACACTTTCAGGTGTATGAAGGTTTGGTAGAGCCAGCTGATTTTTATAATACCATCATGTCTAAAATTAATACATCAAAAAACTTAGACGATGCTATGAGCTTTACTGTAATGAGTGAAAATGTTTTAGAAGAACCATATGCTTCAAACTATTACAATGTGTACATGAAAGGTGCATTAATTGGTATGTGTATCGACATTTTAATGCGAAAAGAAAGTGATGGCAATAGAAGCATGTTGTCTTTAATGAAAGAATTATCTGCAAAATACGGTAAGGATAAACCATTTGAAGACGATAACCTAATAGCTGAAATCACAGAAATGACCTATCCTAGTGTCGGCGAGTTCTTAAGAACACATGTTGAGGGTGATGTACCAATTAACTATAATGATTTTTTTAATATGGTTGGTTTAACAATGGGCGAGAGCGAAGTACCAACAAACTATATTTTTGCGGGCGGACAAAATATTATTTTTGATGGCGACAGAGAAAAAGGAACTATTTTCTTCTCACCAATGGTGGCTAAAAATTCATTCTGGTCGTCAGAAGGTGTTCTGCCAGGTGATGTAATTAAAAAGGTAAACGGAACAGAATTAACGCTTGCCAACGCACAGCAAGTGATTGGTGGCATGTTTGGTTGGCAAGAAGGCATGGAGTATAGCCTAGATTTAGAGCGCAATGGCGAAGCTATAGTCTTAAAAGGGACTTTAGGTAAAGCCACAGCAATTAGTGAATCTTTAATTGAAGATGAAAATGCTACTGAAGCACAAAAAGCGCTAAGACAAGCTTGGTTAAAAGGGTAATAAATTCCTGCGAAAGCAGGAATCTCAAAATACCAAAAAAGGCTTCCAATTTGGAAGCCTTTTTTTTATGGTCTTGTCATTCTAAACTTGCCTGAGCTGAACTTGGTTCAGTAATTCAGAATCTAGAATGTGTTTTTAAGATGCTGAACCAAGTTCAGCATGACAGTACGTTGTTTGGTATTGCTTAAAAGTGATTTGTCATTCTGAACTCGTTTCAGAATCTAATTCTTTTAGCCTTATAATTAAGAAATTCCTGCCTTCGCAGGAATTTAAAACCCCTCAAAAACACCCAAGCCAAACAATGCAAAATCATACTTTACGGGATCGTTAGGGTCTAACTTACGCAGGTTTGCATCCAATTCTGCTAAGGCTTTAGCATCATTCTGTTTGCGTTTTAGCAAGCCTAACTTCCTGGCAACATTACCAGAGTGTACATCCAACGGACAACTAAGTTGAGCAGGAGAGAGGCTATCCCAAATACCAAAGTCTACACCAGCATTATCGTTACGTACCATCCAGCGTAAGTACATATTAATACGTTTGGCAGCAGACTTTTTAAGAGGATCACTCACATGCTTTTTGGTACGCTCTAAATGCGGAATCTCAAAAAACAGTTTTTTAAACTCGTGGATACTTTGCTGTAAAGCATAAGGCTCAGCATGTTTTGCAAAAACAGCTTCTAAACCATCATGCACTTTATAGATATGTTGCAGACTTTTTATAAACTGTATAAAATCCTCTCTATTAAACGTTCTGTGCACAAACGACTGTAACGCCTCTAAATCTGAGTCTTGGTGCTGTGTTACAAACTCATAAGGTGCATGGTCTAACAGCACCATCATTTTATTAGCATTGTTAATAATACTTTTACGATTTCCCCAAGCAATGGTAGCAGTTAAAAACCCAGCAATCTCAATATTCTCTTTTTTAGAAAATTGATGCGGCACTTGTATTGGGTCACTCTCAATAAATTTTGGGTTATTGTAAAGCTGGACTTTTTCGTCTAAAAAGGTTTTAAGTTCTGATGTTTTGAGTTTCAAAAAGCTAAGATTTAGACTGCAAAAATAAGGCTTTGTAAAAAATACTTAGGAACTTCTATTATTAAGGTAAGTTAATTTGCTGAATTTATTATGTTCAATAAACATAAGTAGTGGATAAATTTATTAGGTTTAAAAAAATTATTAAATTTCGTCGATAAAATCTAAAATATTGAACATCAAAGAACTTAAGCTGGTAGCAATAAGAAAAGAACAAATAGGAGGGAGCACTCGGCCTTTGATTATCGATGCGGAAGACGAGGACTCAAATATATCATCTTATGTTCTGAAATTATACAACAAAAAATCTATCACTCAAAATTTTGCGGTGGCCAAAGAAATTTTGATATTAGAGTTAGCTAAAGAATTTGACTTACCTGTTCCTGATTATGGTATAATAAATTTTGATCATAAATATTTGACATCCTATTTTGATGAAAAGTATATTGAAAACTTGGATTCAGGTTATAAATTTTGCAGTAAAATAGTTGATGGAGTTGTTATCTTCAATCCTTTAGTTAAGAACACTTACTTGCAGGATTATGATATTGAAAATGTATTTGCATTTGACAATTTAATCCTTAATATAGATAGAGGAGGTTATCATAATAAGCCTAATTTACTTGTAAATGATGAAGATTTTGTTCTAATCGATCACGAATTAACGTTACCCTTTTATTCACATCCACAAAGTTCAAATATCAATTATTGGAATACCTTTATGACTTATAATTGCAATAATCACATTTTTCTGAAGTTCTTAAAGAAAATGAAAAAAACGGAATTGATTTTTGATGAGTTTCAAATCCACCTGGATAATTTAAATTTGACTATTTTTGACGACATATTTGACAATTTTGATAAATTTAACATTAACAATAGTGGAAAAAATGCTTGTTTGGATTATTTTAAATGGGCAAAGTTAAACAATGTTAAAATAGTTAGACTGTTAAACAACAGGATATCATAATGGAAAATAAATATACATACAGCCTTTTGAGATATAAGCATTCTGCATTGTTAGGAGAAAGTTTAAATGTTGGTTTATTGATATATTTTGATAATGATGATAGATTTCATTTTATATTCAACAACAGGCTTTCTCGTTTAAAAAATATTTACCAACATTTTCCTGAGAAAACAGTTAAAAATTATTTAAGAGAAATAAAGTCTAAAGTATCTATAGTTAACAGTAAATTTGATAACTTTTACAAGTTAGAGATTGATAGGTCTTTTGATTCTTTTATTAGTAATTATTTTTTACCATATGATGGTAGTGCTTTACAATTTAGTAATAGTACATTTAACTTCCAGTATTCAAAAGAGAACAAAGCTATTTTAAAATATCTTAGTGATATTTATTTATTTGAACAGTCTCAGGTCAAAAAAGATAAGGAGTATGAATTAGCAAAAACTTTTTATCGGAAAGTAAAAAATTATGTTAATGAAGTTGGTAAAAGTAATAGTCCTAATTTCTACAAAGACTATAAGGTTAAAAACAAAACAGGTATAGAGTTTAATTTTAAGTATGCATGGCAGAATGGAAGTTTGAACTTAGTTAAGCCCTTAAATTTTGATTTATCTGAGCCAAGATATGTGGCTAATAAAGCACATCTAACTTATGGTCTTTTAGTAGATTTAGAAGATGTAGCTATTTCAAAGAACCTAAGCTATGATTTGCTATTAGGTGTCCCAACAAAAAAAGATTTATTTAGAGAATATGACCATTCTAAAAAGCTTCTGAGTCAACTTAATAGGATCAATTTAGTTGAGGAGAATTCAATTGACACTTACACTCAAAGACTTATTAAATCAATTTCAAAAGGTTAGAATCATTCTTAGCTTATGTGATTAACAATAATAATTTGATTATTTGTTAACCTGTATTAAGAATGTTTTAGGATTTACGGATGACTTTATGTTTTTTTATTGTGTTACTACCCTCACGAAAATGAAAGTGTGTCAAAACCCACATCTAAATTTCCCAAAAACTTTAATCAAAACTATTCCACTATTTAATTACATTTGCAATCTCTTAAAAAGAGAGAAGAAGAGTTTAATTAAAAAAGATTCCTGCAGCTTGTGCTGAGCGGAGTCGAAGTACAGGAAGTTAATATGAAAGCTGGAATAGTAGGATTACCAAACGTAGGAAAATCAACCTTATTTAACTGCTTATCTAACGCTAAAGCGCAAAGTGCAAACTTTCCGTTTTGTACCATAGAGCCTAATATTGGTGTGGTTAACGTGCCAGACCCGAGATTAGCAAAACTAGAAGCTTTGGTTAATCCAGAGCGTGTAATGCCTGCAACGGTAGAGATTGTAGATATCGCAGGTTTGGTAAAAGGTGCAAGTAAAGGAGAAGGTTTAGGAAATCAGTTCTTAGCCAACATAAGAGAAACCGATGCTATTTTGCACGTGTTACGTTGTTTTGATAACGATAATATTGTTCATGTAGATGGTTCTGTAGATCCCATTAGAGACAAGGAAACCATTGATATGGAGCTTCAGCTTAAAGATTTGGAAACAACTGAAAAGAAATTAGATAAAGTAAAGCGTGCTGCTAAAACCGGTAATAAAGAAGCGCAAGCAGAAGAAGCAGTGCTTTTAAAGATAAAGAACGGTTTAGAGTCTGGTGTGTCTGTGAGAGCATTAGAGTTTTCAGATGAAGATTATGCAGATTACGTAAAGCCACTACAGTTTATTACAGACAAGCCAGTAATGTATGTGTGTAATGTAGATGAAGGATCTGCAAACACTGGTAATGCTTATGTAGAGCAGGTGAGAGAAGCAGTTAAAGATGAGCACGCAGAAGTATTGGTATTAGCAGTTGGAACAGAAGCCGATATTAACGAGTTAGAAGATTACGAAGAGCGCCAAATGTTCTTAGACGATATAGGCTTAGATGAGCCAGGTTCGGCAAAATTAATTAGAGCGGCTTACAAGCTTTTAAATCAGCAAACCTACTTTACAGCAGGTGTAAAAGAAGTAAGAGCATGGACAGTTGGTGTTGGTGCTACTGCGCCACAGGCTGCTGGAGTTATTCATACCGATTTTGAAAAAGGCTTTATTAGAGCAGAAGTTATCGCTTACGATGATTACGTGAACTACGGAAGTGAAGCTAAAGTAAAAGAAGCTGGTAAAATGCGTGTAGAAGGGAAGAACTACATTGTTAAAGATGGAGATGTAATGTATTTCTTGTTTAACGTGTAAATAGAGTTGATTTGTTGATGCGTTCAACTGTTGATTTGGTTTTTCAATCTAAATTTTTCTGAGGATAATTTTTTTTCAATTTTATGAAATTGTCAGTTCGAGTGGTTTTTAGTGGATGCTAAGCGAAGTCGGAGTAGCGCCATAAATTGTAACGAGAACCTTTTCTGATAAAATCCGTCACTTCGAGTGAATTTTACGATTGAAAATGAGAAAAATTAGTATCGAGAAGCAGAATTTTATTAAAATATTTACAGTGTGTTAAACATTTCATGTGACCTTTTTTAAATGTAAGTGTCTTACTACAAAACTAACTTTATGCCTCAAATTGTAGTAGAAACTGAAATAGAATCAGACATTGAGATTTGCTTTGATTTAGCAAGGGATATTGGGTTTTACAAGCAGTCTTTAAAGCACAAAAATGAAATACCAGTTATGGGAAAAATATCTGGCCTTGTAGAAGAAGGGGATTCTATAACATGGGAAACCAATCATCTTGGCTATATGCAGCACCTTACCTTAAAAGTTTCCGAGTTAAAAAAACCCTACATATTTACAGATATAATGACTGATGGTAGCTTTAAATCTTACAGACACGATCATATTTTTAAAGTACGCAATGGTAAGACCGTAATGATAGATCAATTGCACTTTGCTTCAAAATATGGAATTATTGGCAAAATTCTGGACAGTCTAATTCTAAAAAGATATTTGAAGGAGGCAATAATCGATAGAAATAAAATTTTAAAGCAAAAAGCGGAGGAACTTTCAAAAGGATAAAATTCCGTCTAGGTTCTCAACAATAACGGCGCTTTATTGTTAATTACTTTACCAGAAGCCTGTTTCATTTTTTAAGCTATAGTCTTATATTAGCGTTCTATCATTAACCTCGTCCTAAAACCTATGACAGAGCAAACAAACTATACTGAAGACAATATCCGTTCACTCGATTGGAAAGAGCACATAAGGATGCGTCCTGGCATGTACATCGGTAAATTAGGTGACGGATCCTCACCAGATGATGGTATTTATATTCTTGTCAAAGAAGTGCTCGATAACTCTATCGATGAGTTTGTAATGGGTGCTGGCAAAACCATTGAGATTTCTATTCAAGGCGATCGTGTTATTGTACGCGATTATGGTCGTGGTATTCCGTTAGGTAAGGTGGTAGATGTAGTGTCTAAGATGAATACTGGTGGAAAGTACGATTCTAAAGCTTTTAAAAAGTCCGTAGGTCTTAATGGTGTTGGTACCAAAGCGGTTAATGCGCTATCAACCTATTTTAGAGTGGAGTCTACCAGAGACGGAAAATCAGCTTCCGCAGAATTTGAATTAGGAGAATTAAAAGATCAGGAATTTTTAGACGATACATCAAGACGAAAAGGAACTAAAGTCACCTTTGTGCCAGATGATAGCATTTTTAAGAACTATAAATTCAGAAATGAATATGTGGTAAAAATGCTAAAAAACTATGTATACCTAAATCCTGGATTAACCATAGTTTTTAATGGCGAAAAGTACTACAGTGAAAATGGTTTAAAGGATTTACTTTCAGAAAACATTAATGAAAGTGATATGCTTTATCCAATTATTCATCTGCGTGGTGATGATATCGAAGTGGCTATAACACATAGTAAAACCCAATATAGCGAAGAATACCACTCGTTTGTTAATGGACAGAATACAACACAAGGCGGAACGCATTTAGCGGCTTTTAGAGAAGCAATTGTTAAGACTGTTCGTGAGTTTTATGGCAAAAACTACGATGCTTCAGATGTAAGAAAATCTATTGTATCTGCTATTGCCATTAAGGTGATGGAACCTGTTTTTGAGAGCCAGACCAAAACCAAGTTAGGTTCTACGGATATGGGTGGCGATTTACCAACAGTAAGAACATATATCAATGATTTTGTAAAAACCTATTTAGATAATTACCTGCATAAAAATCCTGACACTGCCGAAAAGATTCAGCGTAAAATTCTTCAGGCAGAACGTGAGCGTAAGGAACTATCAGGTATTAGAAAATTAGCGAAAGAGCGTGCTAAGAAGGCAAGTTTACACAACAAGAAGCTTAGAGACTGTCGTATTCACTTTGGCGATACAAAAAAAGATAATTACCTAGATACAACGTTGTTTATTACCGAGGGTGATTCCGCTTCTGGTAGTATTACAAAATCTAGAGACGTTAATACACAAGCGGTTTTCAGTCTAAAAGGTAAACCTTTAAATTCATATGGCTTAAGTAAAAAGATTGTATATGAAAATGAAGAGTTTAACCTACTTCAAGCAGCATTAAATATTGAAGAATCTATAGAAGACCTAAGATATAACAACATCGTTATAGCAACAGATGCAGATGTAGATGGTATGCACATTAGATTACTCCTAATTACATTTTTCCTGCAGTTTTTTCCTGAAGTGATTAAAGAAGGGCATCTGTACATCCTTCAAACACCCTTGTTTAGAGTAAGAAACAAGAAAGAAACAATTTATTGTTATTCTGAGGAGGAACGTAAAAATGCTATTGAAAAACTAAAGCCAAAACCAGAAATTACTCGATTTAAGGGGTTAGGTGAAATTTCGCCAGATGAGTTTAAACATTTCATTGGTGACGATATACGATTAGATCCCGTAATGTTAGACAAGGATATGTCTATTGAAGAATTGCTGTCTTTCTACATGGGAAAAAATACACCATCGCGTCAAGAATTCATTATTGAAAACCTTAAAGTAGAACTTGATATTGTTGAAGAAAGCGCATGAGAACCGACAATAGAAAAGTTAAAAATACGGTAGTTTCTATTTACTTTATACTTATTGTATTTGGTATATTGCTAGCAACCGTATTTAAATCACTAGAGTTTTTTGTAGACAGTACGTTTTTTGTTTTTCTTGGCCTATTTGTTGTTTTGGTGTTGTTTCATTCTGTTGCAGGTTATTTTGAGTATGATAGTGATGGAGCAAAAATTATAATCCTCAATAAAGGCCTCATATTAACAGAGTACATTAATTATCGAGAAAATAAAGTTGAATTTTCCAGACATCAGCTTATTGGCTATAAGATAAATGATTATTTCCTTTACAAGTCTTTGGTTGTACTTATTAAGACTTACGACGGAAAACAAATAAAAGAACGCTTTAATGTGACGCTTCTTAAAAAAAGCAAAATGAGATACGTTAAGCAATCGCTAAAAAAAACACTAAAAGAGAACAAAAAGCGAAAAGAAGGATAGATGGCAGAAGATCAAAATGAAGAGTTATTAAACGACGATAAAGGCAATCAAGAAACGATTACCAAAGTAACAGGCATGTACAAAGACTGGTTCTTAGATTACGCATCTTATGTAATCTTAGAACGTGCTGTGCCAGCAATTGAAGATGGTTTTAAGCCAGTACAACGACGTATTATGCATTCAATGAAAGATTTAGATGATGGTCGTTACAACAAGGTAGCCAATATTGTTGGTCACACCATGCAGTATCATCCACATGGTGATGCTAGTATTGCAGATGCCATGGTACAAATCGGCCAAAAAGACTTATTGATCGATACCCAAGGTAACTGGGGAAACATTCTAACAGGCGATAGTGCAGCAGCATCGCGTTACATCGAGGCAAGGCTATCTAAATTTGCGCTCGACGTTGTTTATAATCCAAAAATTACAGAATGGCAGGCTTCTTACGATGGCAGACGAAAAGAGCCCATAAATTTACCAGTAATGTTTCCATTACTATTAGCGCAAGGTGGCGAGGGGATTGCGGTTGGGCTTTCAACAAAAATACTACCTCATAACTTTATTGAGCTAATAGATGCGTCGGTGAAACATCTAAAAGGGAAGCGTTTTACGATTTACCCAGATTTTCCTACAGCAGGTATTGCCGATATAAGTAACTATAACGATGGGTTACGTGGTGGTAAAGTTAGAGTGCGAGCCAAAATTTCTCAAGTAGATAAAAATACCTTAGCCATTACAGAGATTCCTTATGGTACTACTACATCGTCTTTAATAGATTCAATTTTAAAAGCCAATGATAAAGGTAAAATTAAGATTAAACGAATAGAGGACAATACAGCAGCTGAAGTTGAAATTCTCATTCATTTACCATCGGGATTATCACCAGATAAAACCATAGATGCGCTATATGCTTTTACAGCTTGCGAAACATCCATCTCACCTTTAGGCTGCGTAATAGAAGATAACAAACCATTGTTTATAGGCGTTACGGAAATGCTCCGTCGATCTACAGATAATACGGTACAACTACTAAAACAGGAATTAGAAATAAAGCTTGGTGAGTTTGAAGAACAGTGGCATTTTGCTTCATTAGAACGCATTTTTATTGAAAATAGAATTTATCGTGATATTGAAGAAGAAGAAACTTGGGAAGGCGTAATTAAAGCCATAGATAAAGGGCTTCAACCACATATTAAACATTTAAAACGTGCCGTTACAGAAGAAGACATTGTGCGTTTAACGGAGATAAGAATTAAGCGCATATCTAAATTCGACATCGATAAGGCACAACAAAAAATCGAAGCCTTAGAAGATCAAATAGCCGAAGTTAAAAATCACTTAGCAAATCTTATCGATTATGCAATTGCCTATTTTGAAAGGCTAAAGAAAGAGTATGGTGAGGGTAAAGAACGTAAAACCGAACTGCGCATTTTTGACGATGTAGACGCTACTAAGGTCGTAATAAGAAATACAAAACTCTATGTAAATAGAGAAGAAGGCTTTGTGGGTACATCTTTAAAACGTGATGAATATGTCTGTGATTGTAGCGACATAGATGACATTATAGTGTTTACCCAAGAGGGTAAAATGATGGTAACTAAAGTAGACTCTAAAACCTTTGTAGGTAAAAATATTATTCACGTAGCGGTATTTAAGAAAAAAGACAAACGCACTATCTACAATATGATATATAGAGATGGTAAAAAAGGACCATCTTATGTTAAACGTTTTGCAGTAACTAGTATTACTAGAGATAGAGAATACGATATGACCAATGGCAATAATGGTTCTGTGGTATGGTATTTCTCCGCAAATCCTAATGGTGAGGCTGAAGTAGTAACCGTTTTACTACGTCAAGTAGGCAGTATAAAGAAATTGAAATGGGATTTAGATTTTGCAGACATTTTGATAAAAGGACGGTCGTCTAAAGGGAATTTAGTAACCAAATATTCCGTTAAACGCATTGAGCTTAAGGAAAAAGGTGTTTCAACTTTAAAGCCTCGAAAAATTTGGTTTGATGACACCGTACAGCGACTAAACGTTGATAATCGCGGAGAACTTATAGGAGAGTTTAGAGGCGAAGACCGTCTATTAGTAATCACACAATCAGGCACGGTTAAAACCATAATCCCTGAACTCACAACGCATTTTGATAGTGATATGATCGTTCTCGAAAAATGGATACCAAAAAAACCAATCTCAGCCATCTACTATGACGGTGAGAAAGAACGTTATTATGTAAAACGTTTTTTAATTGAGCAAGAGGGAAAGGAAGAAACCTTTATTTCTAGTCATCCCGATTCTCAGTTAGAAATTGTATCTACAGACTGGAGACCAGTGGCTGAGGTAGAATTTACCAAAGAGCGTGGCAAAGACCGTAAGCCAAATATGGAAGTGGATCTTGAAGCGTTTATTGCGGTAAAAGGGATTAATGCCCTTGGTAATCAATTAACAAAAGAAAAAATTAACCAAATAAATCTATTAGACTCATTACCGTTTGAGGCTCCAGAAGAAGTGCATGCAGACGAACTGGAAGTTGTAGATGAAGAAACAGTATCCTCTGGCATAGAAGATAAAAAAGGCTTAGACAAATCAGAGCAAGCTAGCGATAGCTCAACAGATAATAATGATGATAATGCCTTAGATACAGATGGTTCTGGTCAGGTTACGCTTTTCTAATTCAATAGTTATTTTTGTGCCTTAGTTTTTTTGTTTTAAAATTCAAAAACTCTACAAAGAGTGAAAAGGCTATAGCAAAGTAAAGGTATCCTTTTGGTATTGCACCCACAGTTTTGCCAAAGAACGCCGTGTGGGAAAGATGTGCAGCTTCAGTTATAAGCATAAAACCTATAAGAATTAAAAATGCTAAACCTAAGATTTGCATGCTAGGATTTCGGTCTATAAACTTTCGGATTGGGTTTGCAAAACCTATCATTACAACTATAGAAATAACAACAGCTATAATCATTAACATAAGTGTATAGTTGCTATTTGGGTGTAAGCCGTTTGTCATACCTACTGCTGTTAATATGGAATCTACAGAGAAAATAAAATCTATAATTAAGATCTGAGTTATAGCTTGTGATAGTGATGTAATAACTTTAGATTTCACCCCTTTTTCATCATGACCTGGATCTTCTACCTTTTCTCTTATTTCGGAGGTGCTTTTGTAAATTAAAAAAAGTCCACCTGCAAATAAAATGATCGCTTGCCAACTTAGTGCTATTTTAAACCATTCAGATTCATATTTAAGAAAAGGTTCGCTCAAGCCGATAAGGAATGTTACAAAGAATAACAAAACTATACGCTGTACCATGGCTAAAACCAAACCTATGTTTGTAGCTTTATTTCTTTGGTGTTCTGGTAATTTATTAGCTGCAATAGAAATAAACACAATATTGTCTATGCCTAGAATAATCTCTAAGAATGTCAATGTTAAAAGTGCCATGATGGCATCAGATGTTAATAAAAATTCTAACATATGCTTTTAGTTAATTCTGTACGCAATACCTTTTTCGCTTCTTTGGGGTTTATTAGGTTTTTTTGCTGCAAGTTTGTATTCAAAGGTGTAGGATGATGTACCATTGGTTGTAAGAATTTTCATATGAATGGCGTCTCTCTCAGCATTTGTTTTAGGATTTAACTTTTTTAAAATAAACTCACAATCATTTATCCAACGCACAGATGATGAATCTATTTTTCCTTCGTAGTAATCAATATTTAAAGAATCTGTTCTTATAAATCTACCTGTTTTATTTATACCATCCACTACATAATTAAATTCAAACTCACCTGTTTTAAAGTCAGCACAATGGCGTTCAACTTCAAAACAACTCATAAAAAGTAACGAGATAGCGCAAAGCAAAAAAAGGTTCTTCATTTTAAAAGTTTCTGCAAAGATAAGTGAGTAAAATTAAATTTAAGGATTGTAGCTTTTAAAAGTACCGTCTTTATAAAAGATCACTATTTTTTCTATTTCAGAATATGATTCTTTAAGATTTGATGTGCTTTCAGATTCTAAACTAAGTTGAGGATTTGTGGTTTTTGAAATTTTATTTTCTGTAGTAGGAAAATTTCCTTTACCATTTAATAACCAATACAATTCTACTTCGGGATAGGTGTGAAGTACTTTCATTACAAAATCTAAACTTGGCTTGTTTCTACCAGAGAGAATATGGGATATACTAGAACGTTGCACTCCTATTTTTTCTGCAAAACCAGATGCGGTTTCATCATAAAAATCTATGATTTTTTGCAGACGAGTAGCAAAATCTGATGAGTTTATCATTGTAAACAGTTGTTTTTCATTTTCAACTATACAAATGTAAACAATAGTATTTTTGAAATCAATAATCTAATGTTAATCTTTATTATAATTATAAAGTAAAACTTTATATAAACCCCTTAAATTATTGGTATTAAATATATTGCAATTTTAATATAACTTTTGTATTGTTGTTTTTAAAGTATAGCAGCAAGACAGAAGGTATTAGGTAGAATAATGTATACATGTGTAACTCATAATGATCTTTTCATTGTATACAATTGTAAAAAATCAAATAGTTACATTTGTAACACATAAAAATTATTAATGGAATTAGAGCAGCTCAAAAGTTTATTTTCTTTACTAAAGGTATCAGAATTATTTGGTAGATATATCACTAATTATAACATTGAAAAATACCTCAATACAATACCAAAATCTATGATTTCTATAATCGGGTATTCTGTTGAAAAACGACCTATATATTCTCTTAGGATTGGTCATGGATCTAAAAAGATTTTAATGTGGTCTCAGATGCATGGCAATGAGTCTACAACAACTAAGGCTCTAATGGATTGTGTAAACCTGTTTCTAACCAATAACAAGTATCCTAATACCATATTAGAATCTTGTACATTACAGATTATACCAATTCTTAATCCAGATGGTGCAGAACGCTATTCGCGGTTTAATGCAAATAATGTGGATTTAAATAGAGATGCACAAGAGCTATCACAACCAGAAAGTAAAGTTTTAAGAAAAGTGTTTAATGACTTTAAACCACATTACTGTTTTAATCTTCATGGGCAACGCACCATATATAATGTTGGTAAAACCAATAAATCATCAGTGCTATCTTTTTTATCCCCTTCTCAGAACATACAGCGTTCGCTAACACCAAATAGAAAAGCGGCCATGGCATTGATTGCCGAAATGAGTAAAGCACTGCAGGAAATAATACCAAACGGAGTGGCGAGATACGACGATGGTTTTAACCTCAACTGCGTTGGCGACACGTTTCAAAGTTTAAATGTGCCAACAATTTTGTTTGAAGCTGGTCATTATCCAGAGGATTACAATAGGGAAAAAGTTCGTTTTTTAATGGTTTTGGCTATTCTAAAAGCTTTAGAGAGCATAACGTCCGGTTTTTCTGTTAGTGATTATCAAGATTATCTAACCATTCCTGAAAATTCTAAACAGTTTTATGACATTATTATACGCAATGCAAAATTAAAAGAAGATTCTATTAAAATTACTGATATTGGAATTCAGTATGAAGAGCGGTTAGTTGATGATGGTATTGAGTTTATCCCCAAAATTGAAGCTGTTAAAAAGTTAAATAATTTTTACGGTCATAAAGAAATAAACGCAGAATGTAAGTTGGTAAAAAGCCAATTTAATACCACTGTAAAAGTTACTAACGAAAACGATTTCGTATTAATAAATAATGAAAAAATCTCACTAAAACCTTAAAAAAACTTGCTTTTGGTGCGTAATTGATAACGAAAAAGCTCTATTTTTGCATAAAGTTTAAAGATTATACAATTATGCCAAAGTTTAAATTAGACGAAGTTGATCACCAAATATTGGATATGCTCATAGATAATACGCGTATTCCTTTTACAGATATTGCAAAAAAATTATTGATCTCTGCAGGAACAGTTCACGTACGTGTAAAAAAAATGGAGGAGGCCGGAATCATTAAAGGGTCTTCACTAACTTTAGATTATAAAAAATTGGGATATTCGTTTATTGCCTATGTAGGTATTTTTCTTCAGAATACCTCTCAAACTAAGTTTGTGTTAGAACGCATTGAAAGTATACCTTACGTTACCGTGGCTCATATAACTACCGGAAAGTTTAATATTTTCTGTAAGATAAGAGCAAAAAATACGATGCATGCAAAGGATATAATTTTTACAATAGATGATATTGAAGGCGTTTATAGAACAGAAACTATGATATCTCTAGAAGAAAGTATAAATGACAAGAAGCGTTTAATGCATACCATTTTTAACGAGCTGTAATTAATTGCATAAAATAGTTGAAACCCTTAGTCTTTACTAAGGGTTTTTTTATTAAGAATTGAAGTATTTAAAGGCTTCGAGTAATATACCATTTTCGACCTCGCAATTAATTTTTGGTTTTCCAATTGTTTCAAGCAGCACAAATTTTACTTTTCCGTGACTATTCTTTTTATCGTACTTTAAAAGGTTGATTATCGCTTTTTGATCATTTTCACTGATTTCAACTTTAGAGAATGTTCTTAATATTCCTTCTTCAATGTCTTTAAACTCTTGGTCTAATAATCCAACAGTTTTTGTAGAGATATAGGCTTCTAGTAACATACCTATTGCTATGGCTTCACCATGCAGCAGCGGAACTTTGTCAGCGTTGCCCAAAAAGTAACTTTCTATAGCATGGCCAAGCGTATGCCCAAAGTTTAAAACCTTCCTTAAGCCTTGTTCCGTAGGGTCTTTAGAAACTATTTTATTCTTAATAACAACAGAATCATAAATCATCTTATCTAATGCTAGGACATCTAAATTCTCAAAATTTAAAAGAGTGTGCCAATAAGATTTATCATAAACCAATCCATGTTTTAACATTTCTGCATACCCAGAAACCATATGGTTTTTGGGTAATGTTTCTAAAAAAGAGGTGTCGATTAGTACCATGCTCCCTTCGCTAATAACGCCTATTTGATTTTTTAAATTCCCAAGATCAACACCTGTTTTACCACCAACAGAGGCATCTACCATTGCCAATAAAGATGTTGGTACATTAATGTAGTCTATACCTCTCATGTAAGTGCTGGCAACAAAACCACCAAGATCGGTAACAACTCCACCTCCCAAGTTAATCAATAGACTTTTTCGGTCAGCATAATACTCTGATAAGGCTTCCCAAACACCAGTGCAAATATCTATCGTTTTATGATCTTCACCCTCTGGCATTTCCATAACTTCAACAACAATATCTCCAGTTTCTACACGAGCCAAAAACTTAGCAAGGCAGGCATCATGGGTATTTGTATCTACGAGTATAAATATTTTTGAAGGCTTTGTAGATTTTATGTAATTATTAAGCTCTGTGTATATATTTTCATTAAAGTGAACAATGGCACTTTTAGTATTTATAGATTTCATCTTTATTATATCCTCAGTTAATGCTGTGAAAATACTCCCTTTTTTTAGAAAAAAATAAGCAAAGGATTAAATATATTTGCAATACTTATTCTAAAAATCTATGATAAACCGTTCTCTCTTCGAAAACACTGCTACTGCTTTTGCGCTGAAATCTGATTCTGAATTAGAGCGTGCTTATTTTTTATTTAAAATGATTTCTTCTCAACCTCTTGTTCGTATTGGTACAGCAGCGACAAATTTTGCTCTTAAAGCAAATTTACCAGTTGAAGGCTTAATACGTTCTACCGTTTTTGATCATTTTTGTGGAGGCGTTAATGAAGAGGATTGTTTGTCTGTAATTGATAAATTATATACAAAAGGAGTAAGTTCGGTTTTAGACTATTCTGTTGAAGGCAAAGAAGTAGAAGAGGAGTTTGACAGTGCGCTAGAAAAAATCTTAAAGATTATCCACTTCTGCGATGAGAGAGAGGCTATGCCAATAGTTGTATTTAAACCAACGGGTTTTGGACGGTTTTCATTATACCAAAAGAAAACAGAGGGCAAAGCGCTAACCGCTTCTGAAAAAGAGGAGTGGTATAGAATCGTTAAGCGTTTTGATGCTGTTTGTAAACTAGCAAAGGAAAAAGATGTTGAAGTATTAATTGATGCCGAAGAGAGTTGGATGCAAGATGCAGCAGATGATTTGGTTGTAGATATGATGCGTAAATACAACAACGGTAAAACGATTGTTTATAATACTATTCAGTGTTATCGATGGGATAGATTTGAATATGTTAAAAAATTGCATAAACAGGCAAAGGATGAGGGCTTTAGCATTGGTTTAAAAATAGTTAGAGGTGCTTACATGGAAAAAGAGCGCAATAGGGCCGAAGAAAATGGATATGAGTCACCAATTTGTGAAAATAAAAAAGCAACAGACGATACTTTTAATAAAACACTATCGTATAGTTTAGAAAACTCAAAAGATATTTCGGTTTTTATAGGCACCCATAATGAAGAGAGTTGTTATTTAGCGATGGAATTAATGGCAACATACGGTATCAGCAAAGACGATAATAATGTTTGGTTTGGTCAGTTGTATGGTATGAGCGATCATATTAGTTATAATTTGGCAGCAGAAGGTTACAATGTGGCTAAATATATTCCTTTTGGACCAGTTAAAGATGTTATGCCCTATCTTATAAGAAGAGCAGAGGAGAACACCTCTGTTGCAGGCCAAACAAATAGAGAATTAACACTTTTAAAAACTGAAAGAAAAAGACGAAAAGTATAAGGTTTTATTAAAATAGTTTGTCAAAAACAATCAGGCTTAATTTTCGTAAACGGTATTTATATTTGCTCAATACACTCCCGTTATGATACTTAAAAAGAGTGACTAAGAATTGAGGATTTTTTATGTAATGGTCACGCTTAGGGGTTTGTATAAACGACGTCATGGCATTTCTACTTATGTTAAGTATTCCTTCTGTATTAAGAGATTTAATTTTTTTGTCTGATGCTGTCATGGCCTTGTAATTTACCTCTTTAGCTACATCTATACTAGATTGGTTAAAACCGCCACCAGGCCAACAAATAAAATCAACAGGTTTGCTCAATTTTTCTTCTATAATTCTCTTACTTTCCGCTAACTCGTAGGTATAGCGGTTATGCATATCTGCATCAGACTCAAAACAGCCAGGAAATTCATTAAGCTTGTCGTTTAAATTTTTAATAAATTCGGTCTTATCTATAGCTTCACCCAATTTTGAGTATGCGTCAACAGAATATTGAATAAATTTTTCATCTGGGATATATCTACGAACTCTAAGCGCTCTATCATATTCAAAAATTGGAAAACCATTGTCAATAAATTTTGATTGGTCTTCGTTAATATAATAAGGTTTTCTTTTTGGTTTTGATAACCATGGTAACCAATTGTGCTTAGGTTGACCTGTATAAATGTCAATTATTTTATTAGAATAAAAATAAAAGTTATGACTCATACTATGTGATTGAATATCAATAACACCAGAATCTTGCATTGCCTTAAGTTCTGACCAGTTTAAAAAACCAAGCTTTGTTAAGTGCGACTGATCAATTTTTTTATTCCAAACATCCTCTAGGTTATATCTAATATCCGTCTCATTCTGAATGAATTCTGGATTTATAAATATTGTTCCTTTAAGACCATATTTTTTTAATATCGGGTAAGCATACACCCAGTTATCTAAGTACCCATCATCAAAAGTAAGTACAATCTTATTATCTGCATTTGGATTTTCTACCCAAGAGTCTAGAAAAATAGTTTCAAAATTGTTTTTTACTAGGTATTGGCAAAAATTCTCAAAATGTTCTATAGAGATAGAAAGCCATTTTCTGTACCAATTTTCTTTTTCACAACCAACACTGTGAAGCATTAAGGTTTTCATAAATGTTAAATTATTTTTTGAAATCTATTTTCTTAAGAAAAGCTAAACCATTTCTTCTTTTTATTAGGGTTGTTGCCATAACCGTAACCATACCCATACCCTTTTTTACCTGGTTTAACACCATTTAAAAGCATGGTCATGTTTGGTAGTCGTTTGTCTTCGTATAGTGGTTGTGCTACACTAACGAGCCTTCTTTTATCTACATTATCTGCACTTACAACATACACAAATAGATCTGCTAGTTCAGATATTAGTAGCGTATCACTTACTAGACCAACCGCCGAAGTATCGGCAACAATATAATCGTATTTCTTTTCAAAATATTTAAAAAGTTCTGCAACCCTCGGACTCATAAGTAATTCGGAAGGATTTGGCGGAATTGTGCCCGACGGTATTATGTCTAAAAATTTGTTTTCAGGATGTTTTACAACGATTTCTTGAGGTTTTACCGAACTGTCTGCTAAATAATCGGATAGCCCTCTTTTAGGTTTTTCTTTTATTCCTAGGTAATCTAAAATTTTAGGTACACGTATGTCCATTTCAATGAGCAGAACCGATTTTTCTGAAAATGATATTGAACTCGCAAGATTGGTGCTTGTGTGCGATTTTCCTTCTTGAGCCTTGGTAGATGTTATAAACAACCTTTTTTGTTGATTGTTTAGGTCTCTTAGAATAAAATCTATATTAGATCTTACAATTCTGAAGGCTTCCGCTTTAGGTGAATAATCAACACGTTTTATTAGTTTTTGCTTCTTAGATGTTTTAGGTATATCGCCTAGATAAGGCACATCTAATATATTGACTAAATCATTTTTATTGTAAACTTTAGAATCTAAAAGATTAATTAAGTAAATAATACCAATAGGTATCATAAGCCCTAAAATAACAGACGCTATATATATAATTGCGGGTTTAGGTGCAATTGGCATGTAAGAAGAATAAGCATTCTCAATAATTTTAGCATTTGGTGTGTACATACCAAGTCTAATCGCAGATTCTTCACGCTTCTCTAAAAGATACAGGTACAAAGACTCTTTAATGTCTTGTTGCCTTTTAATGTCTCTAAATTGTCTTGCTTTTGTAGGAGCCGCGTAAAGCTGACCACGAATTCTAGAATTTTCCTTATTAAGGTTATTTAAGGTCAATTCTGACGTTTGTTTCATGTTGCTTAGAGAGCGTTCTAAATTAGACTTAAGTGCATTAATTTGATCGTTTAGGTTGACTACAACAGGATTTTTTGGTGTAGAATTTTTTAATATTCTGTCTCGTTCTGCTACAAGTTCGTTATGGCTTGCTATCATTTGTGCGGTTGATGCATCTCCAATGCCTACATCTGCCGGTAGCATATCACTGCTTCTGTTTTCTGTTTGAATTTCTTCTTGCAAATATGAAATTAATTGAATATTAGTAGCAGTACTGGCTATCTGCTGTTCTAATTGCTTATTTGCTTGCAGGTTGAGGTCTGCCTGAGCACCTAAGGCAGTAAGATTGTTTCTTTTTTGAAGTTCTTCGGCTGTGTAATCTACTTCTTCTAGTTCTTTAGAAACTTTTTGTAGTCTGTTTGTTATAAAATCTGAGGTGACTTTAACAACTTCTTCTTTGTCCTTTAGAACGTCATTATTGTATTCTTTAATGAGCTGGTCTAAATAATCTACTGCTCTTTTTGCTACAGTTTCCTTAAGTTCTAATCCTACAACGCTAGATCCTTTTTCTGTAGAAATGGTTACATTTTTGGAGTATTGGTTAATTAATTTTCTTACTGGTATTATGGCAATTTTTATATTGGTTCCAACTTTAGGTGCATATTTACCATCGTTTGGTACTATGTAAAAACCACCGTAAGGAGTGTCAACTTTTTCACCAAAATCATACAATTTTCCTTCTGTATCTTCTCGGTCGTCAAAGAGCGATTGTTCTTTCTCATCGAAAAGGAGGTATTGCGTAGGCGACTTTATTTTAATGAATAAAGAACGGCCTATTCTGTCTATTAAAGAATCGCTACCATAAAAATTTATTTTAACAGGAGCATCTTTATAGTATTCTTTTTCCTTTATTTTACCGTCAGCATAATATCTAATATTAAGATCTAACTTTTTAATTATGTTTTCGGCAATTTCTCGAGATCGTATTACTCTAATTTCATCTTTAATTTTATCAGCACCACCAGAAAATAAACCATTGGCCTTTACATCGTCTAAGCTTGGTAATTTTTGAGATTGTTCTTCGTCTCTAATTTTTATAGTAGCATTAGCTTTGTATTCGTAATCAGCGTAGCGAAGGTGTGTAAAACCTAGCATTACAGCAATGATTACGCAGAGAAGAATCCATTTCCAATACGAGAGAAATAGTTCTAACGTTTGTTTTAAGTCTACAGTGTTTGTTTTGGATTTCATAAATTGTAATTACCTTCTTAATTTCTTACTAAGAATACAGCAATGATAGTTGTCAGTGTTCCTATAGCAGAGATTAATACACTATTATTTTGATTGTAACTAGATGATCTAATTCTGGCATTATTTGGCTCTACGTAAATAACATCGTTTTGTTGGAGATAATACACAGGAGAATTAACAGCATTTACAGAAGTTAAATCTATTTTAGCAAATTTCTTTTTGCCATCTACCTCTCTTATAAGTAAAACATTTTTACGTTTACCAAATATAGTAAGATCATCGGCAAGTCCTAATGCTTCTAAAACGGTGATTCGTTCGTCTTGTATGGTAAATGTTCCTGGATTTCTTACCTCACCTAAAATAGTAATTGTAAAGTTAGATAATCTTACATTAACAATTGGGTTATTAGCATATTCACTTATTTTTTCAACTAGCATTGATGTTAGTTGAGTACGGTTTAGACCAGCAACTTTTAATTTGCCCAGTACCGGAAAATCTATATTACCATCGTAATCTATTAAATAAGATTGAAATTGTTGTTGGCCACCTGCGTTTAATAGATTTGAATCGTTATTAGAAACTACCATAAGATTGAATGGTTTCACAGTATCTGGATCTAAAGCAGATACATTAATTGTTAAAATATCATCAGGCTTATATATAATAGGTTTTGGTTCTGAAACTAAAACACCATCTTCTATGGGTTCATCTTGAAAGTAAACAATGTTTTTGCGAGATCCACAAGAAGTTAAAACTAATATAGCTATTAATTGAATTACAAGGTTACGTGTTTTCATGTTGTTGATGTTGTAAGTTTATTTTTTTGAATCTAAAACTTCGTAAGTGGAGTTGTTAGATATATACTCTGGGATTAAGGCTTTAATGTATGATACTATTTCTAATGGTTGTGTTAAAGAATTGATACTTGTTAATTTGTTAATTTGACTTGCAACAGTCTCAATATCTACATGTCTAGATTTTGCTATCATTATTTTCTCATGATAGGTTTTTTTGGTGTTTTCGCCATCTGCTAACAGTTCTTCATAGATTTTTTCTCCTGGTCTTAATCCAGTAATTTTTATGTCTATGTCTTCTGGATATCTTAGACCAGAAAGGATAATCATGTTTTTGGCAAGATTAAAAATCTTTATAGGTTCACCCATATCAAACACAAAAATCTCTCCACCATTACCCATAGCAGCAGCTTCTAGCACTAACTGGCAAGCTTCTGGAATGGTCATAAAATAGCGTGTTATATCCTTGTGGGTAACAGTTAAAGGACCGCCTTTTTCTATTTGTCTCTTAAATAATGGTATAACAGAGCCGTTAGAACCTAATACATTTCCAAAACGTGTGGTTATAAATTTTGTATGCCCTTTACCTTTTAAACAAGATACGTACAACTCAGCTATACGCTTTGTTGCACCCATTACATTAGTTGGGTTTACGGCTTTATCTGTAGAGATTAATACAAATTTATCGATGCTATGTTTAACAGCTATATCAACTACGTTTTTTGTCCCACCAATATTTACACTAACGGCTTCAAAGGGATTATTCTCCATTAATGGAACATGTTTGTAGGCCGCAGCATGAAAAACAATCTTTGGTTTATAAAGATTGAAAATCTGATCTATTCTTGTTTTATTTCTAACATCTGCAACAATAGCATCTATGTTTTCTAGGCCTTGCTGTTTAAACTCTTGTTGTATATCGTATAGTGCGGACTCTGCATTATCAACAAGAATTAGTTTTTTGTAGTTATAAAGACTAACTTTTCTTGATATTTCACTGCCAATAGACCCAGCAGCGCCTGTGATAAGTATAACCTTATTGTCGTACTGATCAATTAAGTCTGGATTTTTGATGTGTATAGGCTCTCTTCCTAGTAAATCTTCAATTTTAACCTCTTTGATTTGCCCTACACTTAAGTCACCGTCAATCCAGCTTTGAACAGGTGGTACAATTTTAACTTTTAAGCCTAGATTAAATAAACTACCTGTTATTTGAAGTAGTCTTGATGGATCTATATTTTGAATAGATATAATAACATCTTCAACGTTATTCTTTTTAATAAAGTCTTCATCAATATCCGCAATACCGTAAACTGTAACTAAGTTTATTTTTTTACCTATTTTTCTTTCATCATCATCTATAAAGCCAACAACTTCAAATCCATTTTTGGTATCGTTTTGAATAGCATCATAGGTTAACATTCCAGAATTACCTGCGCCAAAAATAAGAACGTTAGCAGTTTTATGTACATCTTGAGTAATTTGGTTATAAAGAGATTTGATGAATAATTTTGCACCAATTAAGAAGAGTATATTAAGCAGTAAATGAATGTAAATAATTGACCCTGAAATATTGAAAACGCTATTGTCATTTAATAGTTTTCTGCTCAAAAATGTACAACAAATAAGTATTGTGGCTAAGATATTGGCGCCAATAATTACGTTAATAATATCTTTAAAACCAGTAAATCTTACGACCCCTTTATATGATCCTACAGCAATTAAACTTATTGCCGCTACAATCATAACGTACGGTACCTGTTTTATAAGTGTATGAAAATCGAAGTCTAACGTAAAATTGTACCTAATTAAATAAGCCAGAAAAAAAGTTGCAGCTACTACCATTGTATCAAATAGTAGTACAAGCCATTTAGAGGCGTATCGTTTAGAAATTTTATTTAAAAACTTTTCTAACATACTGCAAAATACGTATTTATAGCTGAAATGACCCTATCTAGTTCTTCTTTGCTTAGGTTAGATCCGCTAGGCAGACATAACCCACGATTAAATAATGCGTCCGAAACTCCATTTAAATAACTAGGCGCATCTTTAAAAACAGGCTGCTGATGCATGGGTTTCCACAGTGGTCTAGATTCAATATTTTCTTTTTCTAGGGCTAGTCTTAATCCTTCTCTTGTCTCAAAGGAATCTAGAAGTATACAAGATAACCATCGATTAGAAAAATGACCATCTGGTTCTTTTAAAAAGGTTATTTGCTCATTGTCTTTAAAAGTATTGAAATATAGCTCATGGTTAGATCTACGTTTGTTAACATGGCTATCTAAAATAGTCATTTGGCCTCTGCCAATACCTGCTACTATATTAGACATTCTATAGTTATAACCTATATGGCTATGTTGGTAATGAGGTGCATGGTCTCTGGCTTGCGTAGCTAGAAAGACAGCTTGTTTTTTTTGGTCCTCGGTTCTAGTTACTAAGGCACCTCCACCAGAAGTGGTTATTATTTTATTACCATTAAAAGAAAGAATTGATAAATCACCAAATGTTCCACAATTCTGACCTTTATAATGGCTTCCTAGAGACTCGGCACTATCTTCAATAACAGGTATTTCATAGTGCTTAGCAATGCCATGAATTTCATCTACTTTATAGGGCATTCCATATAAGTGTACAGCAATAATTGCTTTTGGTTTCTTTCCTTTTGCGATTCTGTCCTTAACTGCAATTTCTAACTGATTTGGGCAAATATTCCATGTATCATTTTCACTATCTATAAAGATAGGTGTTGCACCTTGGTATGCAATAGGATTAGCAGAGGCTGAGAAGGTTTTGCTTTGGCAGATTACTTCGTCTCCTGTAGTGACTCCAAGTAATATAAGACTTAAGTGAAGGGCAGAAGTACCAGATGCTAAAGCTGCAACATGTCTTTCTTCGTTAAGATAAGATTGTAAGTCTGTTTCAAACCCATTGACGTTTGGTCCTAATGGTGCTACCCAATTGGTATCAAAAGCTTCTTTTATGTAAGTTTGTTCTGCACCACTCATATGAGGTGATGACAACCATATTTTCGGTTTCATAACTAAAAATTGTTTTAGTAATTATTAATTACTGTATCAATTTCATGTCTTAGAGGGATTTGGGACACGATCTAAAATCGGTTTAAAGATGCGTTAATATTATTGCTTATCCCAAATAAAGACGATAAAAAGCAAATATTTACGTTGTTAAATTTTAGCCGCAATACTTTATATACTAAAGATTTAAGGTTTATTTAATTCTTAAATCACTTCTGCTGTTGAGATGCACCATCGATACCCATAAATTCTGGCATTGGCTGGTCGTTAGCAGAATTTATATCTTTTTTACCAATGACATTTTGGATTGTTTTAAAGAAAATTTTACAATCTAAAATGAAGGACTGGTTATCTACGTAATATGTGTCTAGTTTAAATTTTTCTTCCCAACTTATGGCGTTTCTACCATTAACTTGTGCCCAACCTGTAATTCCGGGAGTTACGTTATGTCTTCTAAATTGTTCTCTAGTATAACGAGGCAGGTATTTTGGGAGTAGCGGACGAGGGCCAATTAAACTCATATCGCCTTTGAGCATGTTGAATAGTTGAGGGATTTCATCTAAAGAATAACGCCTACAGATATTACCAACCTTAGTAATTCTTACATGATCTGGTAAAAGATTACCATGGGCATCTTTTTTGTCGTTCATGGTTTTTAGCTTCACGATGGTGAATATTTTTCCACCTTTTCCTGTTCTTTTTTGATAGAAAAACGGTTTGCCATTATTAGCTATAGCTAATAAAATTATAATGGTAATTATGATTGGCGACAGAATTAAAAGTCCCATCAAAGCAATCATAAAATCGATTAGTCTTTTGAAAAATAACTTATACATAATTGATTGATTATTCGTTGGTTATTTATATTTTAGTAATCTATAAATTTAAACCAAATTAACAGCTTTTATGATAATGATTTATCAATAAGGTCAATTAAATCGTTATTAATAATATTTACATCAAAACGTTCTTCAGCATATTTACGACTGTTAATTCCCATCTCATTTATTTGGCTCGGATTTTTAATGAAAAATTCCATAGCATCAATTAAAGCGTCTAAATTTTGAGGTTCTATAAGTTTGCCGTTAATACCATCTTTTACAGATTCTCTGCAACCTACAGAATCTGTAGTGATTATTGGGTTACCACAAGCAAGAGCTTCAAGGGTTGTTCTTGGTATACCTTCTCGGTAGTAGCTTGGCAATACAAAAACATCTCTTAGATGAAGATGTTTGTCGACATCCATTTGTCTGCCGTGAAAAACGATGATGTTTTTATCATGTAATTCGTGCAGTTCATCTTCACTAATAGCGCTAGGAGAGGTTTCTAAAGCACCAATAACATGAAATTCAGCATTTGGATATTTAGGCTTCAATGCTCGTGCAGCATCCATGTATAGTGCAATACCTTTTTCCTTGATTAATCTAGCAATAAGTAAAAAACTGACTTTATCTGTCGGATTTTTTTCTTTGAAAGTGAATTCATTCAGATTAACACCAGAGCCACTTACAAAAGCAACAGGCTGTTTTTTCGAAATTACTTTACGATCTAAAAACAGTTGATAATCATCCTTGTTTTGAAAGACAATAAATTTGTTTTTTCTAATTGATAATTTGTATAATGTTTCATTGAAGCGCTGTAAAATTCTGGCTTTTCGCGTAAGTCCTGTAAAAGCAAAGCCTAACCCTGTAATTAGTGAAATTACCGGAACTTTAATCATATTAGCAGCTAATGAGCCGTAGATTACAGGTTTTACAGTATAAGGGAAAACTAAGTCTATTTTTTTTTCCTTCATTATAGATTTTAACTCTAAAATGGATTTAAAATCTTTAAAAGGATTTAAACCTGTGCGTTGCAAATTAAATTCTATAGGATGCGCACCACGTTCTTTTATTAATTGTAAATCTTCTTCGGTGTAGCTTGGTGACGCTGTAAAAACCTCAAAACCATTAGCAACGAGGCTTTTGATAAAGTCTCCTCTAAACCGAATTAAAGAACCTGCAAAAGATGCTATAATAAGTATTCTTTTTTTATCCATTGTTTTAGTTTTCATTTAGAAAATTAAATTTATACCACTTTTGAAAACAGTAGTAAGACCATACTCTAAAGGTACTGTCTTTCTTGCTGTCGAGGTGATCTTGAACCAATTTGGTTATTACGTCTACTTTAAAAATGCCTTGTTTTTTCAACATTTCTGGCTCAATATAACTTTCTAATTCTTTTCGCAGACTTTGTCTTAGCCAATCTCCTGTAGGTGAACCAAATCCGCTTTTTCCTTTTTCTAAAAAGTCTTGCGGAAATTGATCTCTAAAGGCTTCTTTAAGTATGTACTTTTTGTTCCAGCCTTTCATTAGATAGCTTTCTGGTAATGTGTTTGTAAACTCCCAAATCGATTTATTTAAAAATGGCGCTCTACATTCTAAAGAGGTAAGCATACTGGTTCTGTCTACCTTTGCTAACATGCCACCTTCGAGACTTAAGATCTTGTCTACAAGCCTAAAATCAGTAAGAGTTTCAATCTTTTGTTTGCCTAAAACTTCTTTATATTCTTGAAATAAATCACTATCGTAATAATCATCCTGCATTATTTCTGATAATAGTTTGCTGGTATTGGCTAATGAAATGATGTCCCAGTAAAAATCACCTTCGTAATTAATAGCATTTAATAACTTATTAATTTGAAACCTTTTACCACGCGTATCATCCTTATTGATTAGGTACTTATTACTTAATTTAGCAATGGATTTATGAAGCGCTTTTGGTACCACACTGGTGTACCTTTTGTTCATCTTACCAATGTAATACTTGTTGTAACCTCCAAAAACTTCGTCACCACCATCACCAGTTAGCGCCACAGTAACGTGCGCTCTGGTTTTTTCTGAAAGTAGGTGTGTAGGCAAGGCTGCAGTATCTGAGAAAGGCTCATCAAAATTAACGAGTATCTCATGGATGTTATGCTTTAAATCATCTTCATCTATGATAAATTCATGATGATTACTGTCTAACATTTTAGCAACCACACGAGATTTATCGGTTTCATCGTAAGAGGCTTTTTTAAAACCTATTGAAAAGGTATCAATCTTCTTGTCTGTTGCTTGCGATAAACAAAGTGACACAATAGAGGAATCTACACCACCAGACAAAAACGTACCTAAGCCAACATCTGCAATAGATCTGCTATCTACACTTTTGTAAACCAGTTCTCTTGTTTTTGCTTTTGCATCTTCAAAAGAAATATCTACTGTTTTTGGTGCTGGTTCGTGGTTGATTTTATGGATGCTATATTGAAATGATTCAAAATCATATTCTAAATAGTGATTAGCCTCTAATTTATGAATACCTTCATAAATGGTATGTGGAGCAGGAATGTAGGTGAGTCTAAAGTAAAGATTTAATCCTTTTTTTGAAATATCTGGCTTATAGTCAATAGTTTTTATGATAGACTTTAATTCTGAAGCCCATAAAAACTGATTGTCATTTTGAGTGTAGTATAATGGTTTTTCACCAAAAAAATCTCTGGCAATAAAAAGCTTGTTTATCTTTTTGTCATATATACTGAAACCGTACATGCCATCTAACCATTGAAATGACTCCACACCATATTTTTCATACGCTTTTAAGATAACTTCAGTATCACTTGTAGTATTGAAGATTACACCCTCAGATTCTAATCTAGATTTAATAGTTCTGTAATTGTAGATTTCACCATTAAAAACAATAACAATCTGCTTATCATCAGAAAAAATGGGTTGCTTTCCAGATGATAAATCTATAATAGATAAACGACGCATCGCCATACCTACCGTAAAAGTGTCGTTTTGTTCTGCAAAGACACCGTCCTCGTCAGGTCCTCTATGAATGATCAGATTGTTCATAGCATTGAGTACAGAAGACATTTTGTCTTCACTCATCTTGGTTTTATCTATAAGTCCGTTAATTCCGCACATATACTTAGCTTTTAATAAATCGGTTGAATTTGCTGTAAATAGACGTTAGTTCATAAGCTTTGGCGCGTTCTAAACTTAATCGACTAAAGCGCTCTCGTTCAGCAGGGTTTTGATGGTAATAATCTAAAGCTTTACTTAGTCCGATATGGTCGTCATTATTAACTAATAAACCATATTTTCCTATATAAAACTCACCATTTTTTATGTTTATGGGTTCGTTTTCATTTAATAATTCTAACGGACCGGATAAGCAATTTGTTGATACACTTGGCAAACCAATTGCCATAGCTTCTATTAATGCATTTGGAAAACCTTCGGTAAACGAGGAAAGCACAAAACACTCGTTATCTATAAGATAGTCATTTACGTTTTTAACTTTTCCTTTGAGTGTAATTTGATCTTCTAATTCAAACTTTGCTATTTCTTCTGTTAAATAGGTTCTTAAATCTCCATCACCAAGAATAGAAAAATCGTAATCTAATTTAGATTCATTTATGGCTCTAATAACCATGATTTGATTTTTTCTTTTATTAATAGTACCTGCTGTAATAAGCTTTAACTTGTTTGTATTGTTGTTTAGGCGTTCTGGGTGTATTACTCTGCTTGGTAGTTCTATTGGATTATAGATAACCTCCATAGGAATTTTAATACCAAAATTATCTTCTAAATCTTCATTAATATAGACTGAATTTGAAAATAACTTATCACATTTATTGTATAGAAGAGGGTAGAAGACTTTTGAAATATAAAAGGATAACTTACTCGTTACATTGTCTGAGGGAAAACCTCTTTCGCTAATAATTGTTTTTATATTTTTATTGAATGTTGCTACAATGCCATTTATTAAATTAGGAAATGCTAAAAAAGAAACAGAGATTTCTATGTTATTCTTTTTAATAAAACGGTAATATCTAAAAATAAAGCTGATAGAATCAAAAAACTTCTTGTAGAAAGGTCTGTTAGCATGCTTATCGCTCATGGCGAAAATTTCAACACCTTCAGGAACAGGGAAGTGTAATACCTTGTGAAATAAAACTAGAGTAACGTTATAATCGTGTCTTAGTTCTTTTAAGAGTAAACTTATTACTTTTTCTGCACCACCACTTGCTAGTGATATGCTTAAGATGGCAATATTTTTTTTTTGATTTGGGGTCATAAAATAAATATCTATTTGATATTATGCATATTAGTGTCAAACATAGCAACATTTAATTGACTACAGTTATTTTATCGATAATTGTAGTTTTTTGGTGTTTAAAGGGAAAATATAAGCAGGACAAAAAAGGTCCCTAAAGAAACTAAAGTTTTAGCCCGTTTTGTGAAGATTTTCCCATCCTAGGCCTTTAAAACAAGGACCTTGCACCATTTCACTTAGAGTGATGCCATTATGGTTACCGTTTAGTTCAATGATTCTTAAATTATTGTTGTTGTCTATAATTAAATCCCAGCCAATACACCTAATATAAGGTATGGCATTATGTAGTTTTTTTATTTCTTCAACACAGTTTTTAAAATAAGGTAATTCTAACCCTGCAAAATCAATATTATTATCGGGTAGTGTGTCCGTAAACTTTGTACTAGGATAAAAAGCAACTTTTTTGTTCCATAAGCATCCCTTTTCGATGTCTATAGGTATTCTCATTTGGCTAGAAGATTTAACATGGGTGTCACCAGTTCTCCCAAACCTAAAATATCCTGCCCTTAACTCAACTTCGGCCTTATTATTTAGTACGGTTGTTAATCTAATTGTTCCGACAGCTGATTTATTAAATTGGTCAAAAAATGGATGTTGTTCAATAAATTTTTGGAAAACACCGTTTCCTAGTTTCTTTATTTTTTTTATGTTGAATGTTTCTTTATCAAAAAACAGAATGCCTTTACCTTGAAACGAGCTTTCCACTTTATAAACGATACGACTATTTTTTTGGAAAAGGAGTTCTTTAATATCTTTTGGTTCAATAACTTCGCTCTTTGTGTTTAAAAAAAGGCCGTTTATAAAATACCCAATATCTGAACTGTACTCATCATTAATTACTTGGCTTAGCACTAAACTTCTATCTGTTATTTTTCCGTATTCGCCTTTTAATAAAGGGATAACAGTTTCACCGTAATAGTTATCAGGAATCCACCCTTCTTTAAATTCGTTTGTATAAGAACAGTAGGTCATTAACCAAGGTGCATATTTTTTATGACCAAATATATCTTGAGCGTACTCTACACAGCGTTTTTTATTTTCTGTACTTAATTTACCTTTTTGACCTTCCACAACCTTTCTGATTTTTAATGCTTCGGCGTTTTGTTCTCTGTGGTAAATAAAACTTTTAGACTTCTCTAAGATTATCTTGGCTAGTTCTTTCATATTGTTTAGTTTTTACTGTAACAATCTAATTGTTACAGTAATATTTATTTATTGATTATTTCTGTAAAAAAGTCTTCGTAATTTTTTAATATAATATTAGGGCCGAATTTTCTTCGAACACTTTCTTTAACTTCTACCGGATTCCATTTTTTTTGATCATTTAGTTTTTCAATAAACTCTTCCTCGCTTTTTACTAAGTAGCCATTAATGCCATTATCAATAATCTCTTTAGTGCCACCAGGAACATCAAAAGCAATTGCAGGAACACCGACAGAACAACTTTCTAATAATGCATTTGGGAAGCCCTCGGAATAAGAGCCTTGTAAAAATAGGTCGTTTTCAACTAGGTACTTGTAAACATTATCAGTGTATTCAATATGCTTGATGTTGTCTTTTAAGTTTAGTCTATCGACTTCGTTAAAAATTTCGTCTTTAAAACTACCCGAGCCAATAATGGTGAGTTGAAAAGGGTGGTTAACTTTTTTTAAAATGTTTAACATTCGTATGTGCCCTTTAATTTTTGTTAATCTGCCGATTGTTATGTATTTCTTAATCTTTCCGTTTGATTGATTTGTCTTTAAGTGACTAAGATCAGTAATTGGATTGTTTATTACTTTTAATTTCTCTTTTTTTAAGCCGTAGTATTTTATTATGCTGTTCTTCATATCTAAAGATTGGCAAATAAAAAAATCTAATCTCTTTAGACCGTATAATTTAAGATCAAAAGTTTTTTTTAGTTTTGAAATTTTATGGCTTTCTCCAATTATAAAAGTATGTCTACCTACAAACTTTATCGCGGGAAATAAAAAGGATATATATCCCATTATTACATTTAAGTCTGATATTGTACTCAATACGATTTGTGGTTTAACCTTATAAATAGTTTTAATTAAGTCAACGACTCCATTTCTAACTCTATTTTTATTTAGATAAATAGTATTGATTTTAGAAACATCATATTTATTTTCAGTTTCAAATCCAACAATTACGAGTGTTACGTTAAAATTATCTCTGTTTAAATCTCTTGAAATAAATGAGAATACACGCTCAGCACCACCAGCAGTAAGCTTTGGTATGGCAATTAGAATGTCTATTTTAGAATCCATGTATTGCTTTCTAAATTGTATTGGGTAAATTAAGTTGTTGGCCAAATTTTAAATCGCATTCGCGAGTCTTAAATTTCTGAGTGCCTGAGTGATGATGAAACGAGATTTCGCCAAAATATATTTGTCCTTTCACTAAGTAAAAATCTATTCTTGCATAAATGAAATCCTTAGCTAATGTTTCGGCTAAGCTTTTCATCTTATCAAATAACTCGGGCTTTTTTTCTACTGTTCCGTTTTCATATTGCCATACGCATGGTATTAAATTCCAATTTGTATCGTATAAATTTCTTCTACGGTCACCAAACCGGTCTATATCTACATGAACAAATGCCAACTTGCCGTTAAAACAATGGCATTTATAATCGTTTGGAATTTCACCATTTTCTGTTGTTAAAAGTTCCTCTACTACAATTCTTGGCTCAATATTTTTATACTGCCACTCTCTAGTGGCGTAGTAAAAATTCTCTTTTAAGCTCCGCTTGAAGCTTTTTTGTACTTTGGGCCAATCTATAACAGATTTATCTTTAACTATAACATAGCCGCCACTATCGTGATTGTTTTTAATAATAAAACTGGAATCTGGTAAGTTCTCAGGTCTTAATTTAGAAGCATCTTTTGTGTGGTAGAGTAGAGGAATTAGGTATTGTTCACCTATTTTTTCAGCTATATAAGATCTCACAGTATATTTATCTGCAACTCGGGTGTGTAGGTCAGATCTGTCGTATAGTTTTAACCATGTTATTTTTTCATTTAATGTTTGAGGATTATCTATGTCGAATGAATAGCCCATATACCTTTTAAAATACCATTTTATAAATGCTCTATCTGGTATGAGTTTTATTGTAAATTCATAAACTTTATAGAAAGGTCTTAAAAGGCTGTAGCCTATATCAGATTTTCGATATAAGTTTGAAATCCTTCCCCTTAACGTTATTTTATCTTGTTTACCCATTCTTAATAATTTTTTTTATGTCTATATCACCTATAACTTTTGCAGGCACACCAGCAATCATTGTGTTTTCTTTTTTAAAAGATTTATTTACCACAGCATTGGCACCAATTGCGGTATTATTGGGTATTTTAATATTACCAAATATTTTAGCTCCTGGCGCAATGTATACATTATCTCCTAAGATTGGACCTTGAATTTCACCTCCGGATGCGCCAATATTAACACAAGCATGCATTCTACAATTTGCACCAATCTTAGTTGTGTAATTTATTATGATAGTACCATAGTGCACTATAGATAGTCCTGGGCCAAAAATATTTATTGGAATAGAAAAATTGAGTTTTATAGAAATTGACCTGTAGCGGTATTTAAGATATAATATATAAAGCTTGTATAAGCCTTTGTTTTTACAATTTGTATAATACTCTAACTTTCGCATTAGCTTTTGAAAACGCCAAACAGGGTTTGGAAAAAATAGGTTTTTTATTTTGTTGCTTATAGATTCGTTGCTTATCTCTAAAGCAATACGATCTCGCCTTAGGTACTCTTTATATTCTGTTTTACTTTGTATCATTTAATTACGATTAGTTTTAAAACAACTAAATTGAATTTTAAAAATTAGTTTAAATTAAAGGTCTTTTTTAATAAGGTTTTTATTCTAGTCCAAAAAATTCTAAAGCTTTTGTTAAGCGCGTACAACAATGTACCATAGATAATTATTACCAATAAACTTATTTTAGTACTAAATAAGGCCCAGCTTATAAAATTCATATTAGCATCCTCGTGTATAAATAAAGTAACACAATAATGTATAAATAGACACGATAATGCAAAACTCAATAATATTGGAGTTAATCCCTTCCAATATACTATTACACTTTTTTTAAATCCATATTTAAACAAATAATATGGTTTCCATAAAACACCTATAATAAAAAGACTACTAACGGTTCCGGCAACGATCCCAGAAATGCCATAAATACTACCAAGTATAAAAGATACCACCAAATTTATTAAAGCCTCAGATACTGCAGCCCAAATGTCTGCATAGAGACCATAGGCATTCTTAAAACGATTTATGGTCGCAGTGATTTGCATTAAAAAAAAGTTTGAAATAAATAAAACCAATATAACCTTAGAAAGCACATATTTTTCGCCCAGCCATAATAAAATTAAATGATCCATAGTGTAGTATATGGTAAGACCAAAAAAACCTGCAATAAAAAATTGTAAGGATACAAGTTCCCAAAACACTTTGTTTACATTATCCTTATCATCTTCTGCAATTAAATTTCCAACAGCCGAGCCTGTACCAGCAAATGCCATCATAATTAGGCTATTTAATTTTGAAAACACCAAAAAATAATTACCAAAAAGAGCAACACTTTGAAGATTTATAAGCCCATAGATTAATAAATTATCTGTACCTCCTTTTACAAACTCACTAATTTTATGAAAAAAAACTTGCTTTACTTTCTTAATAACTTGTGGATATTCTTTTATAACGGAAGTTTTTCCACTGTAATAAATTGAAAGCCATGGATATATCTGTTTAATTTTATGCCTAAGTACAATGCTGTAAACGATACTAAAAATAAGCTCTAATATAATATAAAGAAAAAAGTTTTTGTAAAAGAGAACAACTGCAACCTGAAGTAGTACCCTAACAATATTGAAGCTTTGAAAATATTTTTGAATGATATAACCCTTTTGATCAGCACCAAACAAACTAGCATGGTAATTGACAAAATATGACAATAGCGTAGAAGTCATTAAAGTGTAAAAGACAAAATATATCAGCAATAATGAAAAGGGTGTATCCGAAAAGATAATCGGAAAAAAAAGCGAGATCACAATCCCTACAATGAGTATCGACAATCCAATTTTTTTGTAGAGAACACCTAGCAGTGCTATAATTTTATTAATTTCTAATTGGTTGTTGACATAAAGAGGCTTATATAGCGTAAATCCTATAGCAGTTCCGATACCTAATTCGGCCAAGTTTAAAAACCCTAAAATACTTCTTAAGGTAGACTCTAAACCAATAAAATCATCACCAAGTTCATCTAAAAATATCTTTCTAGAGAAGAATTGAAGAAATATGGATACGGTGAAAAAAAACACACCGACTTTTGCATTTTTTAAAGATTTGGAGACTCTAGACATGTATGCGTGGTTATATGAGGCAATAATAAAAAATGATTAACATATTTATCAATTTTTATGATGATGTACCTTAAAACACGTCTAAAGTGCATTATGGTACTGATAGTGAATTGTTTTTATGATATTTTTCAAGCCTTCATATCCTATCGTTAAACTTAAATGGTGCATATAGTATTGTTAATAAACTTGTTATAACTTTTTACATTCATAACATTCTCTTTGTGTATTAACTTATTTATTTTTTTAATTTCGAATTTCATCGTTGTAGGTAAATTAAATGTAAGAAAAAACTTTAAAACGTTAAAGAAGTTTACATTATAGTCTAAATCGTGCATTTGGACGTATTTATATGAATTTAGTGGAAAAAGACTTTTATTAAAAAGTATTTTCTTACAAAAAAATGATTTTAATCGAATTTTAAAGTATTTAGACTTTGTTTAGACTTTAAATAATTAATATTGTTTACCCCGAATAATTGATTAATAGAAGAATGAAAATGAAATTTTTGAGAAACCTACTTATTTGCAAGAAATCGGTTATACTAACTTTGCTTTTTTCACCCTGTTTCTTTACTAATATTTATGGTCAACAATTAGCATTCCCATCAGCGTATGGTGCAGGTGCATACGTATCTGGTGGTAGAGGTGGCGAAGTGCTGCACGTTACGTCTCTTAACGACAATGTTAATGAAGTAGGAACGTTGACGTGGGCTTTAGAACATGCCGATAATCGTGGTAATGCAAGAACCATAGTGTTCGATGTCAGTGGTGTAATAGAAATAGGTACGGCTACAAGTACATTTTCGAGCGGCTCGTGGACAAGACGGTTAGAAGGCTCTGATTTTAATAACATTACAATAAACGGATTTACAGCACCCGAAGGTGGCATAACTATAATTGGCTATTCGTATTATTTTTTAGATGCAGATAACATCATTATAAGAGGTATTAAGTTTAGAAATGGTTATCCGGACGATAATGGCGCAAGTAACCTACAGATGAGACGATGCACCAACGTTATTGTTGACAGATGTTCGTTTTCTTACGGCAATAAAGGTATTAACATTAATAGCGATTCTAATAGTACAGCAAACGTTACCATACAAAATAATTTAATTGGCGAAGCACAACAAGGCGCATTAATAGGCAACTCAAACGGTGATGAGATAGCAGCTGGTGATTGGACGTTTGCCAGAAACGTTATAGGCAATGTAAGATTTAGAATGCCTAAAATAGGAGGACAGTTAAACCTCGATTTAATTAATAATATTTACCATAATTGGGATAGAAAAGCAATTAGATCAAATGGAAACAGTTATACAATAAATATTTACAGTAACTATTGGCAAAGAGGTGTCGATTACGATAATGCATCCGATCCAATATTTACTACTTTTACCAATACAGAAATGAGTCCTAGGATCTATGATGATGGCCTTAGTTATTTCACTTCCGATTTATCAGATGATTATGGAAACTACCCAAATCCTGTAAGCGATGTTTGGAGTTTATTTAATGTTAGTACTTATCCAATACAGCCTTGGTGGTTTGAAAACACACCCACTCCCATGCTAGGCAGAGCTATACCTGTTTTGCCAGCAGAAACTTTAAAATCAGAATTATTACCTACCGTAGGCGCTTGTTATTACATAAATAATAGTGGACAATTAGTTTATTCGAGAGATAATGTGGATGCAGCTTTGGTCAACAAAATTGATACCGATAGTAATGAGGGCAGAATTAATGGAGAGTTATACCAAAGTTTGGCAGAAGATTTGATTACATCACTACCAAGCAATACAAGACCTGGTAATTTTTACGTAAGTAACGCTCATATACCAGAAGCTTACTTAGTTTCTAGAGGTATTACGGGCAATGCCACTGTTCACAATCAAATACAACCTAGCGGATATACATTATTAGAAGAATATATAAATCAAGTCGATGGTACAATACCAGATATAGAAGTCACAAATGTCGAGGTGACTCCAAATACTGCAGAAATATTTATACCGAATACTATTACTTTATCCGCTATAATAACACCTAGTGATGCAACGGATCAATCTGGCGTATGGGAAAGCAGTGACGAGACTATCGCTACGGTTGATGCTAATGGTGTTGTTACACCCATAGTCCCAGGCGAGGTTACAATTACTTTTACATCTAACGATAATCCTGATTATTCTGATTCGTCCATCGTAACGGTTTTTCCGGAGGCGTTCCAAGCGAACGCAGGACCAGATCAAACTATTTGCCAAGGGGAGTCCGTTGTGCTCTCAGCATCTGGTGGTCAAAATTATTTATGGAGTAATGGTGAAACAACCGCATCAATTGAAGTTAATCCAACTGTAACAACCACTTACACTGTTACTGCTTTTGATGATTTAGGAAATAGTGATGACGATAGTGTAACAGTCATAGTTAACGAATTACCAATTGCAGAGGCAGGCGATGACCAAACAATATGTGAGGGAGAAATAGTAACATTAACAGCTAGTGGTGGAGATGAGTATTTATGGAGTACGGGAGAAACATCAGCTTCAATTTCAGTTATACCAAGTTCTGATACTACATATACTGTAGAGGTTACTACAAACGGCTGTTCTAGCACAGATGATATTACAGTATTTGTAATTACGGCACCAAACCTTACCGTTAGTAACGATGTTACCATAATGGAAGGAGAAACAACAATCCTTACAGCTAGTGGAAGTGATAATTATTTATGGAGTACAGGTGAAACTTCAGAATCAATAGAAGTATCACCTTCTGTAACAACAACTTATACTGTATCTACTACATCAGTTAATGGTTGCATAGGCAGTGGTGAAATAACTGTAACAGTAATACCAGAGCTCATTGCAGATGCTGGTGAAGATATTGAGATTTGTAATGGAGAAGACACCCTCCTAACAGCATCTGGTGGTGTAAATTATACTTGGAGTACAGGTGAAACCTCAGCCCAGATATCCGTAAGCCCTAACACAACAACAATCTATACAGTAACAGTTGAAGATAGTTTTGGAAATTCAGATTCTGATAGTGTAACGGTAACGGTTAATCAAACACCAACGCTTACAATAACTGAAGACTTAACGATTGTTGAAGGTGAAAACATTCAATTGACTGTTACAGGTGCATCATTATATCTGTGGAATACAGGTGAAACAAGCGAAACAATTACTGTAAACCCAGATATAACTACAACTTATACTGTAACAGGAACAACAGGAAATTGTTCATCTAGTGCTCAGGTAACCGTAACTGTTGAAGAGCTTTTAGTAGTATCTGCCGGTCAAGACGAAAATGTCTGTGAAGATGATACTTATGATGTCGTTTTAACAGCAACTCAAGGAGATAGTTATTTGTGGAGTACAGGTGAAACGTCGCAAAGTATCGTTGTAAGTCCTTTATCAACAACTACCTATTCGGTAACGGTTACTTCTGGTATACAAGAAGATACAGATGATGTTACCGTTTTTGTAAACCCTAATCCAGATGTTGTAATATTAAATGGAGAAAGTGTTGATATAATGAGTGGAGATTTTGTTACACTCTCTGCATCTGGAGCAAACACTTATGAATGGAATAATGGCGCAACACAGCCAAATATAGCTGTTAGTCCTTCCCAGACAACTACTTATGAGGTAAGAGGTTACATCGGAGATTGTTATGATGAAAAACAAGTTACGGTTAATGTCATCCCAGAAGTAGAGGCAGATGCAGGTGAAGATCAGGAGATTTGCTTAGGAGACATTGTTATTTTAACAGCCAGTGGAGGAGATGAGTATGTATGGAGCACAGGTGAAACAACACAATCTATTGAAGTATCTCCATCCGAAACAACTGCGTATACAGTTACTGTATTTAATGCCTTAGATTTTGATGAAGATACAGTGAATGTTTTTGTAGATACTAACTGTGAGGAAGATGGTGTGGTAATTGAAGATCCAATTAATGGAGAAACTTTAGAGTTTAAATTTTCGGTGTATCCCAATCCGGCAACCGAATACGTTGATGTAAAATTGTCTGGAAGTGACCAATTAACAGGCTTTTATCTATATGATTTAACTGGCAAACTAATTTTTCATGAGAAAGTTGAAAATGAAAGTTTAAACGTTTATTCAACAACAAGAATTGATGTGAGCAGCCTAAGGCCAGGTATTTATTTGGTTAAACTTGCAGATGTTCAGAGAGAGCTATATAAACGTTTAATCGTAAGATAGATTAAATTTCTAATGCATAAAATAGAAAATAGGTAAGCTGTTCTTGCCTATTTTTATGAGGTTACTAATATTTCTTCCTCCTCACTTTCATCGGCTTCTTCTTCGTTTTTCGCAGCCTCAATTTGATATTGAATCCACATTGCGGCAAATGAAACATAATAAAATGTGAAGAAGTTATGGTTGGCCATTAAAAACAATGACAAAGCAATAATCTGCATTATTAGATTTGGCTTTTTATTAAAGTATACCACGCTCATCACAATAAGGTAACCTATATAAATTACAAATAGAATAAAAGGTAAAATCCCAGCTTCGCCAATGATAGCAAGAAATGAATTGTGCACGCCTTTTCCATGCCCTTCTTTTCCAGAAAAAGATCCATAACCACTACCAATAAAAGGTGAGTCTAAAATTTTATCATAAAACTTAGCCCATGTGTCTTCCCTAGAATCCTCACTCAATTCTTCGGTAGATACATTTTCATTATTAACTATGCCTTTTAGTTGGTCGAACCTAGGATTATTAAGTCCTACAACTTCATCTATAAAGAAAAGTGTACCAATAATTAAAAATCCGAGACCAAAGATTTTAATGTTCTTTATACTGATTTTTAGTGATATAACATTAATTAAAAGCCAGATAACTATAAACGTTCTTGAAAAAGTTAATAATCCTGCCAATGTAAATATAAATTGCCCTATAAGTTTAGTACCAACGTTTTTTAGACCATAGGTTGTGGCATAACCTGTAATACATATAAAACCAGCCTCATTTGGTTTTATATAGAACCCACTATACCTTCCATAATCACTAGTAAATAAAATGGCCTCTAATATTATGGTGGCTGATCCAATCAACAAGAAAACATTATATTCTGAGACACTTATATTTTTAACCATTTCATAAGCACAGATGAGATAAATAAAATATTTAATAGTGTCAAAAATAAACCCTGAGGTCAATCCAATAAACTGAAACCCTCCTATCATAAAGAATAAAATGGATATTATGATAAGCCACCAGTTAGGGCGTGTTTTTTTTCCAAAGAAATAATATAAAGTGAGTGATAGAATTGTTAGATAGCTCATTAAACTACCCACGCCACCACCAAAAGCAGTAAGGGATACAGATGGTATATTGAGTAATATTAAACTAAAGCATACGTACTTTAAAATTCTCATTTGCCCAATGTTAGTAGTTAATTATTCTTTAAAAATATCGAATTCTTATTTAAAACTGGAAATAAATAAACTCTTGTTGTTCACCAGTGAAAATAAACATTAAGATTATTAGTACCATATAAAAACCCCATCTTAAAGGTTTATTTATAAAATCAACTTTTTGAATGGCATACTCACCAGATCTCCCTAACCACTCAATGGCTAAGAACAATGCCAATAAACCTAATATTGTTGTTGGAAAAACTTCAGGTGTTGTAAATAATGATGTTGTAAACATGTCTTTAATGTATAAAAATGCATTTGTTACATTATCTGCTCTAAAAAACACCCATGCAATTAAGGTTATAAAAAATGTAGTAGCCATTTGGAAGACCTCCCTTATTGTTGGTAAATATTTACCTTCAGCAACCAAGTTTGTATTTACTCTATTCTTATTTAAAAGAAGGAGGGGTAAAAAGTATATGGCATTTAATGCACCCCAAACCACAAAAGTCCAATTGGCACCATGCCAAAATCCACTTACAATAAAAATTATAAAGGTATTTCTAATTTTCATCTTTGTTCCACCTCTGCTGCCTCCCAGCGGAATGTATAAGTAATCTCTAAACCATGTTGACAAGGATATGTGCCAACGTCTCCAAAATTCTGCAATATCTCTAGAGAAGTATGGGAAAGCAAAGTTGCGTTTAAGGTTAAAACCAAATAGGCGCGAAATACCAATAGCAATATCTGAATACCCAGAGAAGTCACCATAAATCTGAAAAGCGAAGAAAAATGCTCCTAATAAAAGTGTACTTCCAGAATACTCCTGCTGATTATTAAAAATCATATTGGCATATGTAGCGCAATTATCGGCAATAACAACCTTTTTAAATAATCCCCAAATTACTTGTCTTAAGCCATCAACAGCATTACTGTATATAAACGTTCTTTTTTTGTGAAATTGAGGCAATAGGTTAGTAGCTCTTTCAATAGGTCCGGCAACCAACTGAGGAAAAAAGCTCACAAAAGCCATAAAAGCTATAAAATCTTTGGTTGGCTCTAATTTTCTATTGTACACATCTATGGTATAACTTAAGGTCTGAAAGGTGTAGAAACTAATACCAACAGGAAGAATGATATTGAGTGTGTTGATACTTAATTGTCCGCCGAAAAATGTAAACGAATCTATAAGACTGTCAACAAAGAAGTTGTAGTATTTAAAGAAACCGAGGAAACCTAGATTAACGCAGATGCTAATCCATAGAAGAGTTTTGCGTTTAGAGGTTTTGTTTTCAGAATTAAGCTTAAGTCCAATAGTATAATCAACAAGGGAACTGAATAAAATCAAAAACAAAAATCGCCAATCCCACCAGCCGTAAAACACATAGCTAGAAACGGCAATCAATAAATTTTGCTGCTTTATACGTTTATTACCAATAAGCCAATACAAAGCAAAAACTATTGGTAAAAAAATGAAAAATTCTAAGGAATTAAAAAGCATATTGTTTTTTAATTGAGTTGCTGAGTTTTTATTATATCAACAAGTTGTTGGCTGATTTTTGCAGCTCCGTGTTGGTTTGCATGATGAAAATCGGAAAAATCTTCATCTTTAAAATTGAATGTATCAGATTTATAGCTATTTAGGTCATAATAACCAACATCTTTATAGTTGCTGAAAAATTTTTGATAATAACTGTTTTCATCGGTATTAGAATCCAACAATAGTCTTGAAGGTGGATAAGGTGTTCTTAATACAATTAACTGAATTCCATGGGCTTTTGTGAGTTCGTAGATTTTATTAAAATAACTTTTGAACCGATCTTTATTAAAGTTTGTGTTTTTAAAGTTTGGAATAGGTTCAAATTTATTGATATCAGTTTTGCTTATTACGGTTGTATCACTATGAAATCCCTTGTACCAATTTATTTTTGGAGCCTTATTCTTTCTTTTTGAAACGATAGATGTTATATCTTGTTTTATGTAATTGTTAAACTTCATTAACGGAATAATGTAATTTACTATTCCTTTACTGCCATAACCATTCACTACAAGGTCATATTTATGCTCTGAAGATTTAAAAAATGAGGCGTTTGAAAATACCTGATAATAGTTAACGAAATCATCACAAGAGCCAAGGTATGTTTCTAGGATTACATATTTAGGATTTTGATAATCTAATATTTCTTTGAGAGTGTAATATGTTTCAGTAATGTCTTGGGAAGAGGTTCCCATATTAAAGGACTTAAGATTTAAGCCCATATCAATAATTTTAGGGTTTAAGGATGTGTATGCTCTACTAGAGCCAAGAATTATTAAATCATAAGTATTAGAATTGCCATGAATACCGTCCCACTTTAAGAAGTTTTTGTGAGTTTTGTTTTCTATAGCTTCATAGGCAGGTAGTTCGTACTTTAAAACAATTAATACGTTGATGAGTACAAAAAATAAGAGACCATAAAATATATGTTTTAGAAATTTTTTCATTTAAGACAAGTGCTTTGATATTAAATCTCTCCAACTTGAAGTTACATGAGTATCCAAAAAGTTTTCGGTTGTTTTTTTGGATTCTTTAGAAAAAGATAATCTCAAGGCTTTATTATCAACGAGTTTTTCTAAGTAATCTACAAACGCATCTTGATCATCTACTGGTGCTAAAAAACCATTTTCTCCGTTTGTAATTAATTCTGAGGGTCCATAATTACAATCTGTAGACAATGAAGGCAGGCCAAAGTGCATAGCTTCTAGCAATACGTTAGGGAATCCTTCTGCTTTTGAAGCAAAGGCAAAGATTGAAGCTTTATTATAATAATCATGAACATTCTTTATTTTGGGTAACATGGTTACTTTATCTTCGAGGTTCAATTCCTTAATCAATGCTTTTAATTTAGATTCATTTGGTCCTTCTCCAATTAATAGCAATTGCCAATTGCTTAACTGAAGTTTATAAAAAGCATCTATAATTCTTTCTTGTCTCTTATCATTATTAAATGTACCGACAGATAAAATAATGTTCTCTCTATCTGCACTATATTCTTTTCGTAATTTAGAAAGTTCTGTAGATATAGGATTTGGCAGCACTTCCATTTCTGTTTTTTTTATCAAACGTTCATAAACCTGCTTCACTTTCTCGGTTTGTACAATTAGGCAATCTGCCTTTGGGTAAATATATTTACGAAGTATTACCCAAAATCTAGGTATATCATTTTTTAAAGGATCATTGCGCTCGCTTATTAGACAAGGTATTCTATTAAGTTTTGCAGCTAAAACCGCTTTAATATTTGCTTGCGTAATAAAACCTATAAGTAAATCTACCTTCTCTTGTTTTGTAATTTTGCTTACTTTTTTGAGAATGGCATAATTTAATTTTAATGAACCTAAAAAGGATTTTGGATTTGTTAACTCTTTAAAACAAGAAATTACATTAACAGAATCGTTTAAGGCATAAAACGGATCTGATTCAATAAAAGTAATTATGGTTACCTTAAAATCTTCAATTAAATTATTACTTAGGTTAGTTATAACACGTTCTGCACCGCCAGGACTTAGAGCACCAATAACAAAAGCAATATGTTTTTTTTTGGTATTCAAAAGTTTACAAATTTTTTGGTTAATGGTAATTTAGCATTATTACTAAGCTAAACCTAAGGGTTTACTTCCCGATGGAAGAGTACTCAAAACCTATTGCAGTCATGTCATCTTTGTTAAGTATATTTCTACCATCAAAAATGAAAGCCGGTTTTTTCATAAGGTCAAAAATCTTTTTCCAGTCGTAGGTTTTAAACTCATCCCACTCAGTCATAATAGCAATGGCGTGAGCATCTCTAACCACATCATAAGGATTATCAAAAGTTTCCACTAAATCTTTGTTTTCTTCTTCTGAGCGGGTTTGTAAGTAATTTAAATCACTATACACCTTGTTACTTGGTACCTTTGGGTCATATACTGCAATATTGGCTTGCTCGTTAAGTAAGTGGTCTGCTACATATATTGCTGCTGATTCTCTTGTATCATTGGTGTCTTTCTTAAATGCCCAGCCTAACATGGCAATCTTTTTACCAGATACCGTATTATATAATGTACTGATTAAATTATCTGAGAATCTTCTTTTTTGGTGGTCATTTAATATAATGACTTGTTCCCAGTAATCTGCAACCTCGTTGAGCCCGTAGCTTCGGGCAATATAAACAAGGTTTAAAATATCTTTTTGAAAACAAGATCCACCAAAACCAATAGATGCATTTAAGAATTTAGAACCAATTCTAGAGTCCATACCTATTGCTCTTGCAACTTCACTTACATCTGCTTCGGTTCTTTCACATAACTCAGAGATGGCATTAATTGAAGAAATACGCTGTGCTAAAAATGCGTTTGCTGTTAGTTTTGATAACTCAGAAGACCATACGTTGGTTCTTAGAATCTGATCTTGAGGAACCCAACTACCGTAAATGTTAGCCAAAGCCTCAATAGCTTCTTCAGATTCTCCACCAATTAATACTCTGTCAGGGTTTAATAAATCTTGGATAGCTGTGCCCTCTGCCAGGAATTCAGGGTTTGATAAAATATCAAACTTTACGTCGCTTCCTGTGTTGTGTAATATACTTTTAATGGCTTGAGCTGTTCTTACAGGTAGGGTAGATTTTTCAACTACAATTTTATCTGTTTTAGCTACATCTGCAATATTTCTTGCACATAGCTCTACATATTTTAAATCGGCAGCCATACCTTTTCCCTTACCATAAGTTTTGGTTGGAGTGTTAACCGATATAAAAATCATTTCAGATTCATCGATAGCTTTATCAATTTCTGTTGAAAAGAATAAGTTTTTCCCTCTGGTTTCGGCAACTATTTCAGCTAGACCTGGTTCGTAGATAGGTAACTTTGAAACATCTTTATCATTCCATGCAGCAATGCGCTCTGCGTTTATATCTACAATTGTAACTTGTATGTTAGGATTTTTTTTAGCGATTACTGCCATTGTAGGTCCTCCTACATATCCAGCTCCAATACAGCAAATTTTTGAAATTTTCATTTTAAATTTATGTGTTTGACTTGGGTTAATTTCTTTAGCGTAACAAAAGTGTATGATTTATTTAATTATCTGCAAATTAATATATCAACGACTGGTTTTTACGATAAACTTCAATAAATATATAAGAAGTACACATTATATCGTTTTAACACACCCACCAATCACTTGTTGTAATATGATTTATACCAATTAACAAATGATTTAACTCCTTCTTTTATAGAGGTATTAGGTCTGTAATCATAGTCTTTAATAAGTTGCCCTACATCTGCCCACGTTTTTTCTACATCACCTGGTTGTATTGGCATCATGTTTTTATCGGCTTCTTTACCTAGATTAAATTCAATTTCTTTTATAAAGTCTAAGAGTTTTACTGAGTTATTATTTCCTATGTTGTAAACTTTATATAGTGTTTTTGTGTCTAAACGCTCCTTTGTTGGTTTTTCGCAAATACGCACAACGCCTTCTACAATATCATCTATATACGTAAAATCGCGCTCCATCTTTCCGTGGTTAAACACTTTTATAGGTCTATCATTTACAATAGCGTCGGTAAATAAAAACATAGCCATATCTGGTCTTCCCCAAGGGCCATATACGGTAAAAAAGCGTAGTCCTGTAGTTGGGATTTTGAATAAATGACTGTATGTATGTGCCATTAGCTCATTACTCTTTTTAGTAGCAGCATATAAGCTAATAGGGTGATCTACATTATCTTCTGTTGAAAATGGTATTTTTTCGTTTAACCCATAAACACTAGAACTACTAGCATATACTAAGTGTTTTATATCGTTGTGCCTACAACACTCAAGTATGTTTAAAAAGCCAACTAGGTTAGAGTCTATGTAGGTTTCAGGATTTTCAAGGCTATATCTAACACCAGCTTGTGCAGCTAGGTTACACACCACATCAAATTTTTCTTGTTTAAAAAGTTTTGGTAATGCTTCTCGGTCTTCAAGATTCATTCTTACAAATGAAAATTTATCATTTGTACTTTTACACAGATTATTGAAATTTTCAGCGTCACTTTTGTTAATTCCTAATTCTCCTAATCTCGAAAATTTAAGATTAACATCATAATAATCATTGATATTATCTAGACCTACAACTTCATAACCTTTTTCTAGTAGTACTTTTGATGTAAAAAAGCCAATGAATCCTGCAGCTCCAGTTACAAGAATTTTCATTTTTTGGTAGATTTAAGTTTAGGATTCAAATATTAAAATTTAATTGTTAGAATAAATATTTATACTACGAAACTATATTTTTATTCGTTAACATAACTCATAACTAATATTTTAGCAATGGAATCGCAATTTTCTATGCTTAATTGAATCTCTTTGTCTTTATAAATGTTATTAATATGGTATATTTTACAAGAATCTAAATCGGTACTGCTTTTAGAAAAATCTACATTACCATATTTTATAAGATTAATAACTGTTGTTGAATCTATGGTGTGATAGTTTGTAAAACCCAAAACTTCGTTAGAATAGGTAATGGGTTTTGAGCTTATATTTTTTACTGTTCTGGCATTTGGGCCATAATCGCATGAAGCCTCTTTGCCATTTAAAAAAAACATTAATATTATTAGGCCAATAGAAAAACCACCAAGATAGTAGGCCAAGCGCTGTGTAAACTTCATGCGTATAGTAAATTTTAGAAGATTAATAGGTTAGCATCGTTATAATCCAAACCAAACCATTCTGCCACAGATTTGTTAGTTAAAATACCATGGTAAAAGTACAATCCATTTTTTAATCCTCTATCAAAACGTAAAGCATTTTCTAATCCACCATGCTCACCTATTTCAAGAAGATAAGGGGTAAAAATATTGCTAATGGATACCGAAGCAGTTCTAGAATATCTAGCAGGTATATTAGGTACACAATAATGTATTACGCCATTGTGATCAAATGTAGGGTGATCGTGAGTGGTAACTTCACTGGTTTCAAAACAACCTCCCATATCTATACTAACATCTATGATAACAGAACCGGGTTTCATGTGTTCTACCATAGTCTCTGTAACCACAACAGGCGAACGATTGGTGCCTCTAACAGCACCAATAGCAACATCGCAACGCTTTAGTGCTTTTAATAAATTTTTTGGTTGCATGGTAGACGTATAGACAGACCTACCTAAATTATTTTGAATACAACGGAGTTTAGTTATGGAGCTATCAAAAATCTTTATGTTGGCACCAAGGCCCATTGCAGAACGCGCTGCAAATTCTCCAACCGTACCAGCACCTAGTATAAGCACTTCTGTTGGTGGCACACCATTAATGTTACCCATCATTAGGCCGTTACCACCATTTACGTTAGATAACAGCTCTGATGCAATAAGTATAGAAGCAGTACCAGCAATTTCGCTGAGAGAGCGCACGGCTGGATAGGCTCCATCATCGTCTTTAATATATTCAAAAGCTAGTGCTGTAATCCGTTTTTTTGCCAAGGCCTCAAAATATGATTTGCTTTGCGTTTTTATTTGTAGTGCCGAAATAAGTATAGTTTGTGGGTTAATGAGTGCTATTTCATCTAATGAGGGTGGCTCAACTTTTAAAACCATAGGGCAGGAGTAGACCTTTGCTGTATCTTTGGTAACTTCTGCACCAGCTTCACTGTAATCTTTGTCTTTAAAATTGGCTCCTTCCCCAGCACCAGACTCAAATAAAACGCGATGGCCATTTGCTGTTAATGCAGAAACTGCATCTGGTGTAAGACAAACACGACTTTCTTGAAAATGGGTTTCTTTGGGTATCCCAATAAAAAGTTCCCCTTTTTTCTTAAAAACTTCTAAGGTTTCTTCTTGAGGTAGTAATTGGGCCTTTGTAAACGGTGATAAAGATTTACTCATTAAAGTTAGAAATTGACTAGTGGCCGCAAGATAGTAAAACACAATCTCGCAACATAAAATTAAATAAACTAACTTTTAAGTTACGAATAAAACTGAAATGAAAATAAAATTTTTAAAAATACTGCTTAATCTTACCCCAAAATGTTTTTGGCTTAATCATAAACTCTTCTTCTAGCTCTTCCATTGTTTTGCCAGCATCATTGATTTTATTAAACATCTTTGCTCTTATTAAGTAAATTGATGGAAAGACAATTGCCATTATTGGTAGAAGCCAAATAATTTCGAACTCATCTACATATCTTAAATCAAAATTTAATGCACTAACAAATTGAAAGGTAAACATTGCAATAGGCACTAAAAGTGCATGATACCACCAATGGCGACAAGTAAAGAACCAAACAAGTGATAACAAAAGAGGTACAGCTTTCATTGCAAGCACCCACATTGCTACATTAGCACTTCCGTATTCAACACTGCTGTACGTTCCAAAAATTGTTTCCCATTTTTCTGAATCGGGTACATATTCGTATAAATAAAATAAAAAAGGAGTAGCAGCTACAAATGATGCAACTATACTCCCTAAAATAATCTTCTTATTGTAAGATTTTTTATCCGTGTGTCGGAACTTTAAGTTTTCTTCTGTCAACTTTTGTTGTCGTTTGTCCATCTAAGTCGATAATGTTAGTTGCCTGTGCAGTAAATAACATTCCTCCGAAGATCGCGATTGCTAGTACTAATTTTTTAGCTTTCATAATTTAAGGGATTTAATTAATTAATTCTTTACAAATTTACAGTGCTCTTAAAGCCTCTGAAAATCAATTAATGTTAAAATCCAAAAAATTATGAGGTTTTAATTACGGTTTTTCCGTAATTCTATAGCTCTTGGAATAGAATGTTAGTTGAAATTTGTCTAAAATTTCGAGTCTGTCATAGCGTTATTTTCGGTTAAAAGTTTCTCGTTTATAGTTAATTTGAGGGATCTTGTGTTATTATCTATCTTAGTAATAGTAATAGTTTGTGCATTTTCTGGTAGTAGTTGTTCTATTCGGTCTGGCCATTCTATAAATAGCCAGTGCTCACTATATAAATAGTCTTCTACCCCAAAATTGTAAGCTTCTTCAATTGTTTCTATTCTGTAGAAATCAAAGTGAAAAATTTTATCATTTGGTAATGTATATTCGTTAACGATAGAAAATGTAGGACTCGTGGCAATGTCACCACTGTCCATTGTCTTTAGCAAAGCGTTAATAAATGTTGTTTTGCCAGCTCCCATTTCTCCATTAAATAAAATGATTTTAGACTTTAAATGTTTGAATACATCTAATGCTACTGCATCTATGTTTTTTAAATGATATGTTAACTCAATATTATGCACACCTATAACTTACATATTAAAGTACAATGTTAGTAATAAATTTTTTAAAAACCTAGAAAAATGTGCATTTCGTCGGATTTTTATGCTTTTAAAAGATTTATTTAGGGTCTAAAACTACAAATGGGATAATCATTTCTTCTAAAGAAACACCACCATGCTGATAGGTGTTTCTGTAATAACTGACATAATGGTTATAGTTATTTGGATACGCTAAAAACAAATCTCCCTTAGCAAAAATAAATGAACTACTCATTGTTAAAGATGGCAAATGTATTGATTTGGGATCCTTAACAGCTAAAACATCTTTATCTTGATATGTAAGGCTACGACCTGTTTTATATCTTAAGTTTAGGCTGGTGTCTCGGTCTCCAATGACTTTAGAAGGTGCTTTTACATTAATAGTACCATGGTCTGTTGTAAGGATTAATTTAAAACCTAACTGTTGCGATAGTTGAATCATTTCTAATAATGGAGAGTTCTTAAACCAGCTTTGAGTTAAAGATCGATATGCCTTATTGTTAGAAGCCAGTTCTTTCACTACTTCCATTTCTGTTTTAGAATGCGAGAGCATATCTACAAAATTATACACAATAACGCTTAAATCGTTGTTTTTAAGATTTCTAAAGTTTTCAACTAGTTTTTTACCAGATTTTAAATTTGTGATTTTATGGTATTCATAGTTAATATGACTAAGCCCTAAGCGTTTTAATTGTTCTCTTAAAAAATCATCTTCGTGAAGGTTTTTGCCACCCTCGTCTGTATCATTTTTCCAGTAGTTTGGATATAACTTTTCCATGTCCGCAGGCATAAGTCCAGAAAATATAGCGTTTCTGGCATATTGTGTCGCTGTGGGTAAGATACTGTAGAAGGATAGCTCTGATGTTTTCTTATAATAATTATTGACTATAGGCTCAAAGGCTTTCCATTGATCGTAACGCAAGTTATCAATAACAATCATTAGTGTTGGTTGTTTGTTATTTAATTCTGAAACGACCTTTTCCTTAAATAAAGTGTGAGACATTACAGGCGCATCTGTATTGGGCTGAAACCATTGTTCGTAATTCTTTTCGATAAATTTTCCAAATTGAAGGTTGGCCTCAGTTTTTTGGGACTCTAAAATAGCGGTCATCCCTATGTCTTCAATATCTTCTAGCTGAAGCTCCCAATATATTAGTTTTTGGTATAATTCTGCCCACTCCTCGTAAGTATTCACCATAGACAAATCCATAGCAATTTTTCTAAACTCTTGTTGGTAGTTAGATGTTGTTTTTTCAGATACTAAACGCGAATGGTCTAAATTCTTTTTTAAGCTCAACAGAATCTGATTTGGGTTCACTGGCTTTATAAGGTAATCGGCAATTTTACTTCCTATAGCTTCCTCCATAATGTATTCTTCCTCACTCTTAGTGATCATTACAACAGGAAGGTTTGGGCGACGCTCCTTAATTTCATTAAGTGTCTCTAGGCCAGTAAGTCCAGGCATGTTTTCATCTAAAAAAACAATGTCAAAATTAGTATCATTAATAATATCTAAAGCCTCTGTACCACTCTTGCATTTTGTTACGCTATAATGTCGTTGTTCTAAAAAAAGTATGTGAGGCTTTAATAAGTCAATTTCGTCATCTACCCACAGAATATTTATGTTGTTCATGTATATTTGTTTTCTAATTAATGAATGTTTGGTTTGAAGTCTAATAATAAACTTAAAATATTTAACGATCCAATTTACGGATTTATTACGATTCCTAATTCCTTAATTTTTGATCTTATTGAGCATAAATACTTTCAGAGATTGCGTCGTATAACGCAAATGGGATTGTCTTATTTGGTATATCCAGGCGCACATCATACACGTTTTCATCATGCATTAGGTAGTATGCATTTAATGCAAAAAACCATCAATGTACTTCGTTTTAAAGGTGTTGCAATCTCTAAAGAAGAAGAAAATGGACTTTTAATTGCTATTTTACTGCACGACATTGGTCACGGCCCTTTTTCTCATGCTATGGAACATAGTATTGTAAATGACATTTCGCATGAAGAGATTTCACTTCAATTTATGAAAAAACTCAATAAAGAGTTTAACGGAAGTTTAACGTTAGCCATTTCTATATTTAAAGGTGAGTATCCTCGAAAGTTTATGTGCCAGCTTATATCTAGCCAATTAGACATGGACAGAGCAGACTACCTTAAGCGGGATAGCTTTTATACAGGTGTTGCAGAAGGAAATATAAACAGTGAACGTTTAATTACCATGCTCAATGTAGTAGATGATGAGTTGGTTGTAGAAGAAAAAGGAATCTACAGTGTAGAAAAGTTTTTGGTAGCAAGACGATTTATGTATTGGCAAGTATATTTGCATAAAACAGGTATTGTTGCAGAGCAGTTGCTCACAAGGATTTTAAAAAGAGCAAAAGAGTTAGTTCAGCAAGGAGAACACTTACAATGTAGTGAGCCCTTAAATTACTTTTTAATTTCAGAAGTAAACAGTTTTAATAGTAATACATTAGAGATATTTTCTAATCTCGATGACTATGATATTGTTGCCGCCATGAAATCATGGAGAAATCATACGGATTTTGTTCTAAGTAACCTATGCCAAATGATTGTTGATAGAGATCTGTTGAAAATAAAAATAAAAAACAAACCTATTAAAACCGCAGATTTACTAACGCACAACAAGGCGTTAGTGGATAAATATGATATCTCAAAAGAAGAAGCAGACTATTTTGTTTTTAGTGGTGAGATAACCAATTTAGCCTATCAGAGTAAAAAGCAACACATTAATATTCAATTAAAATCCGGAAAAATAAAAGATATAGTCAAAGCTTCAGACCAACTCAATCTAAAAGCGCTTAGTAAACCTGTTACCAAATATTATATGTGTTACCCTAAAAAGAAAATGTAATACATTTTTTCTATTTTTGCGGAAACCAACAAACATTTTAAATTCAATTAATTGAAGTTTACAGCAGAACAAATAGCAGGTATATTAGAAGGTACAGTCGTTGGCGATCCAAATACAGAGGTTTCTAAGCTTGCTAAAATAGAAGAAGGAACAAAGGGGTCTTTAACGTTTTTGGCCAATCCAAAATATAAGCCCTACATATATACAACAAAATCTTCGATTACAATTGTTAACTCTAATTTTGAGCCCGAAGAAGCCCTAACCACCACACTAATTAAAGTAGAGGATGCCTATGGTGCTTTTACAAAATTACTAGAGTATTACAATCAAATAAAGCTAAACAAATTAGGTATAGAACAGCCAAGTTTTATCTCAGATTCAGCCAAAATTGCTAATGACATCTATATTGGTGCATTTACTTATGTTGGCGACAATGTAAAATTAGGAAATAATGTAAAGATTTTTCCCAATTCTTACATTGGTGACAATGTAACCATAGGCGATAATACTATAGTTTTTTCAGGCGGAAAAATTTACTCAGACTGTATTGTTGGTAATAATTGTGTCATAAATTCAGGCGCAATAATAGGTGCCGACGGTTTTGGTTTCGCTCCAAATGAAAAAGGCGAATATTCTAAGGTACCACAAATAGGTAATGTTATAATCGAAGATTATGTAGACATTGGTGCAGGCACTACTATAGATCGGGCAACACTTGGTTCAACAATTATAAGACGAGGTGTAAAACTAGATAATCAAATTCAAATTGCCCACAACGTAGAGATAGGTAAAAACACCGTAATTGCAGCACAAACTGGCATTGCAGGTTCTACAAAGATTGGCGAAAATTGTCAGATCGGTGGACAAGTTGGTATTGTAGGTCACATTACCATAGGTAATAACGTAAAAATACAAGCACAATCAGGCATAGGAAGACACGTTAAGGATAACGAAGTTTTACAAGGTTCTCCAGCATTAACTTACGGTGACTATAACAAATCTTATGTGTACTTTAAAAATTTACCTAAGATCGTAAAGAATATAAATGAAATAGAAAAAAAAGTAAATGGCAATAATTAAAACCGAGATAAAGCAAAAGACCATTGAAAAGGACATAAAACTTGAAGGTGTAGGTCTCCATACAGGAGCAGACGTAACTTTAGTGTTTAAACCCGGTACAGAAAATTCGGGTTTTGTATTTGAGCGCATCGATCTTGAAGGGCATCCAAAGATAGAAGCAGACGCAAATTACGTCACCAATACACAGAGAGGTACATGCTTAGAAAAAAACGGAGTTACAATACAAACCTGCGAACATGTATTAGCAGCGTTAGTTGGTTTAGACATCGATAATGCAATTATCCAATTAAATGCATCAGAACCACCCATAATGGATGGCTCTTCAAAGTTTTTTGTTGAAGCTCTAGAAAAAGCAGGGATAGTAGAACAAAACGCTTACAGAGAGGAATACGAAGTAAAGGACGTAGTTTCTTATGCAGATGAGTCTACCGGAAGCGAAATTATTTTAATGCCAGCCGATACCTATAAAGTAACCACTATGGTAGACTTTGGCACAAAAGTTTTGGGAACCCAAAACGCAACTATGAATTCTGTATCAGAATTTAAAGACGAAATCTCAGATGCCAGAACATTCAGCTTTTTACACGAAATAGAAATGTTGTTAGAACATGGCTTAATAAAAGGTGGTGACTTAAATAATGCTATAGTTTATGTAGACAAAGAGCTGTCCGAAGAAACTATGAATAAACTTCGCAAAGCCTTTAATAAAGATAACATTGCTGTAAAAACTAATGGTATCTTAGATAATTTAACATTACACCACCCTAATGAAGCCGCTAGGCACAAACTATTAGATGTAGTTGGTGATTTAGCTCTAATCGGTACACGAATTAAAGGTAAAGTTATTGCAAACAAACCTGGGCATTTTGTAAACACTCAGTTTGCAAAAAAGATGTCTAAAATTATAAAAAACGAAAGACGGAATAATGTACCTCAAATAGATTTGAATTCGCCACCATTAATGGATGTAAACCAAATTATGAGTATGTTACCACATAGACAGCCTTTTTTGCTCTTAGATAAAGTTTATGAGTTAACAGAAAGCTACGTTATTGGCATGAAAAATGTCACTATGAACGAAGAGTTTTTTAGAGGTCATTTTCCTGGAGCACCAGTAATGCCAGGTGTACTCATTGTTGAGGCCATGGCGCAGACAGGTGGTATATTAGTACTAAGTACTGTCCCAGATCCAGAGAACTACCTCACATTTTTTATGAAAATGGACAATGTAAAGTTTAAACAAAAAGTAGTGCCTGGTGACACATTGATATTTAAATGTGAGCTTATAACGCCCATAAGACGCGGTATATGTCACATGCAAGGTTATGCCTATACCAACGGCAAACTTTGTGCAGAAGCTGAGTTAATGGCACAAATTTCAAAAGTTAAGTAATGAACCGAGCGAATATTAATTTTCAAATCGTTCATAATATGTTGGTAGGCGAACACATTTTCACCTATTTATCAAAAATAAAATTCCGAAAATGAATCAACCTTTAGCATACGTACATCCTGGAGCTAAAATAGCAAAGAATGTAGTTATAGAGCCTTTTACGACAATTCATAATAACGTAAAAATTGGAGAAGGTACCTGGATAGGAAGCAATGTCACCATAATGGAAGGCGCAAGAATTGGTAAAAACTGTAATATCTTTCCTGGAGCCGTAATATCTGCAGTTCCGCAAGACTTAAAATACAATGACGAAGATACCACAGTAGAAATCGGTGATAATGTTACTATAAGAGAATGCGTTACAATAAACCGTGGTACTACAGATAAGATGAAAACGGTTATAGGAAATAATTGTCTTATTATGGCCTATTGCCATATTGCACACGATTGTATTGTTGGAGATAATTGTATTTTTTCAAACAATAGTACACTTGCTGGGCATATCACAGTAGGCGATTATGTAGTTTTAGCAGGTATGACGGCAGTTCACCAATTTTGTTCCATAGGAAACCATGCCTTTGTTACCGGTGGATCTTTAGTAAGAAAGGACGTACCACCATACGTAAAAGCGGCACGAGAGCCATTATCTTATGTGGGCATTAATTCAGTAGGATTGCGACGTAGAGGATTTACAACAGAAAAAATTAGAGAAATTCAAGATATATACAGAATTCTTTATCAAAAAAATTATAACAACACGCAGGCTTCAGAAATTATAGAAGCTGAAATGGAAGCCACACCAGAGCGTGACGAAATTCTTCAATTTATTAAGAATTCGCATCGTGGAATTATGAAAGGCTACTTTAAATCAAATTAACAAAGAAAAAAATATATAATGGCAAGCACATCAGACATCCGTAACGGATTATGTATTAGGTATAATAATGACATCTACAAAATTGTTGAATTCTTACACGTTAAACCAGGTAAAGGTCCTGCTTTTGTAAGAACAAAATTAAAAAGTGTAACCACAGGAAAGGTGATTGATAATACGTTTTCTGCTGGTCACAAAATTGAAGATGTACGTGTTGAAACACATAAATTTCAGTATTTGTACAATGATGGTGAATTCTATCATTTTATGAATGAAGCAGATTATACACAAATTAGATTGTTAGAATCTGCTTTAGACAGACCAGACCTTATGAAAGAAGGAGAAATTGTAACTATTCAAATTAACACTGAAGATAACATGCCACTATCGGTAGATATGCCAGCTACAGTAATTTTAGAGGTTACGCATACAGAGCCAGGTGTAAAAGGAAATACTGCTACAAATGCAACTAAGCCTGCAACGGTAGAAACAGGCGCAGAAGTCAATGTACCTTTATTTATTAATGAAGGCGATAAGATTAAAATTGAAACTGAAAAAGGTACCTACAAAGAGCGTATAAAAGAGTAAATAGTCCTCAGTCACAGTATTAAGTTTACAAGGCTGTAAACTACGACTGTTATCTGTAAACTGATCACATGAAATTTCCTAGACAATATTCACTAAAAGAAATAGCCAACCTTATCGGTACGGATTATGTTGGCCAAGACGACTTTCCTGTTTTAGGAATGAACGAAATCCATGTTGTAGAGCCTGGTGATATCGTTTTTGTAGATCACCCAAAATACTATGATAAAGCGCTTCAATCTAATGCCACCATTGTATTAATCAATAAAGAGGTGGAATGTCCTGATGGAAAAGCACTGCTAATTTCAGACGATCCTTTTAGAGATTTCAATAAGTTAACACTTCATTTCAAGCCTTTTAAATCTTCTAATATATCTATTGCTGAAGATGCAAAAATTGGCGAAGGAACAATTATACAACCGCACTGCTTTATTGGTCATAACGTCGTTATCGGTAAAAATTGCATCATCCATTCTAACGTGAGTATTTATGATGATGCAGTTATTGGTGATAACGTTATAATACATGCCAATACTGTTTTAGGTGCAAGTGCATTTTATTACAAAAATAGACCTGAAGGCTTCGATCAGCTAAAATCTGGTGGAAGAGTTGTTATAGAGAATAATGTAGATATAGGTGCTGGATGCACCATAGATAAAGGTGTAACAGGTGATACAACTATAAAAGAGGGAACAAAAATCGATAATCTTGTTCAAATAGGTCATGATACTGTAATTGGCAAAAAATGCCTCATCGCCTCTCATGTTGGTATAGCTGGCTGCACTATAATTGAAGATGAAGTGACCATTTGGGGACAAGTAGGTATTACTAGCGGAGTAACCATTGGTGCTAAAGCAGTAATTTCTGCAAAGTCGGGAGTGAGTAAATCGTTGGATGGTAACAAACGCTATTTTGGTATTCCTGCCGATGATTTTAGATCAAAGTATAAAGAGATGGCATCGATAAAAAGAATTCCAGATATTCTTAAAAAATTAAAAGACTTTTAATTGCTAATAGAAAAGATAAAAACAGTTCGCAAATACGTTTTAAAAGACTTATTTTTGTGCAGCTTAAAATTATAAAAACTTAAAAACAACAATATCAAATGAGCGTTTTAGTAAATAAAGATTCTAAAATCATTGTTCAAGGTTTTACGGGTAGTGAAGGTACCTTTCATGCAGGTCAGATGATCGAGTATGGCACAAATGTAGTTGGTGGTGTTACTCCGGGAAAAGGTGGGCAAGAACACTTAGGAAAGCCTGTTTTTAATACAGTGGCAGAAGCTGTTGAAAAAGCAGGAGCAGATACTACGATTATTTTTGTTCCACCAGCGTTTGCTGCAGATGCAATTATGGAAGCCGCTGATGCCGGAATTAAAGTTATTATTACGATTACAGAGGGTATTCCTGTGGCAGATATGGTAAAAGCTGCAGATTATATTAAAGATAAAGACTGTAGATTAGTTGGTCCTAACTGTCCAGGTGTTATTACTCCGGGTGAAGCTAAAGTTGGTATTATGCCAGGATTTGTATTTAAATCTGGTAAGGTTGGTATCGTTTCAAAATCTGGTACACTAACTTATGAAGCTGCAGACCAAGTTGTAAAACAAGGATTAGGTATCACAACTGCAATCGGTATTGGTGGTGATCCAATTATAGGAACAACAACTAAAGAAGCTGTGGAGCTTTTAATTAACGATCCAGATACAGAAGCTGTTGTAATGATTGGTGAGATAGGTGGGCAATTAGAAGCTGATGCGGCTAATTGGTACAAAACCAGTGGAAGCAAAAAACCTATTGTAGGATTTATAGCTGGTGAAACTGCACCTGCCGGACGTACGATGGGTCATGCTGGTGCTATTGTAGGTGGTAGTGATGATACAGCTCAAGCAAAAAAGAAAATTATGAGAGCATGTGGTATTCACGTTGTAGATTCTCCTGCTGAAATAGGTAAGAAAGTAGCTGAAGTTTTAGGATAATTAATTTAAGAATATTTTTATTCTGAACTTGATTCAGAAACTATATAAACTGTTAAAAACCTTACAAAATCTTGTAAGGTTTTTTTATTTCATGCAACTTGTAATCACTATATTTGATAGAGCAATTTATAATTTAACTAACTAATCGAGATAAAATTAAAATGAAGTTATTAGAAGGTAAAACAGCAATTATTACTGGCGCTAGTAGAGGAATAGGCAAAGGAATAGCTGAAATTTTTGCAGATCATGGCGCCAACGTGGCGTTTACATACAGTTCTTCTGTTGAAGCAGCAAATGAACTTGAAAAAGAACTGAATAGTAAAGGTGTAAAAGCCAAAGGCTACCAAAGTAATGCCGCCAGTTTTGAGGAAGCGCAAAAATTAGCAGAAGATGTTGTGGCAGAATTTGGCGCAATAGATATATTGGTAAACAATGCAGGTATTACAAAGGATAATTTATTAATGCGAATGGGTGAGGAGGACTTTGATAAAGTTATTGAAGTAAATTTAAAGTCTGTATTCAATATGACTAAGGCTGTACAGCGCACTATGCTAAAACAACGCAAAGGCTCAATTATTAATATGAGTTCAGTAGTTGGAGTAAAAGGTAATGCAGGTCAAACAAACTACGCTGCTTCTAAAGCTGGTATTATTGGATTTTCTAAATCTGTAGCATTAGAATTAGGTTCGCGAAATATTAGAAGTAATGTTATAGCACCAGGTTTTATTGAAACTGAAATGACAGCAAAATTAGATGAAGATACTGTAAAGGGTTGGAGAGCCGCAATTCCTTTAAAACGAGGAGGAACTCCTGAAGATATTGCAAATGCTTGTGTTTTTCTTGCAAGTGATATGAGTGCTTATGTAACAGGGCAAACTTTAAATGTAGATGGCGGAATGTTAACTTAAAAAAATTTATGCATAGGCAGAAATCTCATTAATGAATACTGAAATAATCTTATACATTATCTTTGCACTTATAACAGCGCTTTTATTAGCGCTGTTTCAATATGTATTTAAATCAAAGCTTAGTACAACACTTAAAACCACTTTAACAGTATTAAGAGCAGTGTCAATTTTTGGTATACTATTGTTACTTATAAACCCAAAATTTGAAACTAACACCTACTACGATCAAAAGCCAACACTTGTAATTGCTGCAGATAACTCAGAATCTATAGCATATTTAGAACAAGATAAGAAGCTACAAGAAGTTTTAACAAAACTTCAAACTAATCCTGAAATTCAAAAAAGATTTAATGTCGAATCATACAGCTTCAGTAAAGCATTGCAACCTTTAGATTCCTTACAGTTTATCAACCAAAAATCTAATATTTCTAAAGCATTAAAGCAAATAGGAGAGGTTTATGCCAAACAAACAGCACCAATAATTGTAATTACAGACGGCAATCAAACCTATGGTGCAGATTATAGCTTTATTTCAAATTCAGTAAAGCAGCCTGTATATCCTGTAATTATGGGAGATTCTACAATATATACAGATTTAAGTATTAAGCAGCTCAATGTAAATCGGTATGTGTTTTTAAAAAATAAATTTCCTGTAGAAATCATAGCTAATTACAATGGGTTAGAGTCTGTAAATACTGAGCTTAAAATTTGGTCTGGTAATACAGTCATATTCAGAAAACCCATACAATTCGATGCGGAAAAAACTTCAGAAATCATTTCAACAACGTTACCTGCAAATTCAGTTGGAGTAAAAACATACAGCGTAGAGTTAACACCTCTTAATGAAGAAAAAAACATAGTAAACAATTCCAAAAACTTTGGTGTAGAAGTCATAGATCAAAAAACAAATATAGCTTTAGTATCTGATATTTTGCATCCAGATTTAGGTGCTTTAAAAAAATCTATTGAAAGTAATGAACAACGAAGTGTTTCAATTTTAAAACCTAGCGAATATCTTAATAAAATTAATGATTTTCAATTAGTTATACTTTATCAGCCAAACAATAACTTTAATGAGGTTTTGAGTAAGGTTTCAGATGAAAATTTAAATAGTTTTATTATTACTGGTAATACAACAAGCTTTAGTTTGCTTAATAATTTACAAACAGCTTTTAAGCAAACAATAACAAATCAGTCTGAAGATTTTCAGCCAGAATTAAACAGAAATTACAACACATTTATAATAGATAATTTAAGTTTTGAAGGTTACCCACCATTGCAATCAGAATTCGGAACTATAGCGTTTTCTGTGCCTAATGACGTTATTTTATCAAAATCTGTCAATGGTATTAATACTAATCAACCAATGTTATCAACTTTTGAAATCGGTAACACAAAGCATGCTCTATTGTCTGGTGAAGGTATATGGCGATGGCGAGCACAATCTTTTTTAGAGTCTGAAAGTTTCAATGATTTCGATAATTTTATTGGGAAATTAGTGCAATATCTTAGCTCATCAAAAAAACGAAGCCGATTAAATATTGATTATAATTCGTTTTACAATGGTAATGATGATGTTGTCATTTCAGCACAGTATTTTAACAAAAACTATGAGTTTGATAATTCGGCTGCACTGACAATAACTCTCAAAAACAAAGACAAAGGTAATATTAGAGAAGTCCCGCTTTTATTAAATAATGGAAATTACAGTGTAGATTTACGCGGTATAGAAGCTGGAATTTACAACTTTACAATAAAGCATAATACGGAATCCATAGCTGCGTCGGGCAATTTTGAAGTTTTAGAATACAATGTTGAACAGCAATTTTTAAACGCAGACGTACCTAAGCTTAACGCCTTAGCTAAAAATAGTGAAGGTAAAGCCATCTTTTATAACGAAACAGACAAATTAATATCAGAATTACTTTCTGACAACAGATATGCTACTATTCAAAAAAGCACTAAAAATGTTGTACCTTTGATAGACTGGAAATATCTACTTGTTCTAATAGCCCTGAGCTTATTTAGCGAGTGGTTCATAAGAAAATATAACGGATTAATTTAAAAAAATTGAAAATGGAAAGATTACCTAAAATTGGATTACCAATCTTAATTGGGATTGTTTTTTTGATCATTGTTATTGCGAAGTCTGCAGTGACCATAGGCTCTGGTGAAGCAGGGGTTTTATACAAAACCTTTGGTGGAGGTGTAGTCACCGACGAGCCACCACTAGGTGAAGGATTTCATATTGTGGCACCTTGGAACAAGGTTTACGTCTACGAAGTTAGACGCCAAGAGATATTCGAAAAAATGAAGGTGCTATCTTCAAACGGTTTAGATATTCAGCTAGACGCTTCTGCGTGGTATAAGCCAGATGAGAATAACTTAGGAAAGTTGCATCAAGAAATAGGCGAAAATTACCTTAATAGAATCATTTTACCAACCATTAGATCTGCCGCACGAAGCGTTGTAGGTCGTTACACGCCAGAACAATTGTACTCTAGTAAACGAGATGCAATACAAAAAGAAATTTTTGAAGAAACCAAAAAAATTGTAGATGACCAATACATTGTTCTTGATGAGATTTTAGTCCGTGATGTAACATTACCACCAACAATTAAAGATGCCATTGAGCGTAAGCTAAAACAGGAGCAAGAATCTTTAGAATACGAATTTAGGTTGGTGACTGCAGAAAAAGAAGCTGAACGCCAAATCATTGAGGCAGAAGGTAAAGCGCAGGCCAATAAGATTTTAAGCGCTTCTTTAACAGATAAAATTCTTCAGGACAAAGGTATTGAAGCCACTAATAAATTAGCAGAATCACCTAACAGTAAAGTGGTTATCATTGGTTCGGGCGATAGTGGAATGCCAATAATTTTGGGCAATCAATAAAAAATTTGTTAATCACTTGGAATTCTAGTTTTATTTTTTGAACCTTTGTGCATAACAAAACAAAACATGACTTTTATTCAATTACATCATCATCATTTTCATAATCGCACTCAAGCGAGTTGAAAATGTATTGAATAAAACCAAGATATTTTTTAAAACCGTTTGAGTAAATCAAGCGGTTTTTTATTTATAAAAACTTCACCAAGATTTACTCAAACGCTTTAAACAAAAAAGAAAAATGAGTAAACTAAAAATTGCAATTCAAAAATCAGGACGATTAAACGAGGATTCTATGAAAATCCTTAAAGACGTTGGTATTTCTATCGATAATGGTAAAGATCAACTTAAAGCTTCGGCTAAAAACTTCCCATTAGAAGTCTTTTATTTACGTAATGGAGACATTCCACAGTACTTAAAAGATGGCATTGTAGATGTAGCCATTATTGGCGAAAATGTCTTAGTAGAAAAAGGGCAAGACATCACTGTTGCAGAGAAATTAGGATTTTCTAGCTGTAAAGTGTCTGTAGCCATTCCAAAAGGAAAAAGCTATAATTCCATCAAAGATTTAGAAGGAAAACGTATTGCGACGTCTTATCCGAACACAGTCAACCAATTCTTAAAAGACAACAACGTTAACGCCAATTTACACATCATTAACGGTTCTGTTGAAATTGCGCCAAACATTGGATTAGCAGATGCTATTGTAGATATTGTTTCGAGCGGAAGCACTTTGTTTAAAAACAATCTTAAGGAAGTTGAAGTCATTTTAAAGTCGGAAGCTGTATTAGCAGTTTCCCCTAAAATTTCTTCTAAAAATCAAGCGATTTTAAACAAGCTACAGTTTAGATTACAATCGGTTTTAAAAGCTAGAAATTCACGCTATGTCTTACTTAACGCACCAAATAACAAAGTAGACGATATTATAAATATTCTGCCTGGTATGAAAAGTCCAACCGTTTTACCGTTGGCAGAAGAAGGTTGGAGTTCATTACATTCTGTAATCAATAAAAACGATTTCTGGGAAATTATAGACGAACTTAAAGCAAAAGGAGCAGAAGGCATATTAGTTTGTCCGATTGAAAATATGGTGCTCTAAATTCCTGCGCAGGCAGGAATCTAAAAATACAATTATATGTCAGACTGAGCTTGTCGAAGTCTTTTATCCAGAAGCAAAAACTAAATAACACAACAACATAAAAAAGATTCCCACTTTCGTGGGAAATGAATATGAAAACAATAAAATACCCAAATAAAAACACGTGGTCAGAACTTTTAAAACGACCAACACAAACCGTTAACGATATAGAAAGTACGGTTAATCAAATTTTTGAAGACGTACAACGCAATGGTGATATAGCAGTTTCAAAATACACCAAGTTGTTTGATGGTGCAGATTTGCAATCAAATCTCGTAACTGCGCAAGAGATTGAAGAATCATCTTCTAAATTATCATCAGAACTAAAAGCGGCGATTAACCAAGCAAAGTCAAATATTGAAGCATTTCACAGAGCACAAAAAACAGAAAAGGTAAGTGTAGAAACATTTATAGGAATTACCTGTTGGCAAGAAAAACGTGCCATTCAAAAAGTTGGGATTTATATTCCTGCTGGTACTGCGCCATTATTTTCAACAGTTTTAATGTTAGCAATTCCAGCAAATATTGCTGGTTGTAAAGAAGTTGTATTATGTTCGCCACCAAATAAAGATGGTAAAATTGCAAATGAAATTTTATATGCAGCTCAACTTTGCGGTGTGACTAAAATTATAAAAGTTGGTGGTATTCAAGCAATTGCAGGATTAACATTTGGAACTGAAACTATTCCGCAAGTTTATAAGATTTTTGGTCCTGGAAATCAATTTGTAACCGTAGCAAAACAATTGGCCACAAAATACGGTGTCGCTATCGATATGCCTGCAGGACCAAGCGAATTGTTGGTTGTGGCGGATGATAGTGCAAACGCAAGTTATGTGGCTTCAGATTTATTAAGTCAAGCAGAACACGGAACTGATAGTCAAGTCATTTTAGTATCAACTTCTGAAAATTTTATAAATAAAGTTGAAGCTGAAATTAACACGCAAATTAAAGCATTACCAAGACGAGATATTGCAAAACAAGCGATCAATAATTCAAAATCTATTTTAGTAAAAACGGATGAAGAAGCATTAGATTTAATTAATGATTATGGTCCAGAACACTTTATTGTTGCGACTAAAAACAACGACTTTTATGTTGATTGTATTCAAAATGCAGGTTCGGTATTTATAGGTAATTACACACCAGAAAGTGCTGGCGATTATGCGTCTGGCACCAATCACACCTTGCCAACTAATGGGTTTAGTAAAGCGTATTCTGGCGTTAATTTAGACAGTTTTACAAAAGCAATTACGTTTCAAAACATCACAAAAGAAGGTTTAAAAAACATAGGAAACACTATAGAACTAATGGCAGAAGCTGAAGGATTACAAGCGCACAAAAACGCAGTTTCCATTAGATTAAAAGATATATAGCAAACGTCACATCGAGTGATTTCGAAATTATCGAAATCAAAATATATTTTGATTGAAGATACCTAAGCGAAGCTTATAGAAATTGTATCGAGATGTTAAAGTTCTCGATACGATTTTCAAAAGAAAATCACTCGAACTGACGAAAATCAAATTAAATGAAAACAACTTTCAACATAAATAACTTAGTCAGACCAAACATTGCAGCCTTAAAACCGTATTCTTCGGCGAGAGATGAGTTTAAGGATGCAACATCAAACCAAATGATTTTCTTAGATGCAAATGAAAACCCGTTCGAAAATGGCGTAAATCGTTATCCCGATCCGCAACAAAAAGATGTAAAATCGTTATTGTCAAAGATCAAAAACATTCCAACCGAAAATATCTTGTTAGGAAACGGAAGTGATGAAGTGTTAGACTTAATTTTTAGAGCCTTTTGTGAGCCAAATCAAGATAATATCATCACATTGCCACCAACTTACGGTATGTACGACGTATTAGCAAATACAAATGCTATAGACGTTTTAACAGTTGAATTGGATATTGATTTTCAACCAAAAGTAGAAGAAATTTTAAACACTCAAAACGACGATACAAAACTGTTATTTCTATGTTCGCCAAACAATCCAACAGCGAATAGTTTTGAAGCTTCAAAAATTGAAAAATTATTAACTAATTTCAATGGAATCGTTGTGATTGACGAAGCATATATCGATTTTTCAGAAGATAAAAGTTGGTTGTCAAGATTATCAGATTTTCCTAATTTAATAGTTACACAAACGCTGTCTAAAGCTTACGGAATGGCAGGCATCAGACTCGGGATTTGCTACGCATCTACCGAAATTATTTCAATTTTAAATAAAATAAAACCACCATATAACGTCAATCAACTAACGCAGCAAAAGGCAATTCAACGATTAGAAAATCAACAAGACGTTCAAAACGAAATTCAAAATATAATTTTAGAAAGACGCTTGTTAATAAAAGCGTTAGCATCAGTTACTTGGATTAATACTATATATCCAACACAAGCTAATTTTGTGCTAGTAAAGGTTGATGATGCGACTAATCGATACAATCAGTTGGTTGAAAAAGGCATCGTTGTTCGTAACCGAACCAATCAGCCACTTTGTGAAAACTGTTTGCGTTTTACGGTTGGCACAAGTGAAGAGAATGAGAAATTGATTGCAGTATTAAAAGACCTTGCAGGTTTCACAAAACCTAGCTGGTCTTAATGAAATAAAACAAAATAAATAAAATCCTGTAACACACTTCGACTGCGCTCAGTGGGACAGTTCAGGATTGATTAACAAGTTAATCAAATGAAAAAAGTACTATTTATAGACCGAGACGGCACGCTAATTAAAGAACCAGCAGATGAGCAAATTGATAGTTTTGAGAAGTTGGTGTTTTATCCAAAAGTGTTTACCTATCTAAGTAAAATCGCTAAAGAATTAGATTTTGAAATTGTAATGATTACCAATCAAGATGGATTGGGAACAGATGTATATCCAGAAAATACGTTTTGGCCTGTTCATAATTTTGTACTTCAATCTTTTGAAAACGAAGGTGTTATTTTTGAAGAACAATTTATTGACAGAACATTTGCTAAAGATAACGCACCAACACGAAAGCCAAATACAGGTTTGTTAACCAAGTATTTCTGTGAGGATTACGATTTAGAAAATTCGTTTGTCATTGGTGACCGATTAACCGATGTAGAATTAGCTAAAAACCTTGGTTCTAAAGGTATTTTTATCAATGATAACACCAATTTAGGAACGGACGAAATTACGGTAAAACGAGATGCTTTAGACCAGTTTATCGCTTTAGAAAGTAACGATTGGGAAGAAATTTATAAATTCTTAAAAGCTAAAGAACGTACAGGAAGTATCGAACGAAACACCAACGAAACCAAGATTAAAATCGATTTAAACCTTGACGGAACTGGACAAAGTAATATCGACACTGGCATTGCGTTTTTTGACCATATGTTAGACCAAATTGCGCGTCACGGACAATTAGATTTAAACATTAAAGTTGAAGGTGATTTAGAAGTAGACGAGCATCACACCATTGAAGATACAGCAATTGCTTTAGGTGAAGTATTTGCTACAACTTTAGGAAACAAATTGGGTATAGAGCGTTATGGTTTTAGCTTACCAATGGACGATTGTTTTGCGCAAGCTGCAATAGATTTTGGTGGTAGAAACTGGCTGGTTTGGGAAGCCGATTTTAAACGCGAAATGATAGGTAAAATGCCAACCGAAATGTTTTTTCACTTCTTTAAATCCTTTACAGATGGTGCAAAATGTAACCTAAATATAAAAGCAGAAGGCACAAACGAGCACCATAAAATTGAAGCGATTTTTAAAGCATTTGCAAAAGCAATAAAAATGGCTGTAAAACGCGACGTTGAAAAAATGATTTTACCAAGTACAAAGGGTGTTTTGTAAATCACAAAAAACAAAAACTAAATTCCAAACTGACAATAACATATGTCTTTGGAATTTAAAAATTGGAATTTATAATTATAAGTTTCAACAACTAAAAATATCAATTTTAATAACTAAGAAATTTGAAACTTGTAATTATTGATTACGGTGCAGGTAACATCAAAAGCATTCAATTTGCTTTTAAACGCTTAGGTTTTGAAGCATTATTAACCAATAATCCTGAAGAAATTAAAGCAGCAGACAAAGTGATATTTCCTGGTGTAGGCGAGGCGAGTAGTGCAATGCAAAAGCTAAAAGAATCAGGTTTGAATCGTTTGATTCCGCAGTTAAAACAACCTGTTTTAGGGATTTGTTTAGGTATGCAATTAATGTGTAAATCTACAGAAGAAGGACATACAAAAGGTTTAGGTATTTTTGATGTAGGTGTAAAACGCTTTTCAAACACGGTAAAAGTGCCACAAATGGGTTGGAACACGATTAATAACCTTCAATCAGATTTGTTTAAAGGTGTTAAAGACGATGAATTTATGTATTTAGTGCATAGTTTTTATGCAGAACAATGCAAAGACGCAATCGCAACAACAACTTATGATGTAGCATACGCTTCAGCATTACAAAAAGATAATTTTTACGGTGTGCAATTTCATCCAGAAAAATCATCCTTAGCAGGCGAACAAATTTTGAGAAATTTCATCAATTTATAAAATAAAAATTTCAGGCTGAGCGTAGTCGAAGCCTATATATTAACTAAAAAGATTCCTGCCTACGCAGGAAATGATTATGAGAATAATACCAGCAATAGATATAATAGAAGGAAAGTGCGTTAGATTAACTAAAGGCGATTATAGCACTACAAAAATGTACAATGAAAATCCGTTAGAAGTTGCCAAGCAATTTGAAGATGCAGGTATAGAATACTTGCATATGGTCGATTTAGAAGGCGCTAAAGCAGATCACGTAGTCAACTATAAAGTATTAGAAAAGGTGGCAACAAAAACCAATTTAAAAATTGATTTTGGTGGCGGACTTAAATCAGACGACGATGTATTTACGGCTTTTAATTCTGGTGCAAGACAAATTACTGGTGGTAGTATAGCCGTAAAAAACACCGACACTTTTTTAAGATGGATTAATAAATACGGAACGCAAAAAATTATCCTAGGTGCCGATTGTAAAAACGAAAAAATCGCTATTTCTGGTTGGTTAGAAGAAAGTAGTTTAGAGGTTGTTCCGTTTATTCAGGAATATCAAAAAAATGGTATTCAGTATGTGGTATGTACAGATATTTCAAAAGACGGAATGCTTCAAGGTCCATCGGTAGATTTGTATAAAAAAATAATCAACCAATGTACCAATGGTAGTGCAGATCAATCTGTAAAACTTATCGCTTCTGGCGGAGTAACAACTATTGAAGATGTTGAAGTTTTAGCAGACATAGGTTGCGATGGAGTCATAATCGGGAAAGCCATTTACGAAAACAGAATAAGTTTAAAAGAATTAGAACGTTTTTTATAAAACTGTCATTCCGCACTTGATGCGGAATCCACTTTGAAAATTTAAAAAATAGATTCCTGCTTTCGCAGGAAGAAAAACTATGCTAACAAAACGAATCATACCTTGTCTAGATATCAAAAACGGTCGAACCGTTAAAGGCGTTAATTTTGTTAATTTAAGAGACGCAGGCGATCCTGTAGAATTAGCAAAACAGTATGCGGTAAAAGGTGCAGACGAATTGGTGTTTTTAGATATTTCAGCAACTTTAGAAGGTAGAAAAACAATGATTGAAATGGTGCTAAAAGTCGCCGAACAAGTCAATATTCCATTTACTGTTGGTGGCGGAATTTCAAGTATCGAAGATGTAGATATACTTTTAAAATCTGGTGCAGACAAAATATCTGTAAATTCTTCAGCTGTAAAACGACCAGAATTGGTAAACGAATTATCAAGTAAATTTGGTAGTCAATGTGTTGTGGTTGCTATAGATGCTAAACAAGTTAATGGACAATGGAAAGTACATCTAGCTGGTGGAAGTATACCAACCGAATTAGATTTATTTGATTGGTCAAAAGAAGTTGAAACAAGAGGCGCAGGCGAAATTCTGTTTACGTCTATGAATAACGACGGAACTAAAAACGGATTTGCAAATAAAGCTTTGGCTAAACTATCAGACACTGTAAATATCCCGATAATTGCGTCTGGTGGAGCAGGAACAATTCAGCATTTTACAGATACCTTTAAAGTAGGAAATGCAGATGCTGCTTTGGCTGCAAGTGTATTTCATTTTGGTGAAATTGAAATAAAAAATTTAAAAGAAGAATTAAAGCAGGAAGGTATTTCTGTTAGATTATAACTTGTCATTCCGCACTTGATTCAGGATCTCATAAAGCGAAAAAATATAATGAACATAAATTTCAATAAAAATAACGACGGATTAGTCCCAGCAATCATTCAAGATGCAGTAACTAAAAATGTGTTGATGTTGGGTTATATGAACGAAGAAGCGTTAAAAAAGACACTAGATACGAAGTTGGTGACCTTTTTTAGCCGTACCAAAAACCGACTTTGGACCAAAGGAAAAGAAAGTGGTAACGTTTTAAACTTAATAGATATTAAATTAGATTGCGATAACGATACGTTATTAATTACAGTAAATCCAAAAGGACCAACGTGTCACAAAGGAAGTGATACGTGTTGGTATGAAGCTAATACCGAATCTTATGGATTTTTAACACAGTTAGAAAACACCATACAAAGTAGAGTAGAAGCTGGTAATACTGAAAAATCTTATGTAGCTTCTTTATTTGAAAAAGGTATCAATAAAGTGGCTCAAAAAGTTGGTGAAGAAGCTGTAGAAGTCGTTATCGAAGCTAAAGACAATAACGACGATTTATTTCTAAACGAAAGTGCAGATTTATTATTTCATTATTTAATGTTGTTACAAGCCAAAGGGTTTAAGTTGGAAGATGTAGTTTCTACTCTTAAAGAAAGGCATAAATGATGATTTTACCGATTAAACGTAAATATTTACGATAAAAAGTTGTTTTTTGTTGAAAATGTGTATATTGCGCATCTAAATCTTAACCCAAATCTCGATGAAAAACTTTACAATTATCATTGTAATGACCTTCTTTTGTTTAAATGCATATTCTGTTTTTGCTCAGCAATGTGCATTCGATAGTCAAAGAGAATTATTATTACAAGACCCAAGTTATGTTCAGCAAGAGCAGTTAGCTGAGCAAAAGATTCAAAATATTATTGCAAGTGGTGATCTGGCTCAGCGAAATGGTGCAGTTTATACCATACCTGTTGTTGTACATGTATTACATTTGGGTGAAGCAGAAGGGACAGGTTCTAATATTTCAGATGCTCAAATTCAAAGCAGTATAGATAATCTTAATGATTTTTACAGAGGTCTTACTCCCGGCAGTTCAGTTGATTTTGAAATCGAATTTGAATTAGCACAAAGAGATCCTAATTGCGGTGCAACAAATGGCATCAATAGAATAGATGCTTCCGGTTTGGCTGGTTATTCGCAATATGGTGTCAATGTTTTAAACTCAAATGGTGCTAATTATAGTGATATAAGGTCCTTAGTTAGCTGGCCACAAACAGATTACTTGAATATTTGGATTGTTACTGAATTAGATAACAACAATGGTGGATTTGGTTTTCAAGGGTACGCCTATTTTTATAATGAAATTTTTAGTACGCATGGATCTGTAATGATGTCTACTGTTTTTGGCCATGATCCTGGTAATACTAATGGTTGGGGACTCAATTCAAATGGAGATAATAGTACAGTTGTACACGAAATAGGGCATTACCTTCATTTGTATCACACTTTTCAAGGTGATGACACTAATAACGACGGTATATCTGACGCTTGTCCTGCAGATGTAGCTGTTGGAACAGATAGTGATGGTTGTGCGGATACAGTGCCACATCAAAGAGAAACAAGTACATGCCCAGCCAACAATACTTGTACGGGAAGCCCATGGGTAGATAATAACACAATTAACAATGTTATGAGTTATTATTTTTGTACTGATAGGTTAACCGAAGACCAAAAAACAAGGGCAAGGGCTGCGATAAATGGAAGTAGAATTGTCGACTCTAAAGGAGATCAGGAACCAGAGTTAGGGTTTATAGCACCTGCCAGCACATGTTCACCAAACTCACCAGCAGGCACAAATTTAGCAGGTATATTGAGTGTTGAATTAAATTCTACCACGTTTATTTCATCTACAACAGATAACGATGGTGGAAACTTGGATAGAAGCGTTAATTGTAGTGGTCTTTTTAATATTGATACTGATAATCCCTATACTATAAATGTTGAAATTGCAGCTGGTAATTTTCATCAATTGGGTGTTTGGATAGATTGGAATAACGATGGTGATTTTGATGATGATGCTGAAACACAGCATTATTCAGAAGATATTCTTGGCGGTTCTATAGTACCAGTTTCTTTAACATATCCTACAACAATACCATACGATAGTTATGTTAGAGTGAGATTAATGACAGATGTTGATAATAGATACGGTGGAGTTAGTACAATAAATTCGGCTTGTTATTCGTCATTAGCATATGGTCAGTCTGAAGATTATGCGTTGTACATTGAACCTGGTACATTATCCATTGATAATAATGACACATTTGATCTAACTATATATCTTGACAATTTAAATGATGAAATGATTATAAAGGGACAGTTATTGGAAATTTCTAGAGCAGATTTGTACGATATGCAAGGACGACTAGTAAAGAGTGAAATATTAGACATCTCATCTACTCAGAATACCATTAACGTGACAGGACTAAATAGTGGAATTTATATTATAAAAGTTGCAAATAGCAGCCAATTAAAGGTTAAAAAAGTAATCTTAGATTAGATATGTAGTTAATTGGTAGTTGCAAAAGACTATTAAGCAGATTGACTAAATGGTCTTTTTTTTTCTGTATTATATATTATAAACAAAAAACTGCCAATTTTTATATTGGCAGTTCATCTAATCTAAAAGTGAAAGTTTAATCGCACATTAGAACCATATCACTGCTTCTGAGTTTCATTTTTAATGATATCCAGAGTTTGCTCAACCCAATCCTTGTCAAACTCTAATGTTATATCTGGTATAATCCCAAATCCTTCATATTTGTAATATATATTATGAAAATCCATATCGGTCGGATAGAAAGAGAAATATCCAGATGGTGTTGTGTATAGGTTACCATAATTAGACCCGTAGGCTAAAGCGCCAAAAGTGGTTTGCCCTAAGTGAACTGAATTGGTTTCGTTTTTCAATTTTAAAGTAAATTGTTCACCATTACTTATTGTAAAACTATTGGTAATAATATAGATTTTGGATTTTGTCTTTTTGAGTAATTTTAAAAAAGGGTCTGAAATCTTACTTGCACCACCACCATTACTTCTTAAATCAACGATAATATAAGGTGCTTTGAGTTTGTTTTTTATCTGTCTGTAGAATTCTTTAGAAGCTTTTTTATTGGCGTCATTTCTGTTAAAACTACCCATGTAAAGATATTGCACATCTTTGTTAAGTTCTTTGAATTCCCAGTTACTAGTTTTGTCGTTTTTAAATTCTTCGTTAAATAAGTTCTCCAATTTTTTAAAACTCATTAGTCGTTCATTATCAAAAGAAATATTATTTAACATCTGTAATTGTTTGTTGTTTGACTTGTAATACGTGAGGTTGTATTTACCAAATTTATTTTTGCTGCCAACAAGGAGAATATCTCCTTTTTGCCATAGTGAATCGTTACTAGAAAGAACAAATCCTTCAATAATATTTTTGTTTTTATGCTTAATACCCACTTTTATTTCGGTCTTACCTAACTTGTATATACCTTCTATAGATTTTGAATTAACGCTTTTTAAAGATTTATGCAATCGTGAAATTTCATCTTCAGAATAACGTCCTAAATATGATTTTTCATCCTTATAATTAAAGTAAAGATTAAAGTGAAAATCATTGACAGTCGTTATGAGATCCTGAATCCTTTTGTAGCAGTCTATAATTGATATAGTGCTGTCTAAATCTTTGGTTAAGTTTTGATATGTTTGATTGAACTCATCTAAGGCTGCATTTTTTATCTGCTTGTTGTATGACGGTGTCTTTTTTAATTTTTCAATAATAAAATCTAAATCAGCTTTACAGTCACATTGTGGACTTTGAGACCACAAAGCGGATGCAAATGATATAGAAATTACTGTAAATGCAATTACTAAATTTTTCATGATTTAATGGCTTTTAGGATTAAACTTTCTAGGGCAAATATACTTTAGAAGTTTTTGTCGCGTCTAGTAAAAATGGGTGTTTGGGGCGAAATAACCTTAATTTGTGGTAGAATCTAAAATCGATTTTACATCTTGGAGGTAGGTTTTAGAAACAGGTGTCTTAATATCGTGAGAGAGTATTAAAATATATTTTCCGTTATCTGTTTTCCACTGCCTAAAATGGTATGGATTTATAAGATGGGAGCGGTGGGTTCTTATAAGTTTAGGAAATTCTTTATCTATTACAGACAACTTATTTCTAATGAGTGTCTTTTTTAATGCGTTACCAGATAAGTACTGTACCTCAATATAATTATCAGAGGATTTAATACCGACAATATCATTAAAATGTAACCTTAGTCCTTCATAATTACCGCTACCTTTAATTTCAATTTTCTGGTTATTTAGTTGTTTTTCATAATACTTTCCAAACGCATAACGAGCCACAGTTATAATGGGTAAAATAGTGGCTGCAGCAGGTAATAAAATTGTTTTTAGCATATAGCCTAACGTATATGGATAACGCTCATTTGCCATAATTATATATAAGTAATATAAACGCGCTATTGTTATTGCCAAAACACAAAAACTAAGTAGAAAAACTATTTCGTTTAAAATTGTCCAACAACTATATAAGCTTTTATGTAAAAACCTCTGAAAAGGTAAAAAAATGAGATAACAAAAACCACCAACCATGCCATAGCCAGGAAGATATGTAAGTTTTTCTTTGAAACTAAATTGGTTAACATCTAATGGTTCTGAAAAAAATAGAAACACAAATATCCAAAGTGCTAATAATAAACCAATTATAGCATGGTGTTTTAGTGAGGGATCAAAAGGATAAGGTGTTTTCAGCATCATAGGCTAAATTATAAAATAAGAATAGTTTTTGGAAATTTTGATAAATTAACGTTCTTGTGATTATGTTTGATAAACGCTTTTATTACCTTATAAAAATACAATATCTTGGCTATCGCTTTCATGGTTGGCAAAAACAGCCAGATGTAAAAACATTACATCTCATGATAGATAAAACCTTAAAATATATATTGGGCGAAACAAGATTTAAAACACTTGGAGCAGGACGAACAGATGCCATGGTTTCTGCAAATGAGGCTGCATTAGAATTATTTATATACAACACGCCAATTACAGATTTTACAGCTTTTTTAGATCTTTTTAATTATAATCTACCGCAAGATATAAGGGCTTTGTCTATTGAAGAAGTGGATAAGGATTTTAATATTATTCAAGATTCTAAAATAAAGGAATACCACTATGTGTTTTCTCACGGTCAAAAAAATCACCCGTTTTGTGCGCCGATTTTAACGACCATTTTAGAACCTCTTAACATCAATGTAATGAAGGAAGGAGCAAGATTATTTAAAGGTACCCACAACTTTAAACCCTATTGCTATAAAGCTACGGACAAAGGTGAATATCGGAGAACAATTGAATATTGTGAGATTATGGATAATGCTATATACACAGCTAATTTCTTCCCGCAGAAGTCGTATGTATTTATCATAAGAGGGAAAGGTTTTATGCGCAACCAAATTCGATTAATGATGGGATGTCTTATAAAATTAGGTAGAGGAGAGGTAACACTAGATTACATTAGCAATAGTCTTAAGGAAGATAGTAAGGAAATTATGGATTATGTTGCTCCTGCCTCTGGGCTTATACTTCATAAATTAAAATTTGATTAAAAAAGGGAATTAACCCTTAAGCTAATTCCGCTTTAGTGTTTGGGTTGGTTATATAATTAATGGATATAGCCTTTTTTTACCGAATGGCTTGAGAACCAAACTAAAAATAAAGAAAATACAATAATTATATATGCCATAATTTTATTACTACTAAAATCTATTCCTTTTAAATCTGCTATAAACAAAAAGTAAACCATCTGTATAGTTGCGGCAGTAAAAGATAAAACAAGAATAGGCTTTGCAACTTTTTTTCTTAGAAGCAATAGTACACATCCTAGTGTACCAGCAAAAACTGCAATGGCAAATAACGCAGTATACCAAGATGGTAGATTAGACATAATGTTGAGTTGCTCATTGGTATAAGCATCTGTGTAAGCTGATAATTTGTAGGCTTGACTAATGTATCCATGAATACCGAGGCTATTCCAAATAAGCGCTATAACACTCACAATCCAAAACCAAGTAGGTGGTTTTTGCAATAAATTTGTCATAATAAATTGATTTAATTAGTTAGTTTTCTACAATTAAAAATTTGCAATCTAATTAACAATTTATAAAAAAAATAAGTAGTTTTAAATTGTAGTATGTTTTTTTAAGTGAAATAAAAAAGGGTGAAATTTAAAATTCACCCTTTTTCAATTTTGTATATTTAGTTATTCTACAACATGTAATTTCGGTTCTTTTTCAACAAATTTACCGTCTACAGACTCACCGAGAATAAGTACTTCTTTAGAACGTTCGTACATTTTTATTGCGCGATGCATTTGCAATTTGGTGCCACTATATAGTTTAACACCTGATTTAGAACCCTTGTTTCTGATTTCAATATAGAAACCATCTTTAAGCTTTGTTGGTCTTGTTGCTGGTCTACCCATAAAATTTGTGTGTGTGTTTTAAAAGTACCGCATTATACTGAAAATTCTTTCAACTCACAAGTTTATTTTTAACTATTCTAACTTAAAAGATCAACACGTTAAATTCTCTTAACATTCCTACTTTTTTTTAACAGAATATTATGTTAAAAGACTTCACCAATGGTTAAAGCTTGTTAAGTCTCTTGCCATAATTGCTTATGCTGCTATATTAAATATGAGTCTAAAACAAAACCATTAAAAGAAAACAATAGTTATGAGTTATTTAAACATAGAAGACGAAAAATTATTACCAACTGTTGTAGAACTAAACACTTTACTAGCAGACTATCACATTTATTATCAGAATTTAAGGAATTTCCACTGGAATATCTTAGGTGATAATTTTTTTGAATTACATGAAAAATTTGAAGAATTATACACAGACGCCAGAGTAAAAATTGATGAAATTGCCGAGAGAATATTAACACTACGATACCATCCAATGAGCAATTTAAAAGATTATCTAAAGACGTCGTCGATTTCTGAGGTTTCTTCAAAAAAAACAGATAAAGAAATGGTAAAGGACATTTTAGAGAATCATGCAATTCTTTTAAAGCAAATGTCTAAAGTAATCAATAAAGCAGAACAAACAAACGATGAAGGAACTATAGATCTTATTGGTGCTTACATAAGAGAATTAGAAAAAAGCAGTTGGATGTTAAATGCATTTACCAAAGAGACCGCGTCTCAATTAAATGAGGTATAATACCCTTAATCAGTAACGTAAATACAAACATTTAACACTTTTAAAATACTTAAAATGAAAGAGCAATTTAATACTGCCTTTGGTAATCTTATTTCTAAACTACAAGGCTGGTTTAACACAATAATAGAATATATACCCAATTTTATATTAGCCATTTTGGTTATGGTAGCTTCTTATTTTGCTGCCAAGTATATTAGTAAGCTAGTTAGTAAACTAGTGTCTAAAAAGGTTAATCAAAAGTCTATTACTGCTGCCATTAGTAGAGTAACGGCCGTTGTAGTAGTTATGCTCGGTTTATTTATATCACTTGGTGTAATGAATCTGGGAAAAGCCTTAACTTCATTGCTGGCAGGTGCCGGAGTGGTAGGTTTAGCTATAGGTCTGGCCTTGCAAGGAACACTGGCTAATACTTTTGCTGGCTTAATATTATCGTTTCGAAAAAAAATCCAAATCGGTAATTGGGTAGAAACAACAGGTTTTTCGGGTGAAGTCATAGATATTAATCTTAAAGATTTTACACTAAAGGAAGCCGACAATAATATTGTTGTAATCCCTAATAAAACAATCTTAGAAAATCCACTAAAGAATTATTCCCTTACCACAAGAATGCGCGTCTTTTTAGAGTGCGGAGTAGGATACGAATCTAATTTAGAAAAGGTAGAACAACTTACTAAAGAGGTTATTTCTAATACATTCGATCAGGTAGAAAAACCAGAGGATGTTGAATTTTATTACACAGAATTTGGAGATAGTTCTATAAATTATTTGTGTAGATTTTGGATTGATGCAGAAAGTATGCTCGAAAAATTGAGAGCTAAAACTAAAGCTATTATAGAGATTAAAAAGGTTTACGATAAAGAAGGTATTAATATCCCATTCCCAATCAGAACACTACAATTTGATAATAAACTAAGTGTAAAGTCACCCGACTTACAAGAAGCGTTCTCAAATAATTAAAATTAACACCCTACATGTTAGGCTTCATTCAGTGAAAGTCACCGAATGAACCATGATTTCTGAAAGGTCAGAAATCTAAAAACACTAATCTTTAAAAATTTAAAACTATGTTACGTTGGACAATCACATTTATCATTATTGCAATAATCGCAGGAATCTTAGGATTTGGTGGTATAGCAGGAGGAGCAGCCACAATTGCAAAAATATGTTTCTTCCTATTTTTAATACTTTTTGTCATTTCTTTATTTAGAGGATCTGCAAAAAAATCTTAAAAAAAACAATAATTATTAAAATTTAAAACGATGAAAAAATTCACATATTTATTTATTTCACTATTTTGTTTAAGCTTGTTAACTACAAGTTGTAGAGAACAAAAATCTACTGGAGAAAAAGTAGAGGATGCAGTAGAAAACACAGGCGATGCTATTGAAGACACCGCAGAAGATGTATCTGACGAGGTAGAAGATGCTGTTGATAATTAATAAGCCTAAAAATGAAAAATACAACATATCTAGTTTTTGCGCTTTTTAGTTTAAATATTTTATTATTTAACTGCCGAGAGCAAAAAACACCAGATGAAAAAGTCGAGCAGGCTTTAGACGAATTTGACGAAGAATTAGAAGATGCCAGTGATGAAATTAAAGATGCTGCTGAAGACTTAAAAGACAATATCAAAGAGGTTAAAGAAGATGATAGTACAAATGGAATTTAAAACACTTAAAACCTAAATATAACTTACATAACCTCTAAAAGCCATCAATAGTGATGGCTTTTTTTTATTTTTATACAAACAAAAATAATATGAGTATTACCATACCAAAAGAGACTTTTTTTTTCTATAAAGAGTTAACCATAAACAATAATAGAGACTGGTTTAATGAACATAAAACTGAGTTTAAAGCCCTAGAAGCGAAAGTAAAATCTGCCTATAATTATTTAGGTGAGTTAATTAGCACTCACGACCAGATTGAAAAGATAAAAGTTTTTAGAATTTATAGAGATATTCGTTTTTCAAAAAATAAATTACCATATAAAACCCATTTTGGGGGCTCTTTTACAAGAAAAAAACCTGAATTAAGAGGAGGTTATTATTTGCATATTCAACCTAATAACGAATCGTTTATTGCAACAGGGTTTTGGGAGCCAAATAAGGAAGATTTACTACGAATTAGAAAAGAATTTGAGATGGACGATAGTGAGATGAGAGATATTCTTAATAATAAAACTTTTAGTGAAACCTGGGGCAATTTTGTTGGTGATGAACTAAAAACAGCACCAAAAGGCTTTGATAGAGATCATCCTGCTATAGATCTTATTCGTAGAAAGCAATACATCTTCATAAAAAAATACTCGGATGAAGCTGTGCTAGAGCCCAATTTTCTTGAGAGTGTAAATGATGATTTTAAGAAAATTAGACCTTTCTTTGATTACATGAGCGATGTGCTTACAACAAACCTAAACGGTGAATCTATTCTTTAAAATAGTTAAAGAAAAAGCCAAGAATAAATACGTTATATTCTCTGCTTTTAGTTCGTTTTATTATGTTCTGTAGTTATACTTGTACCATACCTCCATCTACTTGCACCTCGTGTCCTGTAATAAAACTGCTGTCATCACTAGCTAAAAAAAGTACTGTTTTAGCTATCTCCTTAGGTTCACCAAAACGGTTCATAGGTACCTGAGACAAAATTTGCTCAGCCATCTGCTCTTGCTGTTCTTGTGGTACGCCAGCCTCATTAAAAAAGTTAGTTCCTATAGGGCCAGGACTAACAGCATTAACTCGTATTTTTCTGTCTTTTAATTCATTTGCAAAACTTTTACTAAAGTATTTTACCGCACTTTTAGCGCCTCCATAAACGCTTGCGCCTGGCATGGCTGTATCTGTAACTACACTTGTATTAAAAACTATGGAGCTGCCACTTGGCATTAAAGGCTCTAATTGTTGTACTGTAAAGTAACCACCTTTAACGAGCGTATTAAACTGTGCATCAAATTCTTCTTCAGTGGTGTTTGTTAAGGAATTAAACTTTCCAAAGCCAGCATTCACAAATAGTATGTCTACTTTGTTTGTAAGTTCATTAACTTTTTGTTTTAACGACCAAAGATCTGCCATTTTGCCAGCATCACTAACTATGCCTACAGCATTTGAGCCTAATTCCTTTTCTGTTTTTGTTACATTTTCTTTACTTCTACTCGTAAAGATTACTTTTGCACCTTCGTCTAAAAACTCTTTTGCGGTAATTAAGCCTATTCCACTTGTACCACCTGTTATTACTACTGTTTTGTCTTTAAATCTATTCATGTTATTCTGATTTTATTTGAAACATTCGTTTCAAAATTGATTAAAAAAAATTTATTTTAAAATAGCTATTGTTGTCTCTTTAATGTGTTGCAGTTTGGTTTTATCATTTACTAAAATACCTGTCATTCTTAGTCCTTGTAGCGCAGAAAACAGAAATAAAGCATAATCTTGTGCGTTCTTTTTTCTATTTATTTCTGAGTGTTCTTGCCCTTGCCTAATCAGCGCTTCTAAAAAGCTTAAAGTTTCTTTTTGGTGATCTAATAAAAATTTAAGAATATTAAGATTTTTAGTACCTATTTCAGATTTACAATTTACCAACATACAGCCTTTGTTTTGACTGTCTTTAACTATATCGTTTATATAAAAATCAAAAATTGTTGCTATGGCATTTATTGCACCTTTAGATGCGTTTACCAAAGCACTAGACTTACTGTTGTACAGGTTTTTATAATTAATTAAACAATGCATGTACAGGTTTTCTTTGCTTTCAAAAGAGTTATATATACTAGATCTATTTAATCCTGTAGCATCTACTAAATCTTGCATAGATGTGGCATTATATCCCTTAAGATGAAAAACTTCTGTTGCTTTATCTAGTACTAATTTTCTATCGAAAATTTCGGTCTTTGGCATTTTATTTGAAATGATCGTTTCAAAATTAACCAAAAAATAGTGACAATGCAAAAGCTATTTCATAAATAAATATTAAAATACTTCTTTTATGGTGTAGTTATTTCCATTAAATTCAAATCTGTGGCCAACAGATTTAGATTTAATAAGTTGCCCAATTGGCGACTGTATTGAGATAATGTAGTAATCCTCTTTATTTACGGTAACCTTTCCTTTACTTATGGCTATGTAAAAATTAATACTATCCGTTTTTACAATACTTCCTAAAACCGCATTTTGAGAAATAACATTGGGTTTTATAAGATTGAGGTAGTCTTTTACGTTTTGGGCATCACTAAGATAATTTAGGTTTTTTTCTAAATCTTCTAATAGTTTAGCGTTGCCAGACTCACCTTCTTCGTCACTAATTTTGTCGTTACTCTCTATAGACTCTTTAATAAATGATATTTCGTTCTTGTAGCTTAAAATTCTTTTGCTCACATCCTGTAGGCAAATGTCTAAAAGTTCTTGCTTTAATCTCATCTTTGGTACCTATACCGCCTTTAAAACTTTTGGCTTTGTAAATACTTGTACGCTGTCTAACAAGCGTTCTTTTACAATATTCATCATACGTTTGTTTAGCGCAGACGAGTTGTTAATGTATTGCGCATATTCTTCCTCTGTAAACTGACCAATTATCATTCCTTTTACAGAATTTCTAAATTTCATGTCCTTATGAATAGCGTTATCTATATAAGACAATTGTTTAGGCAGTGTTAATTCATAAAAAACATTTTTTCGCTTAGCTATGTAGTTTTTAAAAACAGCAATAAATAAATTATGTTGCATCTTTATGATGGGGCGTAATGTTCTATTTTGAAACAACTCATCAGAACTCATAGAATCATTAATTTTAGCTGAAGAAATTACTGGCCTAATAGATAATAAACAGTCTGTGCGTGTAGACATGGTTAAGTTATTTTGGTTAATCTCAGATTAAATTTAATCATTAAGTCTTACTACAGCAGTACTATCATATATTGTTGTTAACGGTGTTATTAACATTAAGGATTTTAGAATTCAAAAAATAAAATTAACACGGCAGCAACTCACTATTAACCATTATATTTGGTAAAAATGCATTTTTATGAAATTTGGAAGTGTAAACAACCCAGAGGCTATTAATTTTGTTTTGCCCAAGGATCATCCAGATACTTTAAAGGCTTTGCAAAAAAAACCTTCAAAGTCAACACATGTTTTTGTAGGCTGTGCTAAATGGAATAAAGCAGATTTAAAAGGGTTCTACCCAAGAGGAACAAAGGATGAATTAGAATATTATTCGCGTCAGTTTAACTCTATAGAACTTAATGCTACGTTTTATAGAATTTTTCCGGCAGAGCAGTTTATTAAGTGGTATGATAAAACACCAAAGGGTTTTAAGTTCTTTCCAAAGTTAAATCAGGAAATTAGCCACTGGAAACGTCTTAATGACGATGTTGCACCTGTTGTAGATAACTATTTATACGGTGTTGTTAATCTTAAAGAAAAACTAGGTTGTGTTTTTTTACAGATGCACAATAATTTTGCACCTAAAGACTTTGATCGTGTTATAAATTTTATTGAAGGTTGGCCAAAAGAAATTCCGCTAGCTGTAGAGTTTAGGCATACAGATTGGTATAATGATGAATCTATAGCTGAAGATTTATATCAACTCTTAGAAGAGAATAATATTTCTAACATTATTGTAGACAGTGCTGGTAGACGCGATATTATGCATATGCGCCTCACCAATTCTAGAGCTTTTGTGCGTTATGTTGGTGCAAATTATGCCAGTGACTATACACGATTAGATGATTGGGTAGAACGCCTAAAGTATTGGAAAGACAACGGACTTGAGCATATCAACTTTTTTGTGCATCAAAATATTGAAAAAGAATCGCCATTACTTTCTGCGTATTTCATTAAAAAATTAAATGCTGAATTGGGGATGGACTTAAAGATTCCTAATGATGATTCGGAAGGTCAACAAAAGTTATTATAAATTATATTATAGCGAAACTACTAATAAAATGAGATTTCACACTCGTAAATGGGTTAAACCCGAAGATTTAAATCCTAATAGCACACTTTTTGGCGGACAGCTTTTAGCGTGGATTGACGAAGAGATTGCACTCTATACTGTTATTCAACTAGAAAACCCTAAAATAGTTACCAAGTACATGTCCGAAATTAATTTTATGGCTTCTGCTAGAAAGGGCGATATTATTGAAATAGGCATAGAGGTCATAAAATTTGGGAAAACCTCTTTAACGATGAAGTGCGAAGTTCGTAATAAGATGACGAGAGAAACTATTCTCACCATAGATAAGATTATTATGGTAAATCTTGGTCCTGATGGTAAACCAAAACCCCATGGTAAAACAGAAGTCGAATTTGTAAAAGATAGGTTAGACGAAGACGAACCTTAATGTTTATTAACAATGGACAATTCGTAGATCTCTAAATCGAAATAACTCACAGAGGCCAAAACATGGTCAAACACATCTCCAATAATATACTCGTAGTTTTCCCAACGTATATCACTACTAAAGGCATATATTTCCATAGGTATACCTTGTGGTGTAGGCTCTAATTGTCGCACCATTAAGGTCATGTCCTTATTAATAGCAGAGTGATTATCCATGTAAGTCTGCAAATATTTTCTAAATACACCAAAGTTTGTTAGGTTTCTGCCATTAATAAGAATTGATTTATCAACACCTTTTTCAGTATTAAATTTTTTTATCTCTTTAGAACGTTCATCAATATAATTAGAGATAAGCTCAATCTTTTTAAAACGCTCTATGTCTTCATCAGTTAAAAATTTTATAGTCGATGTTTTAACAATCACAGAACGCTTTATACGTCTTCCGCCAGAGTTCATCATACCTCGCCAATTTTTAAACGAGTCAGATATTAAGGCATAGGTTGGTATGGTGGTTATGGTTTTATCCCAGTTCTGGACCTTTACTGTGGCTAAATTAATTTCTATTACATCACCATCTGCTCCATACTTTTCAAACGTAATCCAGTCTCCAATACGTACCATATCGTTTATAGATACTTGTATGCTGGCTACAAAGCCAAGAATGGTATCCTTAAAAATCAAAAGAATTACAGCTGAAGCTGTTCCTAATGTGAAAGCAAATTTTATAAACGTTACACCTGTTAGAATAGAGAAAATACCAAATATACCAAGTATCCAAGCAAAAATCATAAATACTTGGATGTAACTATCTATAGGTTTATCCTTGTAACGTAGTAATGTTTTAAGATAATCTTTTACTGAATTAAGGAAACTTCTAATAATCCTTAGCGTTAGTAAAATAGCAATAATCTTCAGTGTTTTTTCAACTATATTTTCAAAATAAGTAAAATCAGAAAACACATCTGGCACAAACTCAATAAGTATAACCAGCGGAATAATGTGCGCTATGTTTCTAGGTAGCTTATTACCGATTAAAATATCGTCAAAATTAGTTTTTGTGCGCTTGGCGACTCCTGCAGAAAACCGCCACAAAATACGTTTGGTAATAAAATCTACAATAAATGCAATAATGAGTAATGCCAGCAAGAGGGCGAGCATGTTCAAATACTTCGCTGTATTTTCAGAAATACCTTGTTCAATAAGAAGATCGTATATATAATGTCTTATACTAAGCATTTTTAGTTTTTAGATATTTTTTATCAATGTAAAACGTTCCAAAAGGTATAATAGCTGCCAAAAGTATAATCCATAAGGTACGACTATTCCATTTCATGTTCTTACTCATTAAAACGGCCATAACAACATAGGCGATAAATAGCAAACCATGTGGCATACCTAAAATCTTTACGTATTTAGGGTCATTGGCAAAATACTTTAATGGAGTTGCAAGAAAAAGTAATAAAATGTACGATACACCTTCTAAGAGTGCTACAATTCTAAAAGTTGGTAATAACTTAGACATACTTTATTTTTATGCAAAAATACTGTACAACTTAGTAACAACCATAGCATTTTAACAGCTTTTAAGAAATAAAACAAAACTACGTTTCAATTATTTATCTTTAGGGTTTCTACTAAAAAACCTAAATTATTAAGAATGAAAAAAATTTTGGTATTAGCACTCGTTGTGAGTCTTTGTTTTTCGTGTGCTACAGTAAATAACTCAAAAAAGACTTCAACTAAGCAACCAGCTGTGGCTACAAAAGCACAAGCACCAAAAAAGAAACCAGGCAAAATAAAAGACTACAATACGGTAATCACAAAAGATGCCGTAACTGACAAAGGCTTATTTGATATTCATGTTGTAGATGATAAGTATTATTTTGAAATACCGACCAAATATTTAAATACAGATATGCTTTTGGTAAGTAGACTGGCTAAGTTACCAGCAAACCTTGGTGGAGGATATGTTAATGCAGGTACAAAAACCAATACCAGAATGATTAATTGGGAACGTTTTAGAGATAAGATTCTTATTAAAGAAAAATCATCGAGTGCAATAGCTGCGGATAGTTTGCCAATACATGTATCTGTACGTGCCAATAATTACGAGCCAACCTTGTATGCGTTCGATATAGCAGCCTTTTCTAAAGATTCCTCTGCTGTAGTTGTTGATGTTACCAAATTTTATAGCTCAGATGTTAAGGCCATAAGTGGTTTACCTTCATACTTTAGAAAACAATATAAAGTAAGAAGTTTAGATAAATCTAGAAGCTTTATTAACGCCATGCGCAGTTATCCAGAAAATATTGAAGTCATACAAGATTTTACCTATAATGCTGCAGAACCGCCTTCTAATTACGGAACGGAAACTATTAGCGTTCAAATGAATCAATCTATGATTTTATTGCCAGAAGAACCAATGCAGCCTCGTTATTTTGATGAGCGAGTAGGTTGGTTTACTTTAAGCCAATACGACTATGGTAGTGAACAGTTAAAAGCTGATGAAAAAACTTATATAAGACGTTGGAAATTAATACCAAAAGATATTGAAGCCTATAAACGAGGTGAATTGGTTGAACCTGTTAAACCAATTGTATATTATTTAGATCCTGCCACACCAATGAAGTTTAGAAAATACATGAAAGAAGGCATAGAGCTATGGCAAAAAGCTTTTGAAGCAGCAGGATTTAAAAATGCCATTATAGCAAAAGATCCTCCTACAAGGGAAGAAGATCCTGAGTTTAGTCCTGAGGATATTCGCTATTCTGTGGTGCGCTATGTGGCTAGTACTACACGCAATGCCACAGGACCTAGTGTATCTGATCCTCGAAGCGGCGAAATTATAGAAAGTGATATCATATGGTATCATAACCATCTGCGTTCCTACAGAAACCGTTACATGCTAGAAACTGGAGCTGCGAATCCTTCTGCAAGAACTTTAAATACTCCAGATGAAGAAATAGGCGAAATGATGAAAATGGTAATTGCTCACGAGGTTGGACACACCTTGGGTCTACCTCATAACATGAGTGCAAGTTATGCCTATGATGTAGAAGATTATAGAAATGGTACATTCACTCAAAAAAATGGTATAGCTGCTACTATTATGGATTATGCACGCTACAATTATATTGCACAGCCAGGCGACAAAAATATTAGATTTATTCGTCAGTTAGGACCTTATGACGATTATGCCATAAATTACGGTTATCGATACATTCCAGAGGCTAAATCAGCAGACGATGAAAAAGAAATTTTAAACCTTTGGATCATTGAAAAGGCAGGAAATCCTATTTATAAATTCGGAAAACAAAGCAGTCGTTTCGACCCAACAGCACAAACCGAAGATATTGGCAATAATAGTATAAAAGCCAGTACTTATGGGCTTAAGAACCTCAAAATTGTTGCTAAAAACTTACCTGATTGGACGAGCGATAAGACGAACAATTATGAAGATTTAGAAGAACTTTATGGTGAACTTTTAGGTGTTTGGAGCCGTTATGTTGGTCATGTAGTCACACATGTTGGTGGAGTAGTGGAAGATACCAAGAACCCATCTCAAGAAGGTTTGGTTTACAATCCTGTGGATAAAGCATATCAGAAATCCGCAATGCAATGGTTGCACCAAAATGCTTTTGAAACACCAGAGTGGCTAGTTGATGAAACTATTTTAAGAAATATTGATTTTGCCGGGTACACAGATAGAATTCGAAGATTGCAAACGCGTCATCTAAATAATTTAATGAATTTTGAACGTTTAGGAAGACTCATAGACCACAATGCTATGAACAACAATAACTATTCTGCTTTAGATATGATGAAAGCGTTGCGTTACGGATTGTGGTCAGAAACCAGATCATCTTCTAACGTTACAGTATTTAGAAGAAATTTGCAACGTGCATATGTTGATAGAATGGAGTATTTAATGACAGAAAAAATAGATTCTAAACGAAGCAATCAGTACTTTAATGTTAACCAATCTGATGTAAGATCTATCGTTAGAGGTGAACTAAACACTTTAAAACGAATCTTAACTTCTGCAGTTAATACTGGTATAAATACCGATACAAAATACCATTATAGAGATTGTATTGAAAGAATTAACACTATATTAGAGCCAAAATAAAGATTATGAAAAAATTAATTATATATTCTCTATTGCTTACAATTGCGTTGCCATTTACAAGTTTTTCGCAATCTGTTATAACCAAAGACCAGAAAGTACAGGCCATGTACAGTATCAACAAAAAAATAGTTGAATCTCAAAACTATAAGTTTATAGCATCATGGGTTTTTAACAATGATAAAAGAGATCAGGTTTCAGAAGGGGCAAATACAATTACCATAACTAATGCCAATATTAATGGTTCGCTTTCAACTTTAGAAACTGATAAACCGTCAACAACGCTAAAAGGATCCTTGCTTAATTACAATGTACAATTTAACGATAGCAGTCATGAAATTACAATTACTTTCAAAATTGGTTCATACAATGCTAAGTTAGAAGTAAAATCAAACGGCAATGCTTTTTTGTTTTTAAATTCAGAAAATAAAGGTACATTAAAGTATAAAGGTTTCGTCAAATAATATTTATTACAGTATCTTTGTTATAGTTTATTGAAGATACACCTCACAAATAACATTAATTCTTAAGTTATCCTTTTGGTTTCCAATACTATTCATTGTTAAGTTAATTAACTTGTTTGCATTGTATATTTTCATGGGCAAACACAGATATTAACACAAATTAAAATGAATGGGTAGATCACAACAAACATTTAGTAAAACCGAAAAAGAAAAAAAGCGCTTGAAAAAACGTGAAGAAAAACGAAAGAAGATGGAAGCGCGAAAACTTGAAAAAGAAGAAAATGGCTCCAGCGGCATTCCTATCGCGTATGTAGATCATAATGGTAATCTTACAGACACACCTCCAGACCCTTCAATGAAGGTAAAAGTGAAGGCTAAAAATATTGAAATAGGGATACCAAAAAAAGAAGATGTAGAGGATGATTTTGATCCTGTTAGAAAGGGTAAAGTTTCGTTTTTTAATGATTCTAAAGGTTATGGTTTTGTCATAGATGCAGACACCAACGAAAAGTATTTTATGCACATTAGTGGCATTATAGATGATGTTGTAGAAAACGACAAAGTGACTTTTGAGTTGGAAAAAGGACAACGTGGCATGAATGCCGTTAAAGTAAAAAAAGTATAATTACACCACCAATTGTGTGCTATGAAACCAACAATCATAGACATTAAACAGAAGATAGTTATTGGCCAAAAAAGTAAGATGTTGCAACACCAATCTAAAAATATTGTAGCACTTTGGAAACAGTTTATGCCAAGAAAACATCACATTAAAAATACTATTAGTCTAGAGTTAATGGCATTGCAAGATTATTCTGCTTTTGGTAATTTTGAAGTTCCTTTTGATATTTGGGCTTGCGTAGAAGTGTCTAAAACTATAGATATACCTAATAAAATGGAAATCTTTACAATACCAGCTGGTAAGTATGCTAAGTTTCTTCATAAAGGTAACGATGCAGGTGCAACATATCAAAAGATTATGGAGCAATGGTTGCCCAATTCTAACTATTCTATAGACAGCAGACCTCATTTTCAGGTAATGGGCCAAAAATATATTCACGGAAGTCCCGATTCTGAAGAGGATTTTTATGTACCTATAATCAAAACATAACAAAATGAAACATCACTTCGAGTGATTCCGAAGCATGAGGAATATTATCGAGAAGTCTTTTAAAATAGCTCTCGCTACAATTTTCTATAGAAAATCACTCGAGCTGACATTAAATAAACTTTAAAAACTAACCCTAAAATCACAACCCGTTTTATAATTGCTACAGCCAAAAGCTGTTTTTCCTTTTAGAATACGGCCGGTTTTGCATTTTGGGCAAGAATCACCAATTTTAATTTTAGGTTTTGCAGTTAGTTTAGGTTCTAACTTAAGTTTGTAGGCATCATCAAAACGCAATAAGCCTTCAATAGATTTCCCATTAATTTTGAAGCCTTTAAGATTAACTGTAGACCCTTTATCTAATAATCTAACATATTGATTTTCTGAAATTTTTTTCTCACCATATTTAAAAGGTAAAACAAAATCACACCCTTTTCCGTAAAGGTTGCAGCCATAAGCACTTTTTCCTTTTAGGATATGCCCATTTTTGCATTTTGGGCAAGTAGTACCAACCAGCTTTTCTTTTTTAGGTTTCGATTTAGATTTTTTAACAGGTTTATTATTTATCGCAGAAATACGTGTTTCTACCTTTTCGCTTCTTACCTCGTAGACTAAGGCATCGACCATGCGTTTCATACCTTTTATAAACGTATTAGCACTAATTTTACCCTTTTCTATATCTTTTAGTTGTTTTTCCCAAGTACCAGTGAGTTCAGCGGATTTTAATAATTCATTCTGAATGGTATCTATTAATTGTATTCCTGTAACGGTTGGTAAGATTTGCTTTTTATTCCGCTTAATATATTTACGTTTAAAGAGTGTTTCAATAATATTGGCTCTAGTAGAAGGCCTGCCAATACCATTTTCTTTCATCAAATCTCTTAATTCATCGTTATCTACTTGCTTTCCTGCAGTTTCCATAGCGCGTAGAAGGGAGGCTTCGGTATACTGTTTTGGTGGTTTAGTTTGCTTTTCTAAAAAGGAAGGCTCGTGTGGTCCTTTTTCGCCTTTAGTAAAAACAGGTAATATGTTATCCTTTTGGTTGCTAAGCGAAGTCGAAGTATCAAATACAACACGCCAGCCTTTAGATAGTATTTCTTTGCCTGTAGTTTTAAAATTAACATCATCTGCTTTACCAATAACTGTAGTGTTAGATACTTTACAATCATCATAAAAAACAGCTATAAATCGTTTGGTAATGATGTCATAAACACGTTGTTCATTATGCTGTAAATGAGTCTGTATTCCTGTGGGAATTATGGCATGATGATCGGTTACTTTTTTATCATTAAAAACGCGTGATGACTTCTTTATCTTTTTATTAAGTAAAGGTGCTGTAAGTTGATTATAATCAGTTAGTTTTGATAAAATAGTTTTTACTTTAGGATAAATGTCGCTTGGTAAAAAAGTTGTATCAACTCTAGGGTATGTTACGACCTTCTTTTCATAAAGTTTTTGTGCAATTTTTAAAGTGTCATCTGCGGATAAACCAAATTTGGTATTACAGTAAACCTGTAACCCTGTTAAGTCAAAAAGTTTAGGTGCATATTCTGTACCTTTCTTTTTGGTGATAGATACAATTTCAAACTCATGGTCTTTTACTTTATTTGCCAACCTTTCACCATCTTCTACTTTTAGAAAACGACCTTCTTCGTAACTAAATAAAGTGTCTCGATATAAAGTTTGAAGCTCCCAATAAGGTTGTGGTACAAAGTTTTCTATCTCTTTATAACGATTAACTAACATCGCAAGGGTAGGAGTTTGCACACGTCCTACAGATAGTACTTGTTTATAACCGCCATGTTTTACAGTATATAAGCGTGTAGCATTAATACCAAGAAGCCAATCTCCGATAGATCTCGAAAAACCTGCATGATACAAATTGTCGTAATTTTCGGCAGGCTTTAGATTCTCAAAACCTTCCTTTATAGCTTCTGTAGTAAGTGAAGAAATCCACAGCCGTTTTACAACACCTTTATACTTAGTTTTATTGAGAACCCAACGTTGTATCAATTCGCCTTCTTGGCCAGCATCACCACAATTTATAACAACATCTGCTTTATCAAAAAGATGTTTTACAGTTTTAAATTGTTTTTTAATACCCTCATTATCCGAGACTTTAATTTTAAATTTTTCTGGCAACATTGGTAAATTGTTTAAATCCCAACTTTTCCAATGTGGTTTATAATCGCTTGGCTCGCATAACGAACAAAGATGACCAAAGGTATAGGTAACTGCATAACCATTGCCTTCAAAGTAACCATCACGTTTGGTTTTGGCTCCTAAAACATTCGCAATTTCTCTTGCAACACTTGGTTTTTCGGCAATACAGACTTTCAAAATTTATTGAATTTTAGAACCGCAAAATAAGTAAAATAAAGAATTATAAAAGTGCTTTTAAAGCTCTAAAATTAGCTTTTGTCCAATCTTAAGCGTTGCATTTTTTTTAATATTGTTAGTTCTGCAAATGGCAGCAATGCTTGTTCGGTTACGTTGAGAAATTCGAGATAATGTATCACCTTTTCTCACAACATAAATTTTGCGTTGTTTTTCTATACTTGCTAAGGCCTCTTCTCGTGTTTTAAAAAGAGTAAGCTTTGATAAACGTTTAGAGCTATGATAGCTAGGTCTGGTCCATTTTTTGGTGATCCAGATATTTTGAGAACGGATGGCATTGCTACTATTAAAATTAAACAAATAATCGGGATGAATATATTGGCCTAGATAGCTGGTAACAAGGTGTAGATGACTCCCACTAGAGCGTCCTGTATTACCACCTTTGCCTAAAAATTGGCCTCTAAGTACCGTGTCATTAGCTTTAACTGCAATATGCGAGAGATGAGCGTAGGTGGTTTCTAATCCATTATAGTGCCTAACTACCACCGTTTTACCATGACCATGACTATATTTTGCAAAACGAACAATACCATTAAGGACAGCAACTACAGAATCGCCTGTAACTAAATCAATATCAATACCTTTATGTGGTCTTCCGCGTCTCCATCCGTAACGAGACGTAATCACCTTGGGATGCGATACAGGTGAAGCATAGGTGCTATCTGTAAAAGTAAGCTCAATAGGAAACTCTGCAACAACATTTCCGTATGGATTGTACACCGAAGTATCCCAATATTCAGCTTTAATATCTATCGTATTTTTGTAAACAGAAGTATCTTTTTCTGTTGGGATTTCAACCGCTTTAAAGATGAAGCTTTTTCCGTCTGTAGTCGGTAATTTTAACTTTATAGTATTGTTTTTAGAATCTTCTTGAGCAAAACCTAAGCACGCACTCACCAAAAAACCAATGCAAAAAAGTCTATATATCATATATTTAAAAGAAATTTTATTTTCAATTTTTTATAACGACCGCATAAAATTAATATTGTTTAGTAGATTTCAATTGTAGGGCTTCAGAATTTATTAACAGCTATTGTAGAAAAGTATCGTAAATTTGCACTTTCCTTAAAAATATTAAACCCTTTATGTCTGAAACAAAACAAGCTGTTCAAGAAAAAAAAACCGATAAAGAATTATATGATTATCAACAAGGTGCCATAAGTCAGATTTTTGAAAAATTTGATACCGCTCCAGATGATTATCACTTATTGTATCAACTGCCTACAGGTGGTGGAAAAACGGTTATCTTTTCAGAAATGGTGCGTCAATATTTAAAAAATCACGATAAAAAAGTATTGGTAATGACGCATCGTATTGAGCTTTGTAACCAGACCTCTAAGATGCTAACTAGTTTTGGTGTAACCAATAAAGTGGTAAGTAGTAAGGCAAACTTAGATGACCAAGCCGAATACTCGTGCTTTGTGGCTATGGTAGAAACTCTAAATAATAGGCTGAATGATAATAAACTCGATATTTCGGATGTTGGTTTGGTAATCATTGATGAGGCACACTATAATTCATTTACCAAATTGTTTAAGTTCTTTGAAAATGCCTTCATCCTAGGTGTTACTGCAACTCCTTTAAGCTCTAACAAAGAGTTGCCAATGAAAGATAATTATGATGAATTAATTACTGGTGAGACTATTGAAAATTTAATTGAGAATGAGTTTTTAGCACGCTGCGAAACCTATGCCTATGATATGGGCTTAACGTCTTTAGAGGTAGGTTCTAATGGCGATTATACTGTAAAATCATCCGAAGACTTATATACAAGTCCTGCTATGCTCCAAAAGACAGTAGACGCTTATAAAAAACATTCACTAGGCAAAAAAGCCCTTATTTTTAATAATGGCATCAACACATCGATTAGTGTCTATTACGCATTTAGAGAAGCAGGCCTACCAATTATGCACTTAGATAATACCGCAACCAAAAAACAACGTAAACAAATTTTAGATTGGTTTCACAAAACACCAAATGCCATATTAACATCCGTAAGTATTTTAACAACCGGATTTGATGAACCAACAATAGATACTATTATTCTTAACAGAGCAACAAAATCATTAACCCTTTACTACCAAATGATTGGTCGTGGCTCTAGGATTCTAAACAATAAAGAAAAGTTTACGGTTATAGACCTTGGTAACAACTTATACCGTTTTGGACCTTGGGGAGCTGATCTCGATTGGCAATTAATTTTTAAGTCACCAAATTGGTATATTGACCGTATTAAAGATGATGAAGCAATTGAAGCCAATTTTAAGCACGATTTATCTGATGAGATTAAAGAAGAATTTTCTAAATCTGAAGATACTTATTTTGATATAAGACAAACTTATAAAGATGCCATTACAGCTGGCGAATCTTCTAAGGTGGTTTTAGAGCGCTCTATAGAACATCATGCTAAAATCTGTATCGAAAACAGTGAGGATGTTTACGACGCTTTAGCATTGGCTAAACTACTAAAGGAAGATATCAACCAGCGTATCGAAATCTATGCAAAATGCATTAGTAAAAGTACGCACAATTTCCTAAAATGGTTAAAAGACGACTACCAAAAGAAATTAAATTCTTATATCCGTAACAACTTTGACCAAAAGTTTGAAGAAATCCATGGGTATCCACCAGAAGATTAGTGATCCCAGATAAATTAATTTAAGTGTTTGGTAAATAGGTATTTACGATTAAAAATATAATATATTAATACCATGTTAAATTCGAATAAATGATGTTAAGGTCTCTTAAATTATTTTAAGACCTCCTGAGTATTGGCTATATTAAAGTAAACCAAAACATTTACAGATATGCGAATTTTAATAATCCTATGCTTTACAGCATTCTCAATACTAGGTTTTTCTCAAGATCCTATACTACAAAAAAATAATGAGTCGTTAGAAACTATTGCCACCAGTATAACCGATAAGTATGATGATGAGTTGGCATTAGATGCTAAACAATTTATTTTGTTTCAGAGAAAAGTGGAAGAATTTTTAATCCGAGAAGAAAAGATTCACGCAACCTATGAAGGAGAAGAAAAGCTAGACCGTTTGTATAAGCTACGAAAAGCAGAGTCACTAGAAATGCGAAACATTCTTACCAAACCACAGTTCAGCTTGTATAAGCAACTGAAACCTCAGCTTCAGCCCATAGCGGTATTAGACAGTAAGAAGTCTTAACTTTAATTAATGAATAATAAAAAAAGTGGTAACTTTTAAAAAAGTTATCACTTTAATTTTTAATATAAAAACGATAAGCATTTATGAGTATTTTTCAATCTTACAAATTAGGAGATTTAGCACTTAATAACAGAATAGTTATGGCACCAATGACGCGCTGTAGAGCTTTAGACAATGTACCTAATAATCTTATGGCAGAATACTATGCGCAACGTGCATCAGCCGGATTAATAATCTCTGAAGGAACATCACCTTCTATAAATGGTCTCGGCTACGCCAGAATACCTGGTGCATATTCACCTTTACAAATAGAGGGCTGGAAAAAAGTAGCGGATGCTGTACATTCTAAAAACGGTAAATTTTTTGTCCAATTAATGCATTGCGGACGTATTGTTGGTGCAGAAAATCTACCAGAGGCAGGTGAAGTATTAGCACCAAGTGCGGTAAAAGCTGCAGGTGAAATGTTTACCGACACCAACGGAATGGTACCGCACGTTACGCCAAAGGCTATGAGTTTAGAAGACATTATACAAACCCAGCAAGAATTTGTAGATAGCGCAAAGGCATTGGTAAATAGGGCAGGAGTAGATGGTGTAGAGTTGCACGCTGCTAATGGTTATTTATTAGATCAGTTCTTAAATCCTAAATCTAATATAAGAGAAGATGATTATGGTGGCGATTTTAAAAATAGGGCACGGTTTGTATTAGAACTCTCTAAAAAGGTAGTTGCTGCCATAGGTAAAGGCAAAGTTGGGATTAGAATATCGCCTTACGGAGCTATGAATGATGTGGATTACGATTATGAAGATTTAGTTGATTTATATAGCTACCTAGCATCAGAACTCAGACAAATAGGTATAGCCTATATACATATCGTTGACCATTCTGGCAGTATGGGTGCTCCAAATTTTAAAACAGATATAAAACGTACTATAAAATTACACTTTCAAGATACCATCATTACAGGTGGTGATGTTAACAGTGTGGATGATGCAGAAAAAGTAATATCTAATGGTTACGACCTGGTGTACATTGGTAGACCCTTTATAAGCAATCCAGATTTAGTTCAGAAATTTTTAGATAGAAAAACCCTTAAAGACCCAAATCCTGATTTATTTTACACATCAGGTAAGGAAGGGTACACAGACTACTAAGACTTATGAATAAAAAAACCTCTGAAGATTCAGAGGTTTTTTTATTATACAAAACTTTCGTTTTCTGTTTGCCGCTTCGTTGTTGGTGATTGGGTATGCATTGTTTTTTCGAGTCCTGCAGAATCAACATTAAAAAAATTAAGTAATTCTGTATATCTGGTTATATGCATTATAGTTTCACCTTCCATAACAATGGTACCTATCATAGCTTTAGGATGTTTGGCTAATATTTTTACCAAACTTTCTTCAGAATAATTTGCGTCTGCATTATATCCTTCAATCTTTGGTATGTTTATAAAAGTTCGCAAAGAGGTATTTAATCGTTTCGCCATATCGTGCCACAAGGTATCAGAAGGCATGGTTTTAGTAATGTCTATGCCATGTGTGTCCTTTTTAGCAGCTTTTAAAATAGCTTCAATTTGTGCACTAAATTGGGTACCACCTGCATAAATACAATTAATTAGTCCTTTTTTATTATCTATTGTCATTTTTAGTAAGTTTTCATTGTTTCTTTTCGCTTTGTTAACTGACGCTGTAACTCCTTTACACATTCACTCACAGCATCTCTAAAATTAGCCTTAGAGGCTTCAGCAAATAAACGAGGTCCAGGTGCACTAAGGCGTATGCCTGCAATCATGCCTGTTTCGTCGCTGGTAGTGTTTTCTGTTTTAAAAAAAACATCTGCTCTTATTACAAGTTCATTGCGCTGAAAGAGTTTTGTTAGCTTTTCTTTTGTAAATGCTTCCAAACTATCACTCGCGGTAACATTATCATATTCATAAATAATAGTCATATCATCTTCTGTTTTTTGGTTCTCTTTAATATAATTCACTAAATGTTTGTAACCAAGAAGTTTAATAATATTTTATGAAATGGAAATGTTTGAAATAAGATGATGACATTTTAAAGATTGTTCGATTTGTAATTATAATAACAAAAACCAAAGACAATGAAACCACCATTTAAACTTTTTATAGTGTTTATTCTTTTAGGATTATCAATAGGTTGCTCTAGTGATGACAGCCAAGAAAATGACCAAGACCCACAACCAATGATTTTTGAAGTTGACCCTTTAATATTTAGGCAGTATGATATAGAACGTCCACCATCTACAAACGATTTTGCCGCCGTTTATGGCATGGCTGTTTTTGCACCACAGCCTGCTGCAACACTGTATACATTAACCTATGAGAGCTCAACAAGTCCTAATCTAAACTTTACAATTTCTTGGGAAAACGGTGAGGCAATACCTACGAGAGGTGCACCAGTTGTACCAGACGATATTCCTGGTTACAATTTAGGAATTGTAGGCGGTCAGTACCATATTGTAATTTTAAGCACTGGCTGTGAAGGTCCTCCTGGTGGAAGCTGCCAGCTAGGTAGTGATGGTCTAAATCAAATAGAAAACAATCTAAGGAGTATTGAAGGAACAGTCACTGTACAAATAGATTTTGAGTAAACTAAGGTTCCCTTGATTAAATTATAAACGGTACTTTTCTAAAATATCGAGACTTGTATATTCTAAAGCTTTAATATGTGTAGCATCTAAATCAATTTTGGGTGCTACACCAGCTTTTTCTGCCTCGAGCCATCTCGATATACATAAGCACCATTTATCTCCAGCTTTTAGTCCTGGAAATCTCCATTGCGGAATGGGTGTGGTAAGATCATTACTACGTCGTTTTGTAAAGTTTAAAAATTTATCTGTAATCACAGCACAAACTACGTGAGTTCCTGTATCTTGCGGCATAGTGCGACAATAGCCATCTCTAAAGTAACCAGTTACAGGATCTGCACAACACACCTGTAATGGCTTTCCGTAAACGTTGATACCATTCATTATTTAGCGATTTATTAAGATATCTTTACTTGATAAAAATATGTATTTTTGCTTAAAATTGTTATGGCAACTAAAAAAAAGAAAATTGAAAAACGGCCCGATTTGGTTGTGTATGATGAAAACAAAGAACGCTATGACGCTGCGTTTAGACCCTATGCCACTAGCGTAGGTGCGCCACAAATTACATTGCCAAATAATGGTACATGGAAGAACTCTCAAATCTACAAGGCCAATAAACATCTCAAAGCAAAATACCAAGCCATAAAAGCAGAATACGATGCACTCATTGAGATTATGGAGTATAACGAACTTGTTACCAATGCTAAATTTACTTTTGAGCCTCTAATTGGGGAAACGTATCACCTTTACAACAATTCTAAACAAGAACCTTTTCTCTCCATTATAGCACCAGATAGCTGTAGTTTTGAATATTTAGGTAGTTTTCGCTTAACATCAGATTATCTGTGGGAAAAGGTAAAGCAGAATGACGGTACAACAATTTCAAAACTTTAAAAAACACGTTATAATTTACGCAACTTTTGTTTTCTAAAATCAAAGGATATGCAGTACTTTGTTTTTATTGAATAAAATCTATAAAAATGCCTCCAAAAAAAGATCAAATCATAGAGCGTCAGCTTCGATTTCAACAACTATTAATTAGCATATCTACCACTTACATTAATGCCGATATATCTGATATCGATCAACTTATTCATAAATCGCTTAAGCAAATGGGTGAGTTTGTAGGGTCTGACCGTAGTTATATCTTTTCGTACGACTTTGTAAACAACACTACAACAAATACTTACGAGTGGTGTGCTGAAGGAATTAAGCCAGAAATTGATAATCTAAAAGATATTCCTGTAGATTATATTCCACAATGGCTAGAAGCGCATCGAAAAGGTGAAGCCTTCTGGGTAGATAATGTTAGTAAACTACCAGATGATGGTGAGTATGGCTTAAGAGCCATTTTAGAACCTCAAGGGATTAAAAGTTTAATTACCATTCCTAAGTTTAAAAACAACGAGCTGGTTGGTTTTATTGGTTTCGATTCGGTAAAAAAACTAAATAAATACAACGACCACGAAAAAGAAATTCTCTTTGTCTATGCCAATATGTTGGTAAACCTCAGGCAGCGAAAAGAATACGAAGAAAGGATTAAAGCGCAAGAAGTAAAGAAACAAGAGCTTTTAGAACATTTGTCGCAACAAAACAAATCCTTGAGTGAATATGCGCATATGGTATCTCACGATCTTAAAGCACCTCTTATAAACATCCATACGCTAGTTAGCTGGTTTATGGATGATAATAAAGATAAAATTTCGGAAAGTCAATGGTATCCTTTACAACAGGTGTTGTTTAATGTTGAAAAGATGGATTTGCTTATTAAGGGCGTTTTAGACTATTCTACCGTAGACCGTATCGATACCGAAAACAGTAAGGTAGACCTTAATAAATTATTAGACGAAGTTTTACAAACCATGCTTATTCCAAAGCACATAACAGTTAACATCGATACCAACATGCCAACGCTTTTTGGTAATACTTGGCGATTTAAACAAGTATTTCAAAACCTAATACTCAATGCAGTAAAATATAGCGATAAAGAACAAGGTTATGTAGAGGTGAGTTATACAGAAGACGCAGAACACTTTCAGTTTTTTGTAAAAGATAACGGTGTGGGTATTAATCCTAACTATTTTCATAAGATTTTTAAAATATTTACCAAGTTAGAAAGTACAGGAGCATCTTCAGGTATTGGCTTATCCATTGTAGAAAAAATCATAAAATTTTATAAAGGCAAAATTTGGGTCGAGAGTGAAGAGGGTAGAGGTACCACCTTTTATTTCAACCTACCAAAATCAGAAGTAGTTCAACCAGACACTCAGATTAAAGTACAGTAGCTAAAAGCATGTTAATGTTCTGGCAGGTTAGAGCTTAAATAACTATTTTTAAGTTAATTATGAAGAGTTACACAAGCATTAAGCCTTTTTTAGGTTTCATAACCTTATTTATAGTTTTGGTAGTTTTATCTTGTAAATCGTCAAAAACTGAGAATGAGCGATCCCAAGATCTTAGCGCTTTAGAAACCAAAATACGTAGTAAAAACTTTAAAATAGATATTACTACTGTATTACCGTTTAATACCAATGCCACAACCCAAGTTCTAAACAACTTAACGCGGTATACAGGTAACACAGCCGATAGAATATTTGTTAACGGTTACTTTATAGATTTTAAAAACGACAGCATTATTGGTTATCTGCCTTTTTATGGCGAACAGCGACTTAGCAGTAACCGCTACAATTCGGATTTGGGCATCGAATTCTCTGGGATGCCACAAGAGTTCAGTTTAGATAAACACAAACGAAAAGATGCTTACGTCATGCAATTTACCATTAATGATAATAGAGATACCACAGAGACCTATAAAGTTTTTATTACTTTCTTTCCCAGTAACACGGCCGATGTTAATATTGTCTCATCACATCGCAATAGTATAAATTACAGAGGGCAACTTGAAAATGCTAATTAAAAATGGCTTTTGTACTTTGAGATTAACCCTAAAGCTTTTGGGACATTTTACATACTTTTTAAATGGAAAGATCCTGAAGATGTGTCTATTTTAAAACAAATTATAGTTGCACTTACAATAAGCAGACATGATTGGTTTTATTTGGATACGTGATTATTTATATAGTCAAATAAGAAATCAATTTTTAAACCACAATAAGCTTGTACATAATCATTTACGTTATAGAACACTGAGTATCTCTAGAACTATGATTATGTCAGATATCGCTAAATATCGCTATTATGCTTATTGTTACAAAATGTCCTATAATGTACTTGCGTTATGTAAAGATGGGCTTTGGTTAAAAGCACATCTTAAATAATAGGTTTCTTTATTTTTTTCTTCTCTAATGTTTCTTTACTCAGTTAATGGAACACTCTTTTTCTGAAAGGGCAGAGGAGTGGAAGAAAATGTGTGTGGAATGGCATTATATTTGTATATTATCACTTTAAAGTTATAAACACAACTGTTAATAAGTATTAATAACACTTTAAAGTTGTTTATTATTATTTTTACTATATTTGTACTGTGAATTTATATCATGGCATCAAAAGAACAAGTAAAAAACTTCTTAAAGGAGTTCAAAGTAAATATGAGTATCTGGGATATTCTTTTCCTCGACGATAGAGGAAAAAACTCTCAGACTCTTGCTGACTTGGAATTAATGCCTAATGAAAGAAAAAAAATTCTCGAAAATTTAGTAATTGATGATTACTGCGAAGGCCCTCTTGAAGAAACTCAATATGGAGGTTCTGAAATGTGGGTGTTCGGCAGGACGTTGAGAGGAAAGGAAGTTTATATCAAAATAACACTTGGAATTGAAAACACAAGTGTGATTTGTATTTCTTTTCATATAGCAGAGTATCCAATGGAATATCAATTTAAGTAATTATGAAAAGCCCATTTACAGGTAAAGAAATGTCTATTAAAATTAAAAAAGAGGATTTAACTTTTAGAAAGGAAACTTTTAATGTTACCTATCCTAGTTTTTATTGTACAGATAGTAAACAATACTTTACTACAACAGAATTTGATACTATTAAGATGAGACAAGCTTATAATCAGTATCGCGACAAGTATAATTTGCCGTTTCCTGAAGAAATCAAGGAAATACGTGCAAAATATGGGGTTTCTGCAACAAAAATGTCTGAAATTTTAGGTTTTGGCATTAATAGTTATAGAAATTATGAAAATGGAGAAGTGCCAAATCAATCAAATGCAAATTTGATTCAGTTAGCCAAAAATCCTATTCAGTTTAAGTCTTTAGTCAAGTTAAGTAATGTTTTCAAAGTTAACAATGACGATAAGAGTGATTTCACAGATGAAGGTTTCAAACTTCTTAATAAAATTGATAGGTTAATAGATGAGAAGAAGAAAATTAGATTTTCTATCGGTTTTGAAAATTATTTGTTAGGTGATAAGTTACCTGATAATTTTACAGGATATATAAGACCTAATATTGAGAAATTGACTGAAATGGTGGTTTTCTTTGCTAAAAATATGCAGCCATATGTTACTCAATTAAATAAACTCTTATTTTATTGTGATTTCCTTCATTATAAACATGAAGCGGTTTCTATCAGTGGTACACGATATAGAGCAATTAATATGGGTCCAGTTCCTAATAACTATGATAGTATTTTCGATTACATAGAAAGTACAAATGCAATTAAAATAATTAAAAAGGAAAATGATTGGGGCTACAGTAAAAAATTTTTAGGTAATAAAGATTTTGATTCTGAAAAATTCACTGAAAAAGAATTAGAAATTTTAGATATAGTTTATCAAGAATTTAAATGTAAGAACACTACTGAAATTATTGAGAGAAGTCATCTTGAAGATGCTTGGAAAGATAATTTTGAAAATGGTAAAAGTTTAATTGATTATAAATATGCGTTTAATTTAAATATATAAGCCGATAAAAAACAAAAATCCAATCTATTGCTGGTAACAATAAATTGGATATAAATGGGATTTAAAGTTTTCGAGGACTTCAATAATTAAGACTTATCATCTTAACATTTCCCGTGTTTTGTTGTACAAAGGTACAAATTAAAATTAACTACACAATTCCTTGTATAACTGCTACCTGAATAGTAAGCTCAAGCTATTTTTAAGAAATGAGTTAATCCATTAAAAATTAAAAAGATGGGAAAATTTATATTTAAAGTTAACAGACAAAAATTTGAATCTGTTAGTGCAATTATTACAGGTAAGGAAATTTTAGAAAAAGCTGATTTATTACCTGTAGAAGATTATGAATTATTAATAAAGGTTAATGAAAAGGGCTTTGAGCCAGTACAATTAGATGAAGAAATTAATCTAAAAGGGGCTGGAATTGAAGGTTTTTTTGCCAAACCTTATAAAAAGCTAATAATTTATGTAGATGATGAACCAGTTGAAGTTGATGAGTGTTTTTTAACACCAAACGAGATTTTAACTGCATCAGGTAAGAATGCTAGTGGCTTTTATTTGAAACAAATTAGCGGACATAGAGAGATTAGTTACAAAAATGATCGAGAACATAAAGTAGCCATTAAGAATGGTCTTAAATTTAGTTCTTGCAAACTTGAACCTACAACTGTTTCATAGTTATGGGAAATCAAGAGTTAATGAGTCAGTTGCAGAGCAAAGGACTCGAAACTTGGATGCACACAAATAATTTTGTGTGCTTCAAGTTTATCGTTCCGTTAGGTAGGTTTAAAGGACAAGAAATTGAAATTGCTTTGCAAGGTCATCAATTTCCACTCTTAGCACCTTCAGGCCCACATATTAAACCACATTTACTTCCTATAACTGGAGGCGGAGGGAATCATCCTTTTGGTGGTATACACGCAAGACAAGTACCTACACCTGAATATCAATATTGGAGTCGTCCATTTAAAGGTTGGACTTCAGGTATGACTGCGGATGATTATTTAGCTTTTTTAAGAACATTATTAGATTTCGAATGAAATATAGCATAGCAATGACAGAAAATGTCAATAGGATATTTTTTGAACACCTCATTAGAGAGGATGGTCAAGAAGATTTATGTTTTGCATTTTATAAATTATCTACTGGAAAGTCAAGACAAACAGGTGTTATCAATGAAGTAATATTACCTGAGTTTGAAGATAGAAATGTACATGGAAATGTTAGTTTTAACTCTGTCTATTTTGACAAGGTTACCTCTTATGCATTAGCTAATAATTTAGGAATTTGTTTTATTCATAGTCATCCATATCCTGGCTGGCAAGGAATGAGTTTCGATGATATAGAAGCTGAGAAAATGTTAGCACCAAGGGTTAAGGCAGTTACTGGTTTACCACTGATTGGAATGACAATAGGAACTGATAACTATTGGAGCGCACGCTTTTGGATTAAGGAAGCTCCAAATACTTATGAAAGATATTGGTGTGAATCAGTAAGAATAGTAGGGAAGTCCCTAAAATCATATTTCTGCAACAAAATTTTACCAGAATCCGATTTCGGAGAAGAATTTAAACGCACAATTTCATCTTGGGGAGATTCAAAACAACAAGAAATTTCTAGATTAAAAATAGGAATAGTTGGTTTAGGTAGTGTTGGTTCCATAGTTGCTGAAGCTCTTTTAAGGACTGGTGTAAAAAACTTAACCTTTATAGATTTTGATTTAGTTGAATTGAAAAATTTAGATAGATTATTAGCAGTAAATAGAGTAGATGTAGGCAAGTATAAAGTAGATGTTCTGAAAGAGCGTCTTTTAAATACTGAGCTTATTTCAGATTTAAGTATTAATGCAGTACCATATAGTATTACTGAAAAAGAAGGACAAGAGGCAGCTCTAGATTGCGATATTTTATTTTCTTGTGTAGATATGCCATTACCAAGATACACTTTAGATTGTCTGTCATTTGCAAATTTAATACCTGTAATTGATGGAGGAATTGACACAAATCCAAAGGAAGATTTGTCAAATTTAGATCAATCAAGATGGAAGGCTCATACAATAGGACCTGATAGAATTTGCATGCAATGTTTAGGTCAATATAAACCTGAAGATGCTTCATTAGAACTATCAGGAGAATTGGATAATCCAAATTATATTAAAGGACTACCGAAAAACCATTTTGTTAATAGAGGTGAAAACGTTTTTGGTTTTAGCTTAAGTTTAGCTGGAATGGAAATACAACAGTTTTTATCTTTGATTTTAAAACCAAGAGGGATTTATTATGGTCCTAAAGAAATGGATTTTAATACAGGAAATATAGATTTCGATTTTGACAATGAATGCAAGCAAGATTGCTCTATTTCTCAAGGTTTGCTTGGTAGTGCAGATGAAACAAATAAATCACTAATAATGAATCATTTGGCAGCAGAGAATAGTAGAATTAAACATGAAAATTCGATATTAAATAAAAAGAATCGAGGATTTTATTCCTTTTTAAAAGAATCTATAAATTCCTTGTTTAGTTTTTAATTTTCTTGGCCTCATAAAATTTTGGTCAAAACAATAGGTGAGTGGAACGGTCTTATTTTAGGGGTTTACCAATAAACATTCTTAAGAATTCTATTTTACATAATATGAAACACAATCTTGAGTGTTCAAATGTTTCCTAAAATATAGTGGAAGGAACCGTTAATTGTTTCCAAAATTATATGCATCCTTGAATTTTTGTTTCTTTTGTTTCAAGACAAAAGATATTAGAAACTAAAAAAAGCCAATTTGGAATTCTAAATATAACAAGTGCATAGAATTTTATTATTCTTAAAATTTATGCTCTAGTGGCAATCCACGAGAATCGTCTAAAATTTTTTATCACGTACATTTTGTCGTTTACGCGATTTTTAAATAGTAATCAAAAACTAGCTTTTATTGTGCGGCTGGCAAGCGGCTGGAGATTGTGTTTAAAATAAATTACAATAGTAATTTGATTTTACAAAAGCAATGAGCGTTTGGATAGCGGACATTTTACATAACGTCTAATTATAGGAACATTGCATTAACGCTGCGTAGCAGACCGATTTCTAGTTTAATGCCCAAGTACTGCATATACTTATGAAAACTGATTATTGTGGGATATTTTACATAATAACATTATAGCTGACAATTGGTACACTCACATAGAAAACCAAATAATAGCAAATGTCCTATAATTTACATTATGTAAAATAAGTATTCAGCAACCACGCTTCACAATACTAGACAAAAAATAAAAGCGTCCTACAGTAAATGTAAAACGTTTTGTAAACTATTATAAACTATAAAGCTTATAAGATATCTATAACCTCTAGTTCAAAGGTTAAATCTTGTCCTGCCAACGGATGGTTAGCGTCTACAATGATATGCTCATCTTCAATTTTAGCAACCCTAAACTGTTGTTGTTTACCGTCTGCACTAGATCCTACCAAACCCATACCGACTTCTGGTTTTAAATCTGGTGGTAATTGTTCTTTTTTAACCATTTGAAATAAAGCATCATTAATCTCACCGTAGGCATCTTGTTTATCTATGGTAATGGTTTTCTTTTCGTTTACTTCCATATCAATAAGCCCTTGTTCAAAACCAGGAATAAATTGACCTTTACCAAGCTCTACTTGTAAAGGTTCGCGCTCTAAAGAACTGTCAAAAACTTGTCCATTGCTTAGTTTTCCTGTATAATGAACTTTTACCACATCATTTTCTTTTACTGTACTCATAATTATTTAGTTGTCGTATTATTTAAAAACGTTGCAAAGGTATGGGCTTAAATATGGTTCAGCGCATTTTTTTGGTGAAATACCAAACTTTACCATAACCTTAACATTTAAACAACAATGCCTTACCAATATATTAAAAAATCATAAAGTTTAAACTTAAGGCTTGGCATACCTTGTAATTATAGTTTGCTTTGCATAAAAAGAACGATACATGCTCACAATATTTGTAGATATGGACGATGTACTTGCCGACACCTACGGTAAGCACATAGAATTATACAACGAAGAACACAACCAAGAACTCTCTCTAGCCCATATAGAATCTGGCGAAGTTTGGCAAAATGTCCCAGAGATTCATCAAGAAAGTATATGGCAACATGCACACAAAAAAGGATTTTTTAGAGACCTAAAACCTATTAAGGATAGTATTCAGGTTATGGAAGCCCTTTGCAATAAGCACGATGTTTATATAGCCACGGCTGCCACCCAATTCCCCAACTCATTAAAGGAAAAAAGCGATTGGTTAGATGAGCATATGCCTTTTATAACCTGGCAACATCGCATTATGTGTGGCCATAAGTTTATTCTTCATGGTGATTTGCTTATAGATGATCGTAGTTACAACTTAGAGCGTTTTGCTGGCGATACCTTATTGTTTAATTCACCACACAACCAGCACGAAACGGATTACACAAGTGTTTACAATTGGTTGGAAGTTGCTCAACGTTTGTTGTAGAGACATATCATCTTTATTTTAATTGCTCAGTAAGCCATAATGGATTTTTGTTAAAGGTTTTCCAATCCTTTTCTAAAGCCTCATAGAGTTTATCGAGCGCAGTAAAATCGGTGACACCACTACTCTCTTCTGCTTTAAGTGATAGTATATAATCCATTAATTCATAGCAGGTTGTGAATTGACCACAAGCAATGAGCGTATCCATTCTATTTTTCTCAACATCGGTTTTATCCCACCATAAAGTGGTTGGTGTTTCAGATGCTGTAAGACCAACCCTTTTTAGACTTTTTGAAGGTTTGGGCTTAATGGCTTCGTTATACTTTCCTTTGGTGTAAGGCGTTTGTTGTCCGTTTAGTTTATACACCGTAGTGGTTAATCGCTTATGGTTTAAGCTAGATTTTGAATAGAATAAATCATAGTTGAGACGACGCATCTGTTTTAAGAATACATCATTTATCATTTTTATGGCCGAAGTTGCTCGCTCAGTAAGCATACGCTGTACCAAGGTAATATCCAATTTCTGAAAAGTTAGAATATCATCCAACAAGGGTTCAGGTATGTTTTTTTTAAAGAGATGTCTAAGTTTACTGAGTGCAAACCCTTTAATTGTTGCTGCTAAAAGCCCTAAAACAGTCATGATGAGTCCAATTCCCGTAATAATACCACCAACAATATAAAGTGCAGTCCAGGCTTTACCTTCACATTCAAAATACGAATTAGCGATAACAATAATGAGACCTACGACTAAGGTTATCCAATACATAGGTTTAATTGTAAAATATTGCAATACCTTATTTACGGCCTTTTGGACTGTAGATGTTTTTCCTATTTCCGAAGTATCTTGTTGCCAAGGTTCCATTTTATAGCTGCCTACATCATTCACCATAATAAGATCTAATTTGCCTTTCATACGATCATTGATTTTCATCATGCTCCCAATACCTTGATTATCGGCAATACCACCATCCATAATTCCTACTCCTTTGATATAGAGGTCTAAACCTTTTAGGTTTTTGTAGTCTTGCGCATTTTGATCTTTAAAATAATCATCAGGAAAAACCAACGGTTCAAAACCCAATGGAAAACATGAGGACGATGCTATAACATCGCCTAGCTGCACCTTGTTGCGTAGCGCATCTACTTGCTTTCTATTGTCTTTATATAACGGACTGTTACCAAAAAAGCCTTGATTTTGAAAGCGATAGGTCAATCCGAACGAAAAGTCCGTAGCGTTAAAGCAAACCTGCTCTAACCTTTTTATAGAGTTCTTATGGAAATATTCAAAATCACCAGAAAATATTGGCATTTCGGCATAGGTTAGCGCAAAGGCATTAATTAGTGATCGCTTTTTATGCGGATTGGCTTTCCAGATGGCATCATTTTCAAGCTTAGCAATCGCTGTTTCTAATAGTTTATCGTTTTTGGGTGTAAACGTATTATAGAATGACTTAAAGAATGTTTTAAAATCATAATCGTCTTTTTGCATTGCTTTTGCTAAGCCTACTCCCAGTAAAGTTCCACCACTAACCGTGCTCATTGCTTTTACGGATTTTAGTAAGGATTGGTCTTTATATACCAAATGGTCTAGGTATGATACAACACCAAGGGCAAAAAACGTTGCACGATAGCCTCCACCACTAAAGCAGAGTCCTATATGTTCTAATGGTTGAAATTGATGTTCTGCCATAGCGAAAAGAATTATAGTTTTACCTTACTGTTGCCTGTGTTTAAGCCCCAATGAATACCAAATATGGTCAGTAGATTATCATCAGTAACCGAAAAATCCTTACCAAAACCACCAGATATGCTAATGTCTTTATTTATGCTATACATTATATTACCAACCGAGCGTTCGCTAGTGAACGTTCCACTTCTTGAAATATATTCGTAACCGAACGTAAGTTTACCGAATTCAAAATCTAGCTTGCCGCCAAAATCACGATAGTATGTTGTAAAATAATCATCATTGGTATTAATATTAAAGCCATCTTCAACATATCTGGCCGTTAAAAACAGATTAAAGTAGTTATTGGTTTTTGCATCACTACCTTCATTTAAAATAAGACTGGTTTCTGAAGTCAACCAAGCTCCTATCCTATTGGCTGTACCAGAAGAAATAGAGTTTTCCTTAAACATTGTACTATAGCCTGCGGCAAAATCTAATCTAAAGATGGGTTTAATGGTTTTTTCAAAAGGCTTTAAGAGCGCATTGATCTCGTCTTGCTTTTCATTGTAATAAGCCTGAATGGCTTCTTCACCTTGTATAAGTACGTTTTGAGGTGTTACAATATTAGATAGTGCTGTAGCCATAGCTACGGTATTTTTATGAACTTTATCTTTATTATAAAAGCGCAGTAACGTGGTTCTTGCACCTATTGAGTAGGTTTTACGCTCATTTGGCAATCCACTAAATTCTTTATCTACGTAAGCCAATGAAATGGTTGTGGTTTTTAAACCACTAAAAGGGTTTTGTTTAAGTTCACCCGAGTCATCTTTCATAACACCGACATACTTTTGGTAGGTTCGGTTTTTACTCTCTTGGTTAATCAAGAAATACGGCGTAGCTTCTATTGAAAAGCTTTCGCCAAAGTTATTCAAGGCATGCAGAGCCAAAGCTTTAAAATTGTCTGGTGTGTAAATTGCCGTTGGTGTTTCTTCAACAAGCACAAATGCTGGGCTTGATGGATTTGATAATGTAAATTGGCTTAAATCTACATTCTGTGCCACACATATTGAATTAACTACTATTACTGTAGTATATATTAGCCTTTTCATACTATATTCTTTTTAATTTAATAACGATATAAGCCATAAATAAAACAGGACTGATCTTAACTTTTTCTGAAGTAATCTCTATTGTAGTTGTGTCTGAGGATAAGGTGTTTACAACATGCGTAGTTTCAATAATAGCATCTATGTTTCCGCCTAAAACAAAGAAATTTGAAACAACAGATAATATACCCTCATCTAACTGCTCTATTTCACCTAAATCTAAACTGAAATTGTTGGTTATACTTTTTTTAATAACCTTATCGTTAAGGCTTACATTAGATCCTGCATTGGCATCAGAGCTAATTTTCACATTGAGTTTAACCTCCTCACCTGCCTTAATTTCAATAGTTTCCATAAATATATGTTTTGTTAAATGTATCTATTCTTTACATAAAAAATACCTACCCCATTTTTTGGGTAAATGCCGTGCGACAACCGAGTAAATAATAAGGGAATTAATTAAGGGATAGTTAAAGATATGAATTTTTTGATGACATATTAGCCGAATAATACCATAAAAAAAGCCTTGAATACAAATCCAAGGCTCTTGCGGTTAATTAATAATAATGTTGATTATTTTATCGGTTCAGTATTTTCTGGTAATACAATGTTTTTTTCGGCAACTAAAATACCATCTACTTTTTTAGTAGTTAATATCCGAGCTGTGTTGCCTTTTTTTGCCAATTGTTTTCTGCAACGCTTTGTTAACATAGGATCATCATCAAATAATAACGATTCTAGCGGTACAGCTTCTTTCGATGTTTCCTTGATAATTGGAAATATCTGCTGCATTTGGTTATATCGTCTGTCGTTACCTGGTATAAACGTATAGAAAGTATATCTACCATCAGCATCGGTTTTTACCCAACTTCTGTGAAAAACATAGCGCTGATCACCAGCACGTCTTAAATCAAAATTACCATCCTCATCTGGTTGTTCTATAAAAAGGATAACATCTTTTGCAGGAGTTACACCATCGTTTTTGTAAATGATGCCAGTTAATTTTAGCTTATGTACTTTAGATCTAAAATCTGGAATTGTATCTGTGTTAGCCAACTGATCCTCTGCTCTATCAAAAATTGGACTTTCTTGCGCAAAGGTTGTATTGAAAGCGCTGTAAAAACAAATCAAACAAAAGGCTGCGATTAGGTTTTTCATGACAAATAAAGATTTGGATTTTGTCAAATTTGCTTCAAATAATTTGTAGTGCCTTAAAAATCATATGATTGCAATAATTTTGCGATAAAGTGTAAAGGAATGCTAAAATTAACGATGAAATGCACCATAAAATGTAACTATAAAAGAGATGGAATTTCTTTTGTTGTAGGTTTTAATTTTACTTTTTATCGAAAAAAGTCTTCTAAATCTATCTTTTATTAATCTCTTTTTTGCCTTAAAAATGTTAAAATTACCTGTTGTATTTTGTCGGTAAAATACGCATTTAATCTACTATTTACGTAGTTTATCTATGAAATTTACACTTAAAGTGTTAAAATTTTTCCAAGAAAAATGCGTAAAATTAGTTGTTTTTGTGATTATTTTATATAGATTTGTCAGTGTTAGTCCAAATCAAAACTATAAATATGAAAACAAAACTTACTTTATTTAGTGCCCTGTTGTTCCTTATAATAGGTTTAGGCAACGCCCAAAAATCGGATACTAAAAAGGGAGATGATTCACAAAGTATAATAAGTGGCAAGGTAAATATATCTAAATACCATAGTAGAGAGCAATTAGATGATATGTCTAAGGGTGAATTATTAACATTATATATAGAACGTATAGAAGTTATTGTGAATATTCTTCCAAATATTGCCTTTGCTACAAAACCTGGTGTAACCATGAAATCCTTAGGTATTCCTGAGACAAAGGAGAACAAAAAGGCCTTAGAAGATAATAAAGAAGCTTCAGATGATTATTTTGAAAGCACTGTAGAATTTCAGACCAAAATCCTACCCTATTCAGACACCAATGATCTTATTGCAGCGATTTTGTTTTATGAATCTACTTTAAAAGCTTTACATACCTATAACGATTTCAAAGAGGATTAGTCTAAAATCAATTTTATGTTTTTAACCTCGCAGTTTTGCGAGGTTTTTTATTTGGTATCTGCCAAAAAATAATTTATTGATATTCAGTGATTTAATATTTTATACATTTTAACGTACAAAATGTCATATTTGTAAGAAAAATACTAATACAGTATTTAAAATAAGTATTTCAACGATAATTTCTTGTATTTCATAGGATTAATTCATATGTTTGATGCAATTAGTTGAAAAACTATTTTAAAACCCAAATTATCAAATTTAACTACTATGAAAAATTTATTTCAAACCGCGCTTATTTTTCTATTAGTGTTAAGCAACTCTTTTGCACAGCAGGAAAAAGGAATAATTGGCTACGATAACTGGTTAAACACATGGACAGAGTTTAAGCCTAGCCAATCTGAATATGGTGAGCCTACACAGATTTTAAGTGGCAAGATTACTAAAGATACTAAATTATTAAAAAGAGATACTTACCTTCTTTTAGGTGATGTATTTGTAACCGATAGTGCTACACTAACCATTGAGCCAGGCACCAAAATTCTTGGTGATTTTGATTCTAAGGCGTCATTGATTATAACTAAAGGTGCTAAGCTAATTGCAAAAGGAACTCAGACAGATCCTATAGTTTTTACTTCGAGTAGAGGCAGTAAAAAAGCTGGTGACTGGGGCGGTATTTTTATTTTAGGAGATGCACCTCTAAATACCTACGGACAATTAGCCTCACTTAATTATGGACTAAAACCTGCGTCTACAGAGCATATTGCTTACGGAGGTAATAATGCAGAAAGTAATTCTGGAGAGTTAAAATATGTTAGGATAGAGTTTGCCGGTAAAAGAACCAAAAGATTTGGCTATTTTAATGCATTAACACTAGCAGGTATAGGAAACAAAACCGTTATTGAAAATGTTATGGTAAGCTATTGTGCTGGTAACTCATTTAGCATTCTTGGTGGCTCTGCAATTTTAGAGAAATTAGTATCATATCGTTCAAAAATCAATGATTATGAATTTAATTATGGTACACAATGCCAATTAATAAACTCATTAGCCATAAGATCGCCTTACGTATCTAGTGCAAACGGATCGAGATGTATGGTTATAAAATCTTATGATAACAAAGAAGAATCAGATACTTCTAAGCGTCAAACATTTGTCAATGCCGAAAACCTGACACTAGTCAATGTTTCTGATAACATAAAATCAGATATACAAGTTGGTCTTGTGCAAGAAGCTATATACATAGGTGCCGATGCATCTTTTGCCATTAACAAGAGTGTAATTTCTGGTTTCTATCCTGCTGTTATTTTAGATGATCACATAAAACTTAATAACGAAAACCTTGAAAAAATTCAGTTTACTAAAACCTACTTTAATAACTGTAAAGGAAATATATACAGAAAAGGATATACCAATAATGATGACTTAGAAAGTTGGTATGGCAGTAGAGCCTTTAACAATCTTTACGCAAAAGGGTCCGATAAAGAAACTTTTATTGCAGCCTCTGATACACGAAATCCTGATTTTAGATTACAAGTTAACAGAATCATTGCCTCAAATGATTTTATAGATGACGACGATGATGACGATTAATACTATAAAAAGGAGATTATAGATTAACCCATCTTAATACCGTAAAGCCTATAGAATAAAAATTACAATAAGCATATGCCTCAAACTACTAAACTAAATAAGTTGCTTATATCGTTCTGCCTAGTTGTATCTCTGCTTTCATTAAAACAAGTTGAGGCACAGTTGGTCATTGGTCAGCCTAATTTAGGCTTTACCCAAGCATGTGCTAGTGATGCTTTTAATACCTATAGCGTTACATTTGTATTTTCACCAGCGTCTGCTCTAAATCCTTCAAATCAGTTCTCTGTTGAGCTATCTGATGCAGATGGAAGCTTCTCTAACGCAGAAGTTATTTATACGTCTTCAACAGGATCGGTCACTACATCACCTGCAACAATAGACTTTTCAATTCCTCAAACTACTTCTGGCGAAAATTATAGAATTAGAGTTAAAAGTAGTTCTCCTGTTGCAACGAGTACACCTTCTGTGCCTTTTGCTGCGTATTATAAGCTTCAAGATTCACCTTTTACAATAAATAATTTAGTTTCAACTGGTGCTTATTGTACGGGTGGAAATTACTTGTTAACCATTGACAATCCTGGCACAGCTAATAATGATTCCCCTCTCAATTATCCTTCTTTAACATTCAATTGGTTTAAGGAAACTGGTCCAACGACCTCAGTTTTTGTGGCAGAAGGATCTTCGCTATTGGTTGATGAAGAAGGAACTTACTTTGTAGAAACAAATTATGGGACATGTACATCTAACTCATTTTCAAACAGAGTAACAATAAGCGAGGTTAGTACATCTGGCGAAGCCGATGTTACCATAGCATCGAGTTTAGGAAACCCGTATTGTCCAGAACAAGGACTTACAACATTAAGTACAGTTGGTGGCAATAGTTACCAATGGTTTAAAGATGGTGTTGAAATAGCAAATGCTACAAATCAAATGTACCAAACTAACGAGTCTGGTACGTTTTCAGTTCAGGTAGATTTGGGTGATTGCTCAGCATTTGGCAGTATAGACTTAGTTAGTGAGCTTTTTAATAGTGCAATAAATGTAGAGGACGTTAATCAAATTCTAGAGGACGAAACCTTAACTATTGAAATTACAACAGATGCAGTTAGTCCAGAATTTACATGGTATTTAAACGATGAAGTTATCACAGAAGCAACTGAAAATACATACGAAGCTTCAGAGATAGGAAACTACAGTGTAATAATTACTGAAACCGTAGGTTGTAATGGTTCCAGAACTTACGATTTTGTTATAGAACGAGGTGTTGAGCCTTTTCCAGATGTATCAAATATCCCAAATGTTATAAGCCCTAATGGAGATTTTATTAATGATACTTGGGTTATTCCACTAGAATATACAACTGGAACAAATACGGAGGTAATAATACTAAACGAACAAGGCAGAGTCGTTTTTCAAACATTAGATTATCAAAATAATTGGCCACAAGATAATTTAAACCTTACAAGTGTTAATCAAGTGTTCTACTACATTATAACACCTGTAGAAGGTAATGTAAAAAAAGGATCAATAACCATAGTAAAGTAGCATGAAAGCACATCTATTGATACTATTTATATTGCCCCTTACCATTCAGATGGCATTTTCGCAACAAGATGACGGAGTTGTTTCTTTTGATTTACCAATAAGAAACTCTTTGGTTTTTAACCGTTACAACATCAACCCTACCTTTACGTTTGTTAGAGAGCAAAACAAATACATTAGTTTTAATAATAAAAGACAGTGGGTTCAGTTTGATAATGCTCCAGAAATGTTCTTAGGAAGTTTCTCAGGTCGTTTTGCTGAAAATATTGGTGCTGGTGTTGCTGCATTTCAACAAAACTATGGTGTTTTAACCACTTTTGGTGGTCTTTTAAACTTTGCTTACAACGTTAAATTAAATACCAATAGTAATTTAACTTTTGGTCTTAATTCGGCTGCCTATAAAAGTGGAGTTAACACATCTAATATTGTAGTAAATTTCGACGACCCATCGTTACAGAATGTTCCTGAAAACTTTTTACTAACTGTAAATCCAGGTATTAACTACGGAACAGAGTTTTTAGATTTTGGTGTATCCATTAACAATCTGGTATTATATAATTTTGAAACGTCTTCACTTATAGAAGAAGATCCTAAACAAAGTATAAAAGCCCATGCAATGCACACAGGCTTTTTTGATGGTCGCGGCTTCTTTAAGGACACCAAGTTCTCTGCAATCTTGATGTCTGAATTTAGAAATGACGAAACCATCATATCTGGATTAGCAATGATAAATGTCCCTAAAGGTATTTGGTTGCAGGTAGGATATAATAATCGCTATGGTGTATCTGGTGGAATAGGTCTCAATGTTACAAAAAACATCGCCCTAGAGTATAATATTGAAAAGTCTATTGGTGAGTTAGTGGAGTTTGGATCCTCACATGAGGTTACTTTGGCATACAGATTTATTACCAGAAAGAAGTTAGACTATAATGGCGACGAAGAAGTTAGTGGGTTGTTTACTAAAAAACGAAATAAACCTACAGTGCAAGCCTCTGATGAAGAATTGGCAGGTATAAGAGAACGTGCTGCTGAGCGTAGAGCGCAAACCAAATTAGACAGAGAAACTGAAGAAAAAGTCAAGAAAGATGCTGAGGCTAATGCCATTGCAGAAGCTAAAGCAAAGGCAAAACAACTTGCAGAAGAAAAAGCTGAACGTGAGGCTAAAGCAAAAATAGCTCGTGAAGAAGCTGAAAGAAAAGCACAAAAGGAGGCTGAAGCTAAAGCAAAGTTAGTGGAAGAACAAAAAGTTAGAGAAGAAATTTATAAACGTGAAAAGAAACTGGCTGAAGAACGTTCTAAAGAACAAGCAAAACAATTAGCGGAACAGAAAGCGCGTGAAAAAGCTGTTGAAAACGCTAGATTACTGGCCCAGCAACAAGCCAATGAAGAAGCCGAAAGAAAAGCACAGGAAGAAGCTGATGCTAAAGCAAAACTACTGGCAGAACAAAAAGCCAAAGAGGAAGCCGAAGCCAAAGCTCGAGCACAACAACTAGCGGAACAGAAAGCTCGTGAAGAAGCTGCTGAAAAAGCAAGATTGTTAGCTGAGAAACAAGCCAAAGAAGAAGCCGAAAGAAAAGCGCAGGAAGAGGCCGACGCTAAAGCAAAGTTACTGGCAGAGCAAAAGGCTAAAGAGGAAGCTGAAACAAGAGCTAAGGCACAACAGTTAGCGGAACAGAAAACGCGTGAAGAAGCTGCTGAAAAAGCTAGGTTACTAGCTGAGCAACAAGCTAAGGAAGAAGCGAATGCAAAAGAGGAATTAGTAGAAAATCCAAAAGATGACATAGGTAAAACTATTGCTTCGCTGACTAAAGATGCTGAATCATCTAGTGAACAGCAAAATAAACTTCTTCAAGAATTTGAAAAGATTGTTAATATAAAAGACGAAGATTTACAGGATTTAAAAGAAGAAAATGATTTAAGTGACCAAGGAATAGCTGTTAAGCCAAAACCATTTAAAAGTGTAACCGCTGAAAACAACAAACTTAATGCTATAAAGTCTGATTTAGATGAAGTCATTAAATCTCAAACTGAGAAAATAGATTCTTTAAATTCACTTTATGAAGAACGTTATAAAACAACAAAGCTTGATGAAGTCAATCTATTCTATAGAAAGAAAATAGAAGATTTAAAACTTAAACAAGCCGAAGCCAAAACGTTAAGAATTCAACTCAACAATAGATTAGAAATTATTAAAGAAGCAACAGAGTTTGAAAAAAGAAGACGAATTAAGCGTGCCGCCTATGATAATGACCAGGATAGATATGCGCAAGATAGAACGATGCTTCAAAATATAAAACGTACAACAAAACCTGCAGAAACACCATATACTTCTGATGATTTTGACTTTGGAGAAGCGCAAAGCGAAAATATTCAGATTTTAAAGAATGTTAAAAACACAGAAAGTGGTTACTACCTAATCATTGCTGTACATAGTGATATAAATAAGAGAAACGATTTTTTAACTAAAGTAATAGCTTCGGGTCGCGCTAATGTAGATTTCTTCTACGATGTCAACACGAGTAAATACTACATTTACTACAGTAAGTTTGATAGTATAAGTGCTGCCAATAAGGCTATGGAAGACAAAGGAAATAAACCATACAATGAAAAAATGTCCCTCATAAAAATTGAAAATTAATAAGTTAAGCCATTCTTCATAGGTACTTTGCCCCAAGTATTTATAAGGAATTAAAACCAAGTATCATGAAAAAACCTACTTTTTCAAGAGCATTAATAATTATAATATTACTATGCTTTGGTATGGTGAATTATGCACAAAATTATGTGCCATTCACACCAAGATTTAATCAGGATTTAAAAGGAGACATTGTATTAATTGGGAATAATATTCTGGGTCCAAACAATGATCCGTTTAATGACGGAGCTGTCTACAACCACAATGTCAATATGCAATATATAGATATTGATAGTGATCCTTCAACCTTTAGCTCATCGAGCGCAGATTTAGAAATTCCGAATCCTAATTGTTACCAAATTATATATGCCGGCTTATATTGGGGAGCCGTAAATCCTGGAAACGAGCCAATCACTGAAGTTAAACTTAAAGGACCAACAGGAGCATATACAGATGTAACAGGAACTATAATATTTGATGCCAACGGTACAACCATAGATGGTGGCGATAGTTTTTCATATGCCTGTTTTGCAGATGTCACCAATTTTGTAACCAGCTTTGGATCTGGTGCAGACCTAGGTACTTACACCGTTGCAAACGTGTCATCTGGAGTTGGTGAAACAGCAAACTTTAATCCATATAACGGTACAGGTCAATCTGCTGGTTGGTCTTTATTTATTGTGTATGAAGATCCTACGCTTCCGGGTAAATCCATTACTAGTTTTGATGGTTTTAGTGCAATTAGTGTTCCTGGTGGCAATCCAAACTTGGACATTCCTGTAAGTGGATTCAGAACAGTTCCTGCTCCTGCGCCAGTACGAGCTAATTTTGCGTTTGCTACGCTAGAAGGTGATAGCCCTATCTTAGGTGATAGATTACGATTAAATGGTGTTAGTTTATCTACTGCAGATCGTCCTGTGGCTAATTTTTTCAACAGTTCGGTAACAAGATTAGATGCCACTCCGGTGACAAACCGTGTTCCTAATAGTACAAATACACTTGGTTTTGATACAGGTACTATTGCCATTCCTAATCCAGGAAACTCGGTAATAGCCAATGACGCTACTTCTGGTACTATTCGATTAGAAACAAGTGGTGATACCTATTTTCCGTATTTCTTTGCTTTTGCTGTTGAAATTATTGAACCAGATATTGTACTTACAAAACTTGTTGAGGATGATGCTGGCAATGATATTGGTGGCCAACTCGTTGATCTTGGTGCTCAGTTGAATTATGTTATTGGTTTTCAGAATGTAGGTAATGACAATGCTACCAATTTTCAGATTCGAGATGTTTTACCGATTAATATTATTTATAATCACCCAACAGACTTAATTCTTCCGCCTGGTGTAACAGTTGCAAGTTACGATCCTGTAACTCGAGAATTGGTTTTTGATATTGATAATTCTCTTGTAGAAGAAAATGATCCTCGATACGAAATTAGAATTGAAGTTGAAGTTGTAAGTAGTTGTGGAGATTTAGCAGATGCCTGTTCTAACATTATAAATAATCAGGCTTTTGCCACATATAATGGATTCTATAATCCAACATTTCAAATTACAGATGATCCAAGTTTAAACAGTAATACAGGTTGTCTATTGTCTCCTCAAGCAACTAATTTCTTAGCAGATTTAGATTGCGAATTTGTTGAAGAAATTATTCTTTGTGGCGATACCGTTGAACTTACAGCAGCCAATGGCTATGATTCTTATGCATGGTCTACAAGTCCTACAGGCACTCCTGTGATTGGAAATACACAAACCATTAATGTAGATGCTACCGGAACTTATTATTCATTCAACACTGCTGTTGCTCCTTGTCAATCTATTGAGCAAATTTATGAAGTTGAACTTTTTGGTGGTGATATTGAAAATCCGATAATTCCTTATGCAGATGAAGTTGTGACTTGCCCTAATGACGGTAAGTTATTACCGAATATTTTCCTATGTGGTGCTGATGATTCAAGATTTATTGAAACCAATATATCTGATTCAATCTCTATTATCTGGGAACAATTGGATGAATCTAGTTGTGCTGCGGTTTCCGATCCTGATTGTGCTAATGAAGATCCTGGTTGTACTTGGAATGAAGTGGCTACAGGTGCTGACTTTTTAGCTAATACTGCTGGTCAATTCCGATTAACCATCAATTATCCTGGCGGATGTTTTAATCAGTTCTATTTTAACGTATATCAAAATTTATTAGTGCCAACAGTAGTATCAACAGATATTATTTGTACTACAAACGGAAGCATTACGGTTAATGATGTGCCTTCTGGCTATGAGTTTAGTATCGATGGCACAAACTATCAAACTAGTAATGTATTTACAGTAACTACACCTGGAATTTATCAAGTTTATGTAAGACAGATTGGTGTGCCAACCAATCCTTGTATTTTCTCAGTTCCTGATGTGTTAATTAGAGAGCGAGATTTTACGGTCACTTCTACAGTGACACAACCATTATGTTTTGGCGAATTAGGGAGTATTCAGTTAGCAGCAAATGATGTAGACCCTCAATATACCTTCACGCTCAGTGAAAATGGAACCATAGTTAATACTGTTGGTCCAATAATGGAAAACTCTTATTTATTTGAAAATCTTAATCCAGGAACTTATACAGCAACTGTAGAAACTGAAAATGGTTGTTTACACACCGAAGATGTAACTATTGTTGAGCCACCTTTATTAACGGTAACAGCAGCCGTAACAGTACCGTTAACTTGTACTGAAGGTGAAATAACCATTTATCCTGAAGGTGGAACACCACCTTACTTCTACTTTATTAACGGTTCTACAGATTTTCAAACTGTACCAGAAATTGTAGTGACTTCTGCTGGTACTTTTGATATTTTGGTAATGGACTCTAACAACTGTACGGCAACAACTACAATTTCGGTAGATGATATTCCTGCACCAGAATTTAATGTAGCATCAACAGATATTTTATGTGGTGGTACAGGAGATACAGGTACAATTACGATCAATGTTACAAATCCAAACGGAAATGCTATTGCGTATAGTATTGATGGCGGAACTACATTCTCTAACGCATCATTATTTACAGGATTAGTGGCAGGAAACTACGATGTTGTTTTACAATACACATCAGGTCCTTCGGTTTGTACTACTGATCCTCAAACTGTAACTATTATTGAAAATACAGCTATTTCTGGAACGGCAGAATTATCGGCACCTTTTACTTGTAATGGTACAGGAGAGATAACTGTTACAAATGTATCTGGTGGAAATCCACCATACGAATACAGTATAGATGGTGTTAATTTTCAAACCAGTAATGTATTCACAGGCTTAACGCAAGGCACTTATACCATCACTATTAGAGATACTAATATTTGTACAGCTGTTACAAACACTATTACAATCGACGCGTTAAATCCACCAACTGATATGGATTTTACAAATACTCCTGTAACGTGTCCTACATTAACTAGCGATGTTGCTATATCTAACGTTGTTGGTGGAAATGGTACTTTAGAATATCAAATTATAGCACCAGCTTCTGCTGCTACAGCGTATCAAACTTCAAATGTATTTACTGGTCTTGCACCAAACACTTATACTTTTCAGGTACGAGATGAAAACGATTGTACATATAGCGAATCTTATACTATAGATCCTATACCAAGTCCAACTATAAATGTTGTACTTGCTGAAACATTAGATTGTACTGCAACTCCTGATGCTGAGTTAACAGGAACCATTACAGGTACTGCTCCTTACACTTATGAAGTTTCTATAAATGGAGCACCTTATAGTGCTTTAGGAAGTACTCCTTCAACTTTTACTTATAATACTTCTACAGCAGGTACATATCAGTTTCAGGTAACTGATGCTAATGGTTGTACTGCTGAATCTGGAATTATAACAGTAAATCCTATTTCGCCTCCTGCTTTTAGTGCAGTTGTTGAAAGCCAACCGATACTTTGTAATGGAGATGCAAATGGATCTATAGACATTACCATAGATACTACTGTTGGTACTCCTCCATTTACTATAAATGTCAATAATGACACTACAGGAACTGATTATGGCACACAGACCTCTGGTTTAACTGCTGGTACCTATACCATCACTATAACAGATGCTAACTCGTGTGCTACAACTGAAACCATAACACTTTCTGAGCCAGATGCCATCACTTTCGATTTAAGTAAAGTAGATATTACATGTAATAATCCTGGAGGGTCTTCTTTAGGTTCTATTACCGTTGAAAATGTTGCTGGTGGTACTGCGCCATTTACTTATTTTATTTCTAACAATTTTGGAGATGTCATTCCTGGCAACCCATATAATGCGACTTCAAACGAGGATCATACGTTTAATATTATTAACTATGGAAACTATACTATTAATGTTGTAGATGCTAATGGTTGTAGTTTGTCGCAACAAATAACTATGGCTTCTCCTCCATCAGATTTAATTATTAATGTTAATATTTCTGTTCCAGATTGTACAACAGGTGGTACTGCTGAAGTTACTGCTGTATCTGCTGTAGGTAGTGGTAGTTATGAGTTTGGTATTTTAGAGTTCAACACTATTCCATATACAACAAGCTATTTACCACCAGACACTCCAGGTGGAGATACAAGAACCTTCACCAACTTAATTCCTGGTGTGGTTTACACCTTTGTTGTTCATGATTTAGTGACGGATTGTTACTTTGTAAAATCTGCTGATTTTGCAATTGACCCTGCTTCTACCCTAACTTCTACCGTGGCTCCAAACAATGTTACATGTCTTGGAGCAGCTGATGGAAGTGTAACATTTACAATAGATAATTTTGATAGCACAACAGCTTCTGTTGATTATGCAATCTATTCAGCGTTTGATAATCAATTGGTAGATGGACCAAACACTATTTCGGTAACATTTGGTA